>CAYFPZ010000001.1:0-37551 GCA_964345105.1 Hadarchaeota archaeon (SeqCode)
GAGAGGTTTTAAAGCGAGCCGTTAGAAATTAGTGTGAGGTGGGAAAATGGTGAACGCGTATAGCTTAATTTCCGCCGAACCGGGAAAAACGGCAGAGGTTTTTCGGAAAATCAAATCCATCGAGGGTATCAAGAAGGCGGAGACCGTTGCGGGACCTTACGACATCGTCGCCCGAATTGAGGTCGACTCGCTTGAGAAGTTGACCAAAATTATTTTTGGCGACATTCGGGCCACCCCAGGTGTCACCAACACTACTACGTTGATCGTGGTAGGATTGTAATGGCTCTTGAGATAATCGGTATCGTCGGCCTTCACGGTTCGGGGAAGACTGAGGTGGCTAAGGCTCTTGCTAAATTTGATGTCGCGAGTATTCGGATGGGCGACATTGTCTGGGAGGAGGTCAAGCGCCGGGGTCAAGAGATTAACGAATCGACCGTCGCGGCAGTCGCAAACGATTTAAGGGAGCGCGAGGGCTTGAGCGCGATTGCCAAGCGATGTGTCCCGTTAATTGAGTCCCGGGGCAAGGGAAAGCAGGCAGTCGTCGTTGATGGAATTCGTGGCATAGCTGAAGTTGACGAGTTCAGCCGCTCCTTCGGCGACAGTTTTCATTTACTTGCAGTTTGGGCGAGCGAACATACCCGCTATTCCCGCGTCGCCTCCCGAGGGAGAGTCGACGATGTGATGGAGTTAAAATCATTTCGAGAGAAGGACCGCCGTGAACTCAGCTGGGGTTTGGGTGAGGCGTTCGCGCTCGCAGATTTCATCATCGTGAACGAGGGAACGCTTGATGAACTTCATAATCGTGCGATCAAACTTTTTGAGAACTTGGTTGGTGGCAAGGCTTGAGGTTGCAGGTCGAGGTAGAAGTAAAGCCGACTGAAGATAAGGAGAAGGTTGAGGAAGCGGTAAAGAAACTATTCCCCACCCTTGAGCTAAGTCAAAATGAAAATTCAATAGTTGGGAAGTCCATCCGCGCGGAGTCGCTTGATCGATTGCATCAGCTTTTAAGAAAACAAGCCATCCGCGACTCAGCCCGCTCGATGATGCTCCGAGGCAGGCGGGGCAATGTGGTGCAATTCATGTTGAACAAGCAGGTGGCTTTAGTCGGGAAGGTGAGCTTCACCGGAGGCGAGTCCCCGCTCGGCCCCATCGTCGTGACGCTGGAGGCCCCGGACATCGAACGTTTGATTGATTACCTCGCCCCTCGAACGCGGGAGGAAAAGCCCATCCGCGAGATCAGATATTGACCAGTAGCGCAAGCAGGGCCCCCAGCAAGTAGTATCCGATGGCATTATAGCCCTCGAGCAGAAAAATTTTCGTTACAAGTTTGGGGGGCTTTCGTTTTAAAAACTTCCAGGGTCCGACCCCCCGACGCATCAGGTAAAGCTCGAGGGGCCCTATAACCGCAAGTACAAATAGGATTAAAAGTAGAGCCGTCAAAAAGTTAGAGAACCAGCAGATGATGAAGCCAGCTGGCAGGTATCCAACCCATCGTTCGACTGTTCCAAGCTTTGCGTGTTTCATCGGAACTCGAACGCCAAGTGAGCGGTAATACGCCACGATTCGTTTGAGCGTGAAGACATCGATGATTGGGAGCAGCCAGAAAAGTAATTGCAACATATTTAATAATTTAAAGTTTGATTGTAAATGTATCTAATGGAAAGGGTCAGGGATGTATAAGATAATCACTAAAAGGGAAATTGCCCCGAATATCATTTCATTAGAAGTCGCTGCCCCGCTGATCGCAAAGAGGGTCAAGCCGGGACAGTTTATAATTTTGTTGGTCGATGAAAGAGGGGAACGAATCCCAGTGACCATTGCCGACTACAATCGAGAAAATGGGCGGATACGAATTATATTCCAAGTGGTAGGTAAGACTACAGCTCAGCTCTCTCAAATGAATGAGGGAGATCAAATTTTTTCGCTTGTCGGGCCCCTAGGCAATCCATCCGAAATCGACAACTATGGTACCGTGGTAACCGTGGGGGGAGGAACGGGTATAGCTTCAGTATATCCCATAACACGGGAACTAAAAGAAGCTGGCAACCGAGTCATCTCGATTATCGGTGCAAAAACAAGAGACTTAATCATAATGGAAGATGAGATGAAAAAAGCCTCCACTGAGCTCTTGGTTACCACCGATGACGGAAGTTACGCTAGGAAGGGTTTCGTAACGGAGATTTTAGATGAAGTATTGCAAAAGGAGAAGGACGTGAAAAAAGTGTGGGCCATTGGTCCTGCCCCGATGATGAAGGCCGCATCTGAGGTTACTAAGCCGCATGGGGTGGAAACAATCGTCAGCTTGAACGCCATCATGGTGGACGGAACGGGCATGTGCGGCTCATGCAGGGTTACCGTGAATGGTGAGACGAAGTTTGTCTGTGTGGATGGTCCAGAGTTCAATGGACACTTGGTTGATTGGCCAGAGTTCATGAACCGACTAGCGCGATACGAGAAGATGGAAAAACACTCCTTAGAAGCTTACAGAAACGCATGTAGGGGAGAAAATGGCTGAATTAATACCTACACCTGAACGAATGAAAAGGTCTCAACGCCCGATGCCCGAGCAAGACCCTAAAAAAAGGGTCTGCAATTTTGACGAAGTGCCGCTAGGGTATACTACCGAAGACGCAATCTACGAGGCGCAGAGGTGTTTGCAATGTAACCCTGCGCCATGTGTGGAGGGCTGCCCGGCTGAGATTCACATCCCACAGTTCATCCTTAAGATAGTTGAGGAGGATTTCGCTAGCGCATATCTTGAAATATTAAAAACAAATAGTCTCCCCACCATGTGTGGAAGGGTTTGTCCGCAAGAGGAACAGTGCCAGCGCGCATGTGTTTACAATAAAATGGGCAAGCCGATTTCTATAGGGAGGCTGGAACGTTTTGTCTCCGATTGGGCGAGAAAACAGGATACAAAGGAGAAATTGCCGGAGAGGAAAAAGAAGGGTAAATTGGTTGCGGTCGTGGGTTCTGGGCCAGCTGGTTTGACCTGTGCAGCAGACCTAGCGAAGATGGGCTATGAGGTAACGATATTCGAAGCGTTTCATAAACCGGGAGGTGTTTTAACTTATGGCATTCCTGAGTTCAGATTACCTAAAAAAATCGTGGAATATGAAGTAGACAAAATCAAGGAGCTTGGGGTTAAAGTCGTAAAAGATTTCGTGGTAGGGCTTACAAAAAGCGTCGATGAACTAGCAGAGGAGTTTGACGCAATATTTCTTGCGAACGGCGCTGGCGCACCCCAGTTTATGCGCATCCCTGGGGAAAATTTAAACGATGTATACTCTGCCAATGAATTCCTGACACGTTCTAACCTCATGAAGGCTTACCAATTTCCAGAATTTGATACACCTATCAAGGTGGGTAAAAAAGTAGCTGTCATAGGAGGAGGAAATGTGGCTATGGATGCCGCGAGAACCGCTTTGAGGCTGGGCGCGAAGGAGGTGCGTGTGGTTTACAGAAGGACTAAAGAAGAGGCGCCAGCTAGGGCAGAAGAAATTGCTCACGCTGAGGAAGAGGGTATAGCGTTCAATTTTCTTACTCTGCCCGTGAGGATTCTAGGCGATGAGAAGGGCAACGTTACCGGAATGGAATGTATTAAGATGCGACTGGGAGAACCAGACGAATCTGGGCGGAGAAGACCGCTTCCCATCGAGGGGTCGAATTTTGTCATGCAGGTGGACATGGTTATCTGCGCAATTGGGACGACAGCGAATCCCATCGTGGCGAGAAGTGCAACTAACGTGCAAACAAACAAACGTGGATATTTTATAGTAGATGAAAAAACGCGTGCAACAAGCAGAGAAGGGATATTTGCGGGAGGGGATATCACTCGTGGGTCGGCGACGGTGATTTCAGCGATAGGGGATGGAAAAAAAGCTGCTAGGGCTATAGACCGCTATATTTCTTCGGGCGGCAGCTTGAGGAAGAGCAAAAAATAATAATTTCGCCAACCTTCTCTCCGTAGTTTTTTAAGGAGTATGGAATAAGGATTAAAGAATGGACTGCGGGTGAGGTTTTGAGACCAACAAAAGCTGAATATTATTTGGAGATTGCGAAAGCCGTATGTCTTAGATCTCCATGTTTGAGGAGAAAGTTTGGGGCAATCGTAGTTCGAGAGGATGCTGTGGTAAGCTCTGGATATAACGGCCCAGCCCGAGGAGTGATCAACTGCTCCGAGGTTGGTTGTATTAAAGATGAGCTAGATTTGCCCCACTACTCAAGCTATGATGAATGCCCGGGGGTCCACGCCGAAGAGAACGCAATCGTGAATGCAGCGAGGCACGGGGCAAACGTCCTAGGTGGAGTTCTTTACGTTTTAGGGCAAAATGCGAATGGTTCGCTAACTGAGGCTAAACCCTGCAATAGATGCAAGCGGGTGATAATCAACGCTGGCATTAAAGAAGTTGTAATAAAAAAATCAGATGGAAGTATAGCAAAAATTGATGTCTCGGAATGGGCGAGCGAAGATACCAAACGATATCTGGAGAGAATGAAAGAAGTTCGAAAAACAAAAAAGGGAAAATAATTCCAAAAACCAGATAATTTTATCAACCAAAATTTTATCGCTTTTGCCCTCTCGCCAAGTTTTTTAAGGTGCTTTGAAATCGTAAAATCGCTCAAGATCTCCCCAAGCGAAAAATTCAAATGCCTGAAATTTGATGAAAATTGGGCGATGACGAGAAGAGGATTATGCGACTTCAGATGAGCTAAACTTCCATCTGAGCCTTCTACTCTTGAAATTTCACATCGAGTTCCATCAGGTCGCTTGCTACGACGGTGTTAGGGAAAATTTGTTTTGCTTGTTTAAGAAGGATTGAATCATCTTTGTAACGCGGACTCACGTGCAGGAGCACGAGTTGTTTCACGTTTGCCCGCTTGGCAACCTCGGCAGCCTCACTTGGGGTCGAGTGTGCGTTCTGCGCCGCTTTGTCCGCAAGTTCGTCGGCGAGCGTGCAGTCGTGGATGAGAACATCAGCATCGCGCGCGAGTTTGACGATACTATCACATGGGCGGGTGTCGCCGGCATAAACAATCTTTCGTCCGGCTCGAGGGGAGCCCATTACCTGCTCCGGCTTGACAATGCTCCCGTCGCGTAGCTTGATACTTTTGCCCGACTTCAAGCAGGAGAAATTGGGGCCCGGCTTCACACCCAACGCGCCCGCTTTTTCAGGATAAAACTTGCCTGGGCGCTGGTCTTCAACCAAAGCGTAGGCGAGCGAGGGCACCGAATGTTCGGCATCGGAAGTAAGGATGCGGTATCCCCGGCGCTTGAGTTCCTCCTCAGGCTCTAACTCTTGCACTGCTACCTCGAAGTTGAGAGTGTAGTGGGGAATTTTGAGGTATCTCTCGATGCGTTCACCCTCACCACCGGGACAGTAAACTTCGAGCTTTCGCTCCCGGTCCATCAAAGACATAGTCTGCACGAGTCCGGCGAGTCCAAGGAAGTGATCTCCGTGCAAATGAGTTATGAAGATTGCATTAATCTTTAGGGGACTGAGCTTTGCTCTGACCATCTGGCGTTGCGTCCCCTCCGCGCAGTCGAAAAGCAAGAGTTCGCGTTCGTGCCGCAGTGCTATCGCGGGCAATCCTCGCTGAGCGGTTGGGATGCTTCCGCTGGTCCCTAGGAAGATAAGTTTCACCCTACTTCCTCCTAAATATGTAAATTCTCCTCGTCAAACTCCGGTGTACCCGCTGTTCATGTTTTTCAATCATTCGAAGGCCAGCGCTTATAGCTAACTCATCAAGTTCCAGCTCAGCGGGAGAGGCGATGCATGCGTATCCCTTGCGCCGGAGCACCCCCGCTATTGAGGGCAACGCTTGCTCATAGAGTTCCTTCAGTTGGGCCCCAGCCGTAGAGGCTTGGCGACCGAATGGAGGATCAGTTGCGATGGCATCTACCTCGAGCGCCGGTAGCTTGCGGGCGTCCCCGACCATGAGCTGGAAGTCGACCACATCGCTCGCCTCCAAGTTCTTTCGCGCCCCCTCAATCATCTCGCGATCGATGTCGATGCCAACTAGTTTTGCCCCGATTAGCCCCGCTTCGAGCAGGATGCCGCCTACACCGCAAAATGGATCTAATAGCACGCCGCCTCGAGGGGTTCGGGCGAGGTTGACCATGCAGCGGGCGAACGTGGGCATAAGAGTACCAGGGTGAAATGCAGGTCTGAGAGTTGGTCTGCGCCGCGCGAACTGGCGTCGATTCACCCTCGCAGCAGTTATTCCAAGTACGCATTGTTCTCCAGTCAATACCCCCAAGAACTCGATATCGGGGTGGGCTAAATCAACCTTAAACTCGACCTCTTCCGCGATGGTGTTGGCAATATTCTTAGCGAGTTTCAGTGTATCGATTCCGGGTGAACTCCGCTTAACACGCTTTAGATGCACCGCGAAGTTTTTTCCATGGGGGATAAGATCCACGATATCGGAACTTCCCACGGACTCAAGGATGTCCCCCTCACGAGCGCGGGCAGTGCAGAGGTGCAAGCATATCTCGCGGCACATCGCTAGACGCGAAGCGAGTATCTCTGGGCTAGCCTTGGTTTCAGCGACGAGCACTTGGTTGTGCTGTTCAAGCACTCGGTAGGCGCGGTGCTCGGCCTTGATTGCGGCCACCGCCTCAGCCGTGGGCAATGTTGGATGCTCGCCTGAGAGCACGAACATCAATCTTTTCATGTTAAAACCCTTGCTGGATAGTCCCTGCGATGATGGGGGCAACCGAGACCACACTTGTTCGGTGCTCGATGGTGTCGGTGGCAATGACTGCTTGCACGCCCGCCTTCAGAATCTTTTGGAGGGTGTCCTCAGTGACCGCTGGATGGGTACAGGCCGCGTAGATTTTGCGCGCTCGCTGGCTTCGAAGGATTCGTGTTGCCTCGATGATGGTTCCGCCCGTGCTGATAATGTCATCCACCAAAATCACATCCCGTTTTGCGACCTCGAGGTGTTTTGGTTGGATAGTTATTTTTTTCAGGGCCACTTTCGGCTTTCCCAGGTAATCATAGTCGGCCTTCAGCTCGATAGCCACCCTTCGAACGCGCTCAAGTGATTCTTGGTCAATCCCTAGGATGACGGGGTCTTGAAGTTTGAGTTTGGCAAGGTATTGTCCTAGCAAGGGCATCGCAGTGAGATTGAAGGTTGGGATTGAAAAATTCTGTATGACCCCATTATTATGCATGTCTACGGTGAGGAAGTCGTCCGCCCCCGCGTGCTCTATGAGCTTACAGATGATATGAGTGCTTGTAGCTTCTCCTGGCTTGAATTGCTTGTCCTGCCGGGCGTATGTGAGATAAGGAACGGTGGCTGTAACGCGTCGGGCTCCTAAATCCTTCGCGGCATCGAGTAGCAAAAAGAGCTCGATTAGGTTGTCGTTCTGTGGATGGTGGGTTGATTGAACAATGACTACGTGTTCCTCCTCGAGTTTGTTGTCGAGGCGCACATATAGTTCGCCATCGGGGAAGCGTTTTATCTCGGGGTTTAAAAGTGGGCACTTTAGCTGCTTTGCAACCCTCTCCGCGAGCTTGGACGAAGCAGACCCGGCGATGGTTATCAAGTTATCCCTTGCGCAACTCTTTAGCGTGACGATTTAAAATATGTGATTGGTGTTCCTATGTGGCGTATCTTCAGAACTGACGCGGTAGCGGTGCTCCGCGACAGTAAGGCACGGAAGTCGCTTTCACGTTACTTTGCGGTCATGGAAGGCAAGCTCCCAGCACGCTTTTTAGTGTGCAAGCGCGTGCCAGCGAAGGTAGACCTTTCGGTAAGTGATGAGGAGTTATGGCGCGCCCACGAGCGAGGGTTGAAGGAGTTTCGAAAGTTGCTCACGGATATTGACAAGGGCAAAACGAAACTCGAAAATTTAAAGCGGCCCGGCCTCTCGTTGCTCGATTTGAAAGTGGAGCTTGCCAAGCGGATTCTGCGCTCTTGTCACTTCTGTGAACGCAGGTGCGGGGTCGATCGTACGGTGGGTAAGGTAGGGGTCTGTGGAGTAGGTGAGCGGTCGCGGATAGCTTCAGAATTCATTCACACAGGCGAGGAGCCCGAACTAGTGCCTTCCTACACGATTTTTTTCAACGGGTGTACCTTCAAGTGCCAATATTGCCAGAACTGGGATATTTCGCAGGACCCAGAAGGGGGTGTTGAAGTTTCGCCCCAGACGCTCGCCAAGCTAGTCGAGGCGCAACGCCGTGATGGGGCGCGAAATGTTAACTGGGTTGGGGGAGACCCCACACCGAATCTCCACACGATTTTAGAGGCGCTCAATCGATGCGAGGTGAGCGTACCCTCCGTTTGGAACTCCAATTTTTACATGTCGCTCGAGGCGATGAAGCTGCTATCCGGAACACAAGATGTTTACCTCACTGATTTCAAGTACGGCAGCGACAAGTGTGCGTTGCGGTGTTCCAAAGTTATGAACTTTTTCAAGATAGTCGCTCGCAACCACGGCTTAGCATTTGCGGACGCAGAACTCATCATCCGTCATCTCGTGCTCCCAAATCACGTCGAGTGCTGCACGCGAGCTGTGCTAGAGTGGATAGTTGAGAATTTGGGTTCAATGGTTCGTGTGAATCTCATGGATCAGTACCGACCCGAGTACAAGGCGCACGAGTTTGAGGAGCTGGGCAGGCGGCTGACGAAAGATGAATTCAGCAAAGCGCTTGAGATAGCCCGTGAGGCTGGACTGGAAAACGTGATCAGTTAAAGTTCAATCTTCAGAGGTTTTTCGGTCTTTGATGAACTATTTTTAGCTGAGATTGGAATTACCTTAGGGAGGTTCCATGGGACTCTACTCTTCCATAGTTTCGGGGTCATCTAGGTGGTTAAGCTGGTAGAGATTCACAACATCGGCGGCCACGGCTTCGACTCGAACATTTACTTAATCATCGATAAAACAATCGCACTCGTAGACGCTGGAACGGGCATGAACTTTGAATTTGTCAAGCGAAATCTGAGTAAGTTCAACCTGAAGCCGAGCAACATCAAACTAATCATTAACACCCATTGCCATTACGACCACGTAGGAGGCGACCGCGATTTCATCGAGGCCTCAGGTTGTGAAGTGGCAATCCATGAGCTTGAGGCAGATTTACTCCGAAAAGGCGATTTTGCTGTCACGTTTGCGGGAGTTTTTGGCAAAAGGCTCGAGCCCGTTGAGGTAGCGCGCGAGCTACACGATGGTAATCGGGTTAAACTAGGTGAATTAATTCTTGAGGTTCTTCACACTCCAGGACACACCCAGGGCAGCATAAGCCTTTACGAGCCCCAGCAAAAAATTTTGTTTTCCGGTGACACGCTTTTCTGCGGCGGCGTCGGACGCACGGATCTGCCGACCAGCGATGAGAAAGCATTAGTTAATTCGTTACGGAGGCTTGCAAAACTTGAAGTGGAGCGGCTGTATCCCGGACACGGCCCGTTCGCCGAAAAGGGCGCACGCAGGCACGTGTTGGAAGCGCTCGAGCTCTTCGGTTAGAGTTGGGCAATACCTCAAATAGTAAATTGGCTAAATTCTACTGATTTAAATGGGACCGCGTGATGTGTTGAACAAGCTGAAGTGGGGCGGCGAAGACGAGCTACAAAGTTCTAGAGTGACGATTTTGCATCGTGGCGTTCCAAAGGATGAACGTGTCATCGAGGGTAGTGATATTCTTGAGATTGGGCGTGGCTTCATGCGCGTAGCTTCGCCCGAGGGAGAAGTTGAGATTCCTTATCACCGAATCCTACGAATCGAGGCGCACGGGCACATTCTCTGGGAGAAGCGAGGTTAAAGTATGGAATTCTTACTCGCAATTCTTGTCCTCCTTCTCTTCGCAAAGCTCTTCGGTGAGCTTTTGCACCACTTCGGCTTTTCATCCTTGATAGGCGAGGTCGCGGTTGGCATCATCTTCGGCCCAGCGCTACTCGGATGGATTGTCATTCCCGCAGCTGGTGAACCTGTCTCCGCAACCGCTGAGGCCATCCGTGGGGTGGCGATGTTGGGTTTGATTGTGTTGATGCTCGTCGCTGGAATGAACTCTCGATTCGACATGCTGATGAAAGTGAGATTCAAAGCGTTGATGGTCGCGGTTTTTGGAATGGCCTTATCATTCGCGCTAGGATTTGGGGTGGCCTACGCTTGGACCCAACAAATTTTGCCGAGCCTCTTCGTTGCAGCAGCACTCAGCAATACTGCTACTGAGATAGTCACTAGGTTTACCGAGCGCAGCCGATTCAGGCACCTCATGGTCGGGGCAGCGCTCATCGACGACATTTTAGCGGTCTATGTTTTGGGCATCCTCTCAACAGCCGTGATCAGGGGTGGCGTCTTCGACCTCGATATGATTATCTGGGCGACGATCGGCATAGTGGTGTTTTTCATCCTCATCGGTTACCTCTCGCGTAAGTTGATAATCAAGGCAGATATAATGAAGAGACTCTGGCGGTTCGAGCGCCGGGGGGTCCCGCTCGCCTTTGCGCTGTGCCTTGCCCTAGCTCTCGCCTTGATAGCCCGTTCCATCGGGCTTCACGAGATAATAGGTGCTTATATGGCCGGACTCTTCATAGGCAGGCTGCGCGAGCGCCCCGATGCCCTTTTACTCAGTCGAATAAGATTGAACACCATCTTGGACGACGCAACGGTCGCACTACAAGCGATCCTGACTCCAGTGTTTTTCGTTTTCGTTGGGCTCACGTTCGCGCCAAACTGGAGTCAAGTGAATCTCTTCATACTCTTCGCGCTCATCGTTGCAGCATTTGCGGGTAAACTCATAGGATGTGGAGCTGGAGCTGCGGCGGTGGGCTATAAGCGGAGGGAGTTAGTGGAAATAGGAACTGCTATGTGTTCTAGAGGCTCCCTCGAGCTGGCGGTGCTTCAATTCGGGTTACTGAGCGGCATCGTATCACCCGAACTCTTTGCGGTGATGGTTGTGGTGACGCTCACAACGACGCTGCTCACGCCGGTTTTCTTTAAGTTTGTTTCTAAGGGTTGAGCTAGATGGTAGAGGAATTTATCCTGTACATCCTCGCTTTCGTGGCCGCCATCGTGCTCATAGCTAAGGCGGGTGATGTTTTTGTCGACTCTGCATGCAGGATCGCCCGCGCGCTCGGCGTTTCTCAAGCCGTGATTGCGCTCACGCTGGTAGCTTTCGCCACTTCAGCACCGGAGTTCTTCACCTCTATAATGGCGGCCGGGTTTGGCAATGTCGGCATCTCATATGGAAACGTGGTCGGCTCTAACATCATCAACATCACCCCAATTTTGGCGCTCGCCGCGATATTCGGCATAGTCCAAGTTAATCGGCAGAGGCGCAGCGAAGGAATTATCATGCTGGCCACTGGAGGGGCACTAGCAGCGATGGCGCTCAACGGCGTGATCGGGCTGGTGGAAGGTCTGCTCCTATTAGTGATTTTTGCGCTCTTCATGAGGTTCGTGTTGAAGAGAGAAGCGAGGAAAACTAAGAAAAAAATCCCAAGCGAGCAGAGGAGGTTAAATAAGTCGGTCCTCCTATTCATTCTGAGTACGGCCGGAATAATTATTGGAGCGTGGTTGCTGATTTACTCAGGAGTGGGAATTGCTTTAGGAGTGGGTGTTCCTGAGGCAGCAATTGGTTTCACATTAGTTGCCATCGGGACATCGATTCCCGAGCTGGCGACAATAATAATTGCTATGGGCAAGCGGTTGCCGGAATTTTCGTTGGGCACCATTGTAGGCTCGAACATTTTCAACACTGCGCTCATTATCGGCAGCGCAGCGCTGATAAGACCTTTGACAGTGGACTCCCAAGCGCTCTGGTTTAGCAACCCCATGATGTTGGTCGCGATGGCCCTGCTGCTTGTCTTCATGTGGAGGGGACAAAACTTGACGCGCTGGCAGGGTGCGGTGTTGGTCGCGTTTTATGCAATTTACCTCATCGGGCTTGTCATGTTCTACGGTACATCAGTGGCCACCCTACCGTGATTTTTTCTTTTATAAACGACCTACACCCAAACTCTCGGCGGGAGTAATGTCAAGCGGTGTGGCTGCGTCGGACGTGATTCGATCAATGATGCGCATGGGATTCTCGCATGATGAGATTTACGATGTGCTAACTGGCATTGGTTTGCCGGGGGAGCAGATTCAACTGCTTACCGATCGCGTTTCGGTGGAGTTTCACGAGGCAAAGCTTGAGCCTCGGACTTCTCGGTTGGGGGTCGAGGTCGGGAGAATTTTTGAGGGAGCTTTCGAAGAATTACGGCACGAGCTGTTTGCACGCATGAGCTCGATCGCGCGGGAGTTGGAATTTGTCAAGGTGAAGCTTGAGAAGCTTGGCATGCGGGTTGTCGAGCTCCAAACCCTCGTTGAGCGAGGGCAGTTAAGTTCAACTTCAGATCTTAATCGAGCACGTTGCAGAAGAGTTGACAGGGGTAGCAACCGTGCACGGTCGTGAAACATCAACGGAACTTTCAACTGAGTTGACAGGGGTATCAACTTGAAAAATGGAAGATGGGACCCAGTCGCGGAACGAATCAGCAGATGGGCGAGAATAGAATTACTAAAAACTCTTCTCGGCATGGGTCTAAGTCGAAGCGATATCGCGAGATTGTGTAGAGTCTCGAAATCAGCTGTGTCACGCTGGATGCGAAATCCCATCTACCACCCAAATAATCGACATACGGTAAGTTTGTTAGAGGGAGTTTGGCGGAGAAATCCTAAAAGTGTGAAGAAACTTCTTCAATCAGAAGCTAAGAAATTTATCAGAGATTTGAAAAGTGCGGGACTAGGAGTTGACAGGGGTGTCAACTAAAAAAAGTGGTTGAAACAAAAAATTAACCCGAAAAGTAAAATTTTGATCCATAGGGGATACCTTCAGGATATGCTAAAGGGCCTCAGGCTGATGATCACGAGCCTGAAGTTGAATGTATTACTCAACATCTCGTGGCGGTACGCGAGCGGCTTGTGAGTGATGAACTCTTCACCCATCGCGTCATAAGTCAGCGGCAGCGTTGGGTTATCAAAGTCAAAAATCTCCTCGATGGCCCCTTCCTCGAGCTCCAGAGTTATATCCCATTGAGCCCACCAGAGCGTTACGCCTATGAACCAGAGCGGGATCGGGGTGGGCGTAGGCGAGCCAAACCAGCCAGCGGGATCCTCCCGCTCGTATCTAACCTCCTTGATGCTGAAGTCATGAAACACGGAAAGCCCAGGTTGGGATTGGATTGGGGGTGGGGGCAGAAGTTCGTAGAGTTGCTCGCGGTCGATGCCAGAAAAATTCCCCGCGTTCAGCTCAAGTTTTTGCTTGAGCGCCTCGTCGATTTCCACGCTTTTAATTTCATCGGGTGTTGGTTCGACCCTCCCAGCGAGCCCCTTCATTTCGTCGAGATTATTTCTTGCATTTTGTAGGATAATTTTGAGAGTGCTGATTGTGCCACCCCGTTCACCATCGATGTACACAGGTGCTGTTTCTCGCACCGACTCGGGCGGCTCTCCTTCATAGCTACCGGGCTCGGCGTAGCTAGTAAACTCAACCCAGCGCTTCGGAGCGGGTTCGGCGAGCAATTCTTGAACAGAGGAGGTAATTTCATCGAGTAAATCCATCATCGAGTTTTCGAGCCCAGCGACGGTGCTGTCGGCACCCACCTCTTGTGCAAAGGCGCTGATGTTTGTTTCGAGATTGTTGAGTTTCGCCAAGATGCCTCTGACTCCCCACGTGACCTGCTCCTGAGTGGATGGATAATCCTCCCTCATCCGCTCTACGAGGCTCTCGCGTAGAGATCCCATTGTCAAATTTTGATCCGCCGAGCGCGTGATGAAATTGATGAGTTGTTCAAAATGTTGACCGACCTCCGACACATGATTTTGAGCTTGGGCAACGCTTACAACGGCATTCCAGAGCGCTGTTCTCATTTTTTCTAGCGCTGAGTTAGCGTTGTCTATGTTTTCATGGATTTTTGCGAGGACATCGTTCGCAAGTTGGGCATGCTCTTTCGCTCCCGCTAGCCCGCTAGATGCCTCGGCGAGTGCTTCGAGGGCGCGGTCGATATATTCGTGCATTGCCGCAACATCAACGGCCTTCACGGGTGAGACGATCAAGGTGGTACTGGAAAGGTTAGAAAGGATATCTTCGCTTGTTTCGTTCATGTCAGCGGCTACACTGGTCAGCCCGATTACCGTCGCCGTATAGTCGGCCGAGCCAAAGATGTCGAACTCATGCGCTGCCCACGCTAGTTCAAAGAACGCTTTACTACGCGAGACGTTTAGTTTGACGTTCCCACCCAACCACGCCCCGGCCCAAGCCGAAACGTACTCCATTATCGCCCAGTTTGTGCTCACGCTACCGATCCTGCTGATGAATGCCCGCATACGTTCTTGGAGCAGGAAGTACCGGGAGTCAATGAAAGCCTTGAGGCCCTCACAAGGTAGTTCGAGCACCAAGCTGTTGTCCCAAGAGCTAATCTTTACACGTGTCCCTTTTGGTAGCCTAACATCAGCCAATGTGTACCCGCCATCACCCTCCCGCAGATTGAAGATTGACTGAGAGTTTGAATCTCCGAGTTTGAGTTCGATGCGTGCATCGTGTTTCGCGTATGCATTTGGCAGCGCAGCGACTCGCTCCGCGAAATATCCTGCCGCGAGACTTTTGATGGCTAGCTCCCTCGCCTCATCGTTAACATAACTGTCCGCGTCTTTGCTCACGGCCCAGAGCGCATCGTAAACGGCGTATCGCGCTGCAGCTCGTAGGCCATTTTGAACGCTAATGGCAATCGTCAGAAGTGCTGAGCTTGAGGCATCATCCACTGTATTTAGCGAGCGCTGGTGTCTCAGCCCCACAGCCTGCCCCACCATTGCCACGACGAGCATTACGATGACGATGCCGGCAGCGCTGAAAGGCATAAATCCGCGCTCTTTCATGAAGACCACAGTTCTAAGGTTATCTCGACGGCGATGTCAGGTTCGAGTTCTAAAGTGGTGTCGGGCACTTTCTGAATTCGTCGGGTTAGCTCCTCCTGCGAGATGGGCAAGGTTGCAACAATTGTTTCTGAGCAAAGCTTCCGTTGCGCACCCTCGTCGAAATTTTTGATCTCGCTCTCGAAGTGAACCCGGACAAAGTCAAGGTCCAATGGCAAAGTTCTCACGATCAGACGATATCCGAAACGTCCACCGATGAGTTTATCGAGCACCCCCTTCAGAAATTCTCGAAGCTCGCTTTTCATCCCCCAACTTGGCCCGAGCGGTTCAATCCCAACTCCTTCAGCTTCGATGTGCAAGTTGAGAAGCGCATCCTCAACCAAAAGTTGTGTGAGAGCTTTATGGCGCAGGTTACGTTTGGTCGACCCTTTGAGTACAGGCACTTTTGGTTCAAAACTGAGAGTGTCAAGTTGATATTCAAATCCGCCGAACTCATCCGTGGTCGAATGTTGGAGAGCCAGTAAAGTGCTCTGCGCGAAGCTCGCGGCGTATCGCGTACTTTCAATTTTAGGATCGATTGGACTTGCCCCGACTAAAAGTAAACTGGCGAACGAAATCAAGAGAGCGAAGACCAACATGTCCGTTATGTAACTAATGCCTTGTTCGTCCATTTTATCTCACCCTCACCCACACGACTAACTCGCAAAGCTGCGCCGACCCTTGGCCGCGCGCGACTGCCACCGGTAGGCTGATTGAAAAAGGGGGCGAGAAATATCTCCCAAGCTGGTTTTGCTCGGGGCCGTAAACTAGCAACACCTCCCCTCTAAGAGTTCTAACCTCAACTCGCAGCTCAATGCCCTCTTGGACGAGCAGTTTGGAGTAGTTCTCAAGCTTGTCAGTCGTTAAATTAATCGATCCAGATGAAGCAGCCAACACACAATTTTTGATGTCTTCAGCGATGTTCAGCGCTAAGTCAAAGCTCTCGTAGGCGTTCCTCCTCTCCTCGTATAGGTGGTAGGATTGCGCGAGTGCCGCGATAAAGAGGACTAACAAGCCAACAACCGCGAGCGTCGCGAATAGATCCTCGCCGACTGAAAGTTGCTCCATCTAAATCAACTCCACTTGAATCCAGCCCGTTTTGATCAGGTGTATCGTGCTTGGGCTCTCGTGGCTGATTGAAAACTCTCCACCGTTGACTTTTTGGCCGAGCATCAGGGTGCGCTCGACTCGCTCCTGCGACTCCACGAGTATACGGATTACTTGTATCCCTTGGTTGAGTTCACCGATGATTGTTACCTTGGTTTGATGCGCGATAGTTGGTAGCGCCCTTCTCATTTCAATCTCGCCGGGCATGCTATCAATGGCTCGAATCGCCCCTGAAATCGTGTCAGCAAGCATCGCTAGGTCCTTCCTCTCCGCATTACACTTGAACCCAAAGGACATCGTGAGCACAGCACCGAGCAAAGCTAGTGCAGCAAGTGAGGCGCCGATTTTGCAGACGAGAAAGTCGACTAGCAACCCGCGTTCATTTATGCTAAAGCCCCCTTACCTCCAGAAAATATCCGTATTCGCCGTCACGTTGGAGTTTGATTGAGTAGTTTCCGGCGCCGATTTTGAAGCCTCCACCGTCTAGCACGATGGGCAACGGTAGAATTTCGCTCCGCAGTACTTCTTCGCCGTAAGTTAGCTGCACGAGGTTCGCATCGAAAACGAGCTTGCCCCCGTTCAGCTCAAGCTCGACCTGCTGTATGCTGCCGATGCCACCAGTGCTGGTCATGCGGGCCCGCTCGACGAATGAGTTGAAGCTCTCAATCGCGTGCTGTCGTTCACCAAGCCTTTGTGCTCGATCAATGCAAGTGGTGCCGATTGCCAACGTAGATGCAGCTAGCACTGCGCCGAGTAACAGCACTACTGGCAGGGACTCGACGCCCTTAGCGTTGCGTCGCGTCATGCTTCTACCTTGTTCTATGAACTGCGGCTTCCCCTTCCCACGGGATGTAGCCGCTATGCGTTACGCGCACCGTTACTACGGTGTAAGATTTCGTCTCCATAGGTATGGTGAAGGTGTACTGGTTTGAGTTCGTCCCTAGCGTGTGGGCCTTCATACCCCCGAGATACTTTACCACGACGGTCGCCCCTCCTAGGACATCGCCGCTCGCGGCGTCATATACCCGGACAGTCAGTCGATTGCTTGAAGTACTAAAGGTCACTTTTATGTCTTTGAAAACCGTTCGTTCGGCCGTGCCCACGAACTGTGTCAGCACGCCCATCGCCATGGTTCCGATCACTAGCGCCATCACCAGCTTGATCGGCACTCCCATGAGCTGTCCTTTCTCTTCCATCTCTCCCGCCGAGGCTTTGGGTGGAAGTTCTTTATAAAAGGGAAAACTAGCGCACACACCACTCGACGACTGATTTGAAGAGTTCGCTTCCGTCCGCTGGCTCCAGCCTGAACTCATTTCCACGCTTTTCGTAGCGCTTCACCGCTAGCTCGGGGTCAGCCTGCTCGAACTTGAAGTGCTTGAGTTCCTTAAGCTCCAAAGGCATCGAAATCAAGCCTGTCTTAAAATGCATACTGTAGGGCGCGCGAACGTCACCCATTGGTTTGATGATCGACGCGTCGAATAGAACCTTATTGACACGGGCCTCCTTCTTCGCCGTCTCGGCCGTCGTCAGCCCCGGCAAGCGCTCCGCCACACGTGACTCTATGAACCGCACGATGTCCGCGTAGAAGCTGAAGAAATTTCGCTCCCGACGCTCGGTCCGAAGTTTTTTGGGTTTATAATCCTTAGGCAGGTCGTGCGGCTTGAACTGCGCCCAGATTTGGAACCCGCGAGAGCCCGAGAACTTGATCGCTGGATCGATTCCATATACGGAAAGCACCTCGTGTGCCGCCTCGACGGCCTGCTTTGTTCTTTCCACAGGTACCTTTTCCCCCGCGTCAAAATCGATCACGAGCCAGTCGGGACGATCGCTCTCGACACGGTGAATGTAAGGAATAAAATCTATTCCGTGCACGTCGAGCCACCGTTGCACATCCTTTGGACTTTTTATCGTAATGTATCGGGGGCCGAGTTTGCGCTGAAGCCACGCGCGCCCGGTGAACAGACGAAAAACGGAAACCCAGCGGTCGCGGCAAAACTCAAGCATGGCATCGATCACATTGGGATAGTACTGCTTTGCGCGGTAGACCTTGAGGTAGTCTTGGTTTAGCTGCGCTCCAATCTCCCGCCACCGCTTATCGAAGTATTTGTGCCCGGCATCAGTGATTGCGTACTCGCCATCGCGCTCCTCGAGTAGGCCTTTCTTTACCAACTCATCGAGTAGCTCACGCGCCTTGCGCTCCTCAAATTTTTCACCCGTTTCCCGGCTGAGCTTTTCTTGGATGTGCGGCACATCGACGAACTTGCCGCGGCGCTTGATAGCTAAGGTCATCAACGCATGATCCTTGGGAGTTGCCTTCACCAAGTAGCTCGCCTAAAATTCCTCAAGCTTCTCGCCCAGCAGTTTCTTGGCACATCCCCAGCACACGAAGCCAGCTTTTGCCTCACCCGGCTTCACGACTTTGAGATAAGCGGCATCGTAGCTCATGATTGAGATGCCCTTACCACAAAGCTTGCACTTCGGCCCTTTCGTCCGCATGACCATCGAACTTACTAAGCGCTCGAAATTTATAGCTTCTGCGCAAAAGCGGTATCGGGTCCAAAATGCTTCAAATCCTGCGCCCCCCAAAATTCGACCTCGACAATCTGGCTCGGCTCCAGAAGCGGATAGCAAGGCGAGTTGTTAAAGAGGATCGCTTCGGCAATATTGAAACTATCGCAGGTTGTGACATTTCGTTTGCGCGAGGAAATCTTGCCTGTGCTGCCTGTGCGGTGCTCGATTACAAAAGCCTTGAGGTGCTCGAACAAAAAGCCGTCGCGGTGAGGTTGAAGTTTCCATACATCCCAACCTTCTTGGCCTTTCGAGAACTCGAGGGGATGTTGAAGTCCGTTGAGGGGCTAGAGGCAGACGTTTATATGGTGGGGGCCCAAGGACTTGCTCACCCCAGACGAGCAGGTTTAGCCTGTCATCTCGGCGTAGCGCTCAACAAGCCTGCGCTAGGTGTCGCGAAAAGCAGGTTATGCGGTGAAGCCGCATTACCATCCAAAAGGAAGGGGGCACGTACGATGCTCAAGGACAGTGACGAGATTGTTGGGGCGGTCCTCAGAACCCAACCAAATGCGAAGCCCGTCTATGTGAGCATCGGTCACAAGCTCTCGCTCAAAACCGTTATTAAAATCACGCTCAAAACCACACGCAAGTATCGCTTGCCCGAGCCGCTTCGCGCAGCGCATAAGCTTGCAACTGAAACCATGAGAAAATCCAAGCTTTAAATTTGATTAAACCCATGTGCATAGGTGATACCATGAAGCTGGGCCTTTCGAGCCTGCCCTTCGTCAACGTTTCGATTGAGGAAGCGATTAGTATTATTGCTAAGCTCGGTGCCGAATGTGTTGAAATAGTTTATGATGTTCCCCACTTCCCGCCCGACTACGACCACCGCAAACTTTCTGGCATAAAGGAAATCCTAGACACTCACGGGCTTCAGGTTTCAGTTCACGCGAGCTTCTGGGATTTGAATCCAGCTAGTCATTACCACAAGCTCTGGGAGCTGACGCTGGAGCAGACGCGGCGAAGCATAGATGCCTGCCGCGCGTTCGACGGAGAAATCGTAGTAGTTCATTTCGGGAGGTGCCCCATCCGTGAGTCAAGAAGATTCCTCGAGGGGACAAAAAGGCGATATCGAGAATTTATCAAGCAATGCCTTTCCTACGCACAAGAGCGGGACGTGACTTTGACGCTCGAAAACGCTTCGGGGCAACCAATTTTCTACCCATCGAACGTTGAGGAGCTCAGAAAATTTTTGACCGGACTTGAAGGGATCAAAATAACGTTCGACATCGGGCACGCGCATCTGGCCAAGCGAAGAGCCGGAAGGAAAAACACCGGAGCTGCGATTGCCAAATCTATCGAGGCCCTCCGCGAAAATCTGGTCCATGTGCATGTGCACGACAATCACAGCATGGAAGATGATCACCTACCGCCGGGTGATGGCGATATCGACTTCAAACCCGCAGCTGACACCTTGCGGGCGATAAACTATGATGGGCTGCTGATAGCCGAACTCTGGAAACCAAAACATCCGCTGGAGGTAGCCCGAAAGGGGATAAAAAAAATCAGAGATATTTTTGGGTAGCTATCCGAACTCCGCGACCACCGTGGTGAAAACTGGTCCTCGAACATCTATCCGCTTCTTGTTCGCGGTGATGTATCGTTGTGCTGCCTCGTCAATCACCAAGTTGATGTCGCTCGGCAATTTTGCGGCCCGAATGCGTATCTTCACCTGCTTTTTGCCACTCTTTGCAGCTCGCTCGATTTCCTGCGCCGCGAGGGCCGCGAAAGCGCTGATGTAGCTGATACCGGTTGAAATTCCTTTCTTTCGGACAGAATTCAAAAATTCATCTTTTTCCCAACCCTTGGGCGGTACACCTACGGCGTTGCCCTCATAAACGTAAATCTCGTTGAAGCCCGCTGGCCCGATGAGCTTCGTACCGCTCTCGGGTTCTATCACCCGCACGATGACCCGCTTGCCCCCAAGTTTGCCTTCAAATGCCTTGAACTCGCATGGACTCGACTCGTCGGCGTGCTGCTGTGCTGCTTTGACAATTGCTGCGGCTATCGCCCGGCCAATCTCGGTGCCCGGCTCACGCTCGCACTTTATCATGTCCGCCAGCTCCTTGTCTGAGAATTCAGCGGCTTTGTAGAGATATGGGTATATCAAAGCGCGTATGTCGGTTTCACCCGTTTGAATCATTAGCACGCGCTCAAGCCCTATGCCGAGGTTGAATACGGGGTAAGCGATATCATAATGGCTGAGCGCGACTGGGCTGTAAAATCCTGCATCGCCAACCTCTATGAACTCGCCTGTCTTGGGGTGTTTGACGAAAATTTCGAACTCCATTTGTGGCGCATAGTACTTCGAAGTCGCAGTTTTTATCGAGAACTTCACTTCCGAGAATCCCAGCTTGTCCAATATTTTTCGAGTTATTTGTTCCCCGTCCTCAAGACTTATCTTTTCAGCAGCGATGACCACCGAGGCTGTCCATGACTCATAGAGATGCGTCGGGTCGAGCCTCTGCTCCCGCCTGAACTTTGGACCGATTGAGAATAGCTGAAGCGGCAGCGGCTCGCGTCGCTGCAGCTCGCGTAAGACCAAAAACCAGCCCGCCGTGGTGTGCGATCTTAATGTTAGGTCCATCGGCACTGGCTTCAGCTCCCTAAGTTCTCCAAAAAGCGCAAGCAGCCCGGTTGCCTGTTCCTCGCGTATGTCTAGCTCTTTCACCATAACCTCGACCAAGTCGTCCGCTACTATCTCTCCCCGTTTGTACCGCCTGAAAATCCCTTGAAGCTTCTCAATCTCCTTAAAGTCCGGTATCCGCTCGCGGATTTCTTGGATTTTCTTTTGACTGATGCCTATGTCTGGGCGCTCCAGCCCCGCGAGGAAGAAAACTCGATCAAGGATGACAGGCGCTTCAGGTCCATACTGTGTATAAACTTCCTTCTTGTCCACAATCGTTGGCACAACTGTTTCAGCGAAGCCAAGCTCAAGCAGTGCACGGCGTGCTCGCCCTATTAGTTCGAACAAGGGATGAGACTTGGTTTTATCCTTGAGTGAAAAAAGTTTCCCCCTTTTCTCCACCAATTTGGCGCTTTCAAGCCAAGCGCTTTCGTAATCTTTCTTCGCGCCCGCTCTTAGCTTTCGGATGTCGAACTTCGTCATTCACTACTTCCCTCGCTCGGCCCGCTCAAGAGTACGTTCAAGCTTTCGCTGCCTGATGGCAATCGTGAGGTCCCCCCGCGTGTGCTCAAGCACTCGTCGAACCATGTCCTGCTTCCGCTTCATCCCGGGCAAAATAGCATCCGGGTAGTCGAACTCCATCAGCAGCTCGAATATTTCCTCCATGAGCTTGAGCGCTTGCTCCGCCCGCTCGACCTCGTCGGCTCTTATCAAGTCAAGCGCGTACCGTCGTAGCTCACCTGCCGCATCCGCGAGGGCTGCGAGGTAGGGTTTATAGGGGATGTTAAGCTCCTCTGGCGTCAACAGTTTTCCATCACGGATTAGTGCCTGAACCAGTGTGGCTTCACCGTACTCTTGGTAAGCCGAGAGGATGATGCCGGAATTAGCCAAGTGGGGCTCTGCCTTCACTGCCTCCTCAAGAGTCACAAGTACATCGCGAGCCTTTGCTAGGAGTTTGTCAGCACTTGATTGGTCCTCCCGATGAGTCGCGGCTATGGCTCGGGCGGAGACCCTGATGACCTCTCGCGATGCATCCAGCACCCTT
The DNA here is from genome assembly GCA_964345105.1 of Hadarchaeota archaeon (SeqCode). Lineage (GTDB taxonomy): Archaea > Hadarchaeota > Hadarchaeia > Hadarchaeales > Hadarchaeaceae > DG-33. Next base: position 22,249 of record CAYFPZ010000001.1, read on the forward strand.
TCACGAAGCTTCTCTTGAGCATCGAAGTGCTTACGCATTCGTTTGAGCATTTCCATCGTCTACCCCCATCTATCTAGGCGGCCAGCCTATTCAAGGCTTACGCAAAAGAGACAAAGTTAATAACTAGCGACAGACGAACTCAACCAATTTACTAAGGGCCCAGCCTTGTCTACCGCCCACTGAACTCCTTGCTCACCTTCAAAATATTCGTCTTCCAGTATCGCGTCTTCGTTATCGCGTGCTTCCGTTCGAGGTTGTTTACGAGGGCGCTTAGCTTGGACTTGGACATGTCGAGCTCGCGCCTGAGTTTGTCTTGGCGGGCCTCACCGCCCGAGCGCACAATTGCCTTGAAGACCTGACGCTCATCATCAGTAAGGGCCATCAACGCTACCCGCAAGGTGCGCTCGGAAGCGTAGCGTTTGAAGAAAAAGACGAGCACCGTTGCGATTGATCCAGCTACTGCCGCCATTACCGCGACCGCAATGGCAATTGAATATAGTTCCAAGCCGGGAGTTGGTGTTATAACGTAAATCAACGCACCCAAGCAAAGTTGGAGTACCACGACCAGCGCAACTATGCCAAATGCTTCCCGAAGCGTCATCAGCTGACCATAATAAATTTTTGAACATTGTAACAGTATAAATTTTTAGGAGCAAACAGGCCCAAAATTAAAAATCAGGGTTATTAGGCTTATTTGAACGATAAGGGGGAAAATAATTGGTTTTTTACTTACAAATAGGTGCCTAGAACCAGAACTAAATTAGAATTGGACGGTCTTCCGAGATTTGGTAAATACCCCTTTTCCCAAAATCTCATACAAATCAATGAACTGCGCGTGCGATAGGGGCCGCGCGGGGAGCTAAACCCGAATGAAAAAGAGGAGAAAAAAATGTTTGGAACTGAGCAAAGGGGCGTCGCGGCGATAGCAGCAGTGGTAATCATTGCCGCATCAATTGGCGCGGGTGTAGCAACTCCTGTGATCGTTGACGCTGCGGATGTAGACCCCGACTCACCGTTCTACGGGCTTGAGCGCTTAGGCGAGCAAATTCGGATGGTCGGCGGCGAGGATCAGATGAAAGAACGCTGGGGAGAGTATGTCAGTTTGGTCAATCGCGGAAAGGGCCTAGCCTATAAGAGCATCCTCGAAGAATTCGTGGGAAAAATGGGTGATGTTGTTCCGGGAGACGTTGAAACGAAACAAGAAATCGTGCAATGGATGAAAGAGCAAATGCCCGGGATTAACATGGTGCAGCTAAGATTGTGCAAAGAACTATGCCAGCTGCTCAGACAAGAGCTTGAAAACACGCTCGAAGCTGAGTGGTTTGAAAACTGCATCCGAGAGTGTGAGAACTTCGAAGAAAACTGGGACAAGCTTGAGCTACGCGCACAAATACGGGCACGTTTGCGGCTGATCAGGGAAATAATGGAAAACATCGCGAATAAGTATCGCGCGCAAATCCACAAACAGATTGATGTGGACATCTATTTTGACATCGATAATGTGCTTGTCGATGTGGATGTCACAGTGAACGTTGAGGTCGACATAAGTGCAGAAAATCTCCCAGATTTAAGCGAGATATTCGAGAATAAGCTGGAAGAGTTCGATAATTTGCTGGTCGAAGTCCAAATAATGCTAGAGGGTGCCCCAGAAAATGCCCATGGCAGGCACGCAGCGGAAAGATTGGTTGAAGTGGCCATCGATCTTAAGGACAAAGCGGTGGCTGGCTTCGAAGAGGGAAAAATTAGAAGAGCGCTTGCCCTTATCCACGCCGCAAGAATTCATCTTGGCAACGCTGAAAGAATCCTAGAACACGCTGACGAATGGGAGCCCGAGTTCGCACTCCAATGGTACACATGGAGAAATCGGTGGGAGAACATGAAGCAAGAATGGACTGGAGAGAGTATCTGGGAGAACATAATTGAAAACTACAACCGATACGCTGAAACGGTTAGAAAGCGGTGGGAAGAAGCAAAGCATAAAATGCCTGTATTGTAATTCTTCTTAAAATCAGAGATGAGAAGAGCCCACCGCTCATGCCTTTTTTAACAGTACCACCCGGCTTGGCCTAGACTCGTCTGCGATAGAGTAACCGGTCTCTATAGCTAGCTCTCTAGCGAATCCATTTACCTCATCTTGCAGGGGCATGTTTTCCATCATCAGTCTCCTTCGAGAGAACCCGACGAACATATAGGCCTTAGCCTCTATGAAATCTGCCCCAGATTTATCAATCATTTTTGCGTATTGTTCAGGTTTCTTGAGGTTGAGCCCTTTAACTAACGTTAGCCGGATTGCTTTCCTGCACTTGAAACACGGCATGAGTTCTAAGCTCTGATTCAACCGCTTCCAGCCGTCGGGAATGGTTGGTTGGCACACCACCTCGTAGGTCTCGGGATCTGGAGCGACGACTGAAATATAAAGCTGCGTGGGTTCGACGATACTTTCCAAAACTTCTGGGTGCATACCATTTGTGACCAAAAAACTAGTCATACCCCGCCTACCGCACTCCTCGATTAACTCGCTGATATCAGGATAAAAAGTCGGTTCACCAGCTAACGAAATCGCACATTGTTTTGGTTCCTGAGCTTCCTTAAACTTCTTTTTGTCGGCATTGGGATTGCCACCGAACCCGCTGAGCAGCTTTCTCTGCGCTGAAATTGCCCCATCCAAAATATCTGCTGGCTCATCGACCTCGCCGACCCAGCTCGGAGTTGTCACATCGGTATTCCTCCAGCAGTAAACGCAACGGTGGTCGCAGAAAGGTAGGCTGGGGGTGAGCTGGAGGCATCGATGGCTCCGAATGCCGAGGTCTCGCCCATAAAAGCGTTCTTTGTAGCAAACGCCACGGTTAAGCAAGCTCTTCCGGGTCCAATGGCAGACTTTTACTGCGCTGTGCTTGTGCTCTCCCACGAAACGATACCCAGCCAGTTCTAACTCTGATAACTCTTCAGCCGAAATTGCCATCGAACCACTTTGTTATTTCTTCAGCTTTATTTTCTGCTGCAGGAGCCCGAACAGATGTTTTTTGGCTTCCTCAAGCTTCCCTTTGCCATGCATGCTCGCTGCACCTGCATGACCTCCTCCACTTCCCTCGAACTGTTTACCCATCTCTTCCATGAGTTCGCCCAAGTGAAGCCCTGTTAGTTTCAAGGTCTCTTGGCGCGCTCGCCCGCTGACCATCACCTCTCCTTTTTCTTCCGAGCCCACAAACGCTACATCAGCCCCAATTCGCACCAACATCCCGGCCGCGTCTCCCTCAAAGGAACCCAGCTCGGAAAATACCACCAAATATTTATGGACCCGGCGTAGCTCCGCGCGTGCAGCGGCTTTCAACATTGCGACGCGTTTAGAGTAATCCTCGGGTAATTTGAGACTCTTATTCACGCGTGCGTAATCGCCCCCTGCCTCGAGAAGCTGATGTACTGCCTCAAATGTTTTATCTTTCGCGAACCTGAAGTGTCCGGTGTCGCTGATGATGCCGGCGAGCAACAAAGAGGCCTGCTCAGAGGTGGGCTCCATCCCCAGCTTCTTGAGGAGCCGCAGAATAATCTCAGCCTCTGAGGTAAACTCCTCCCGAACAAAGTATGAGGTCGCTAGTTGCTTCATCGCCTCGACCGGACGATGGTGATCTATTACCACTAGCTTAGACACTCCTTTCCTCAGTTGCTCCCCAAGCTTACCAAGATGTTCCAAGCTTGAAGTGTCAACGAGCACAACGAGGTCTGCATCAAGCTGGGGATTTATCTTGATTTCCCGCCCGAAAGTTTTCAAAACGTTTTGGGAGATAAGGCTGATATCCTCCGAACCCCCAGCCTGAGCCTGCGCGCCCAAATGCTTGAGAGCTTCGGCGAGTACTATTGCGCTAGCGGCGGCGTCTGGGTCGGCGTTGTGGTGGCAAAGCACTAAAATTCGCTGCTTGCGCCTAGCAGCTTCCGCTAGAAAATCAGCTAGTTCTTTCATGATTTCAGCTCAAGCTAGGCTGATTCGTCAATCTGCTTGCCCTTTAGCGCTCCTTCGAGCTTCTCGCGCATTTCGCGCAGGCGTTGGACGACGCGTTCCTCTTGGCGCCCGAGTGTTTTTATTCGCAGATCAAGGGTTTCTTTCTGCCCGCTCAAACTTTTTTTCAGTTCTTCCCGTTCTGATTTGACTAAGATGGTCCCCACGCTCTTGTAGACTGCGGCACCCTCTTGGATTTTATCGAGTTCCTCAAGGGCCCGCTCGGTTTCCCGCATGAGCAGCTCGAGCTGTTGCTTCTGTGTCATCAAAGCCTGAGCTTGCTGCTGAGCCTGCTGGAACTGTGCGAGCTGATGGCGCAGCTGAGGTGATAGCTTCTCCATTTATTTTCTCCTCGGTTTGATCATATCGCGCGCGACGATTGCCCATCGAAGGAACGAATTTAACGCCGCACGCAAGGCTGCTGTATCTTCTGCATCTACCCGCAAGCATAAAACGTTTTTCCTGCGCTGGATGCTTACCCTACACCGCGTCGAAGCTGGCAACGCTTCCTCGGGTTTGAGCGCCTTTTGTACTGCTCCTGCTTCGCGCGAGGTTCGGAAGGTGAACTCGACCGTTGCGCTAGCTTGTTTCGCCTTCACCACATGATCTCCCAAAACTCGTGATTTGGAGCACCGGCCCGATTACTTCGGAACTCGGCCTTAGCTGGAACTGGAGTTTAAGCTGGTTGTCGGAAGTTATCACGACAACAGCACCGGTATTTGGCAGTTCACTTGAGATGGTTAGGCCCAATAACTCACCAAGAAAATTTGCGAGATTCCGCACCTTTTGTTCTTCGGCATAAACCTTCACCCTCTCTAGTTTGACTTTTTGCCCGAGATCTCGCTGAAGCTTGACCCCACCTAGCTCGACCCACGCGTCAAGCCATCGCCAGCCATTGGCCACATCCAAAAATCGTAATTCTATCGGTCCCCCGCCGAGATTACTTACGACCATCACACGATTATGACCGAGTGAGCCTGCAAATGAGGCTATTTTGTTTATTGTTTTCGCTCCACGCGGCACATATTTCGCGTCAGGGAGAACCCGCGCGAGTTCCCGGCATAAAATTCTCGTACGGTGTGTTGATTTTCTAGAAGTGGAAATGAGCATTTACCTCGCCTTGATTTTACGGACAATCTCTTGGCGAGGTTTATACAGTATGCGGTACCCACAGTGAGGACATCGCACACGCCCCTCGGGGAGCTTCTCAATTACCATTCCGCAGTTGCTACACTTTAACACTCAACCCTCCTCCGTCCCACCAGTAGCTTTCATTTCGGCAGGGGGCGCCAGAGCTGAGAGTGAGTAGGCCGCGCCAGCAAATTTCACCCCACAACGTCCGCACTGCCAGATCGAAGTGCTAATGCGTTTGACCTTTACCCCACCACAGCTCGGACATTTGTAGCGCTGTTTGCGCTTTTGATCCACCGCTAGGGCGAGCTTTCGAATCTTTGTCCCATAGCGCGGACCGAACCTGCCGGTGGAACCTATCTTCTTCATACGAGGCACACATTCACCCCAATTTTACTCGAAGTTCTGCTGCCTTCGCCCGGGCCAGCTCGTAGGCCTGCTCTAGCTCCTCCCGCGAGAAGTACCCGATGCCACCTTTCTGCATCGCGCATATGCTACCATCCTCAATCGTCGCTATGGTTATTCGCGCGTCCATCACACTTTCCTCGTCCAGACACGGGTCGACCATCAGCTTGCCGTTGATTTTCGCCATGGTCACCGCCACGGGCTTTTCTTGGAGCGGGAACTCAGGCAGCGTCCACGCCTCGTCCTCAGGCAGCTTTACATTCAGAAGCGCTGCTATTGCCGCAAGCGCCGAGGCATCAATCAAGTTTCCGTCGTGGTCGAGGGCGTAAATATCGATGAATACCGCCCACACGTCCTCGCCAGATTTTATTACCATCTTTTCTAAATCGATTGCCTCCGACTCACGTACGCCTCGATCGACCACGCGAGCTAGCTCAATCGCATTTTCATCGGGGCGCCCCGGCTCGAAGGTGGGCGATGCCAAAGGCAAGAGTTCCGCGTTGACGATAAGCACCCCGCTATCCGGCCGATCGGTAAACGGCTCAGCGTGCTCCAACTTGACTCCAGCAAGCACCTGCGTCTTCCCAATCTTCACGAGAGCTGAGCCTTGAGCACTCTTGATTGGGCTGACCTCAACCGATACCTCCCGGAACTGGTCCAACATCCGGGTGTCAACACGCTTGCCTTGGCGCACGAGGTCGGCGATATAATCACGCTTTACGCTCGAAACTATCCCGTACATTTCCATGTTTTATTCCTCCTTTTTGATTGCGTACTTATCTCTTAGGGCTTGCCGCTGTGCTTCGTATATCTGCTCACACCCCTTAAATGCGAGGTCCAGAGCCTGCTTGAACTCTTCTCCGGTAAAGTGGCCGTCCATCTGCAGTAGTGTAATCAGCTTCTTCCTAGGGATCATTGCTATCGGCATGTCCGTAGTTCCCTCCTGGTCCTCTTCCTTGGTCAGGTCAAGCACTATTGTATCTTCCACCTTTCCGACCGCGACCGATGAAACCATGTCGCGCATCGGAACGCCGGCATCAGCCAGTGCAACGGCTGCAGCGGTTATACCCGCGGTGCGCGTCCCAGCATCGGCCTGCAGAACCTCGATGAAGACATCGATGACCGATCTCGGGTAGAGTTTCAAGAAAACCACTGGCTCAAGGGCCTCTCGTGTCACCTTCGATATCTCTACCGAGCGCCTATCGGGCCCGGGACGCTTTCGCTCATCTACCGAGAAAGGGGCCATGTTGTAGCGGCATCGCAGTACCGCCGTGTCAGGCTGCTGATGGTGGCGTGGGTGCATCTCCCGCGGCCCGTAGACCGCCGCGAGCACCTTGTTGGCGCCGAGCTCGACATAGGCCGAACCGTCCGCTCGTTCCAAAGTGCCTACCTCTATTTTCAATGGTCTTAGTTCATCCGGCGCGCGACCGTCAAGCCGTTTGCCGTCCACAATTAGTTTTTCAGGTTTTTCCATTCATTCTCCTCCTTCTGATTTTATTTTTTCAAGCATGAGGTGCACTCTATCGGTCAAACCAGAGATATGCGCCTCGCGCTCGATCATGAGTAGGGCCTCGATGATGGCGTTGGTCATGCGCGGATTCTTTCCCCATATCATTATCCGCCCGTTCTGCCCGACCTTGATCCTGCACTCGCCAACATTCTCAAGGGTTTTGAGCATCGAGCCCTTTCGTCCGATAACGCGGGGGATTTTCATAGGTGAAATCTCAACCAGTTTTCCCCCTTCAACTCGGCCCATCCCAGGTTCACCTGCCTCAAGCTGGATGCGCATGCGCTCGTTTACATCTTTGACCCCCGCGATCACCACATCTCCCATGCCCAAGTATTGGCTGATATCTTCACGAACTAGGTCGACCTTTCGCCGCAGCAAATCTGAAACAAAAAGATTTCCAGTATATGGTGAGTTTATGTCGAGAATCCAGCCCGAGTAGTGGGAATCCACAACCACCCCTATCACCACATCGCCTACCTTCGGGATGTAGCGTCCCTGTAGTGGGATGATTCGGATATTTTGCCCGCGCACATCCGCGAGACCCACAACCGATGCATAGACATGCTTGTCCTCTAGAAACGCGCCTTCGTACACCCGGTAGCTTCCCTCGGCGATTAGCTGCCCGGGCACTACCAGCTCGCGATTTTGAACGTGAAGCATTCACAACACCTTCGTTTCTACCTCGCCCCGGGTCAAATCATTAAGCTTGTCGAAGAACTCCCCTTGAATGCCAGCGGGGATTTCCACGACCACGACCCAAGAACCATCATTTAACCACTCTTCCTGCTTGACGGTAGCAAAGTTCCTTACCACCCGGTTGGCCTTACCCGTGTAGCTTGCGGGAATTTTGACCGCGATTCTTCGCGTCTCGAACTTTAGGGGGATAAGTGGCAGCAGCACCTTTACTATACCAGGGAGTTGTTCCTCGGCGCTCTTGAACTCGTCAACATGTACCTTGGCCTCAGCTAGTGCGCCCTCGATTCGCGCGGGTGGATGAGGCAGGCCCGTCTGAGGGTTTATCGCCCGCTTCGAGATGAGCGCCACGACTTGTCGCCACCGTTGCTCGCGCATCTTGCGGCGCTGCTCGGTGGTCACTTGAACCTCGCCCTTTCGGATCACATGTTCAGCGATTTTAAACACGTCGAGCGTGCCGAAGACCTTCTGCATCATTTCCTCAGAGGCCGCCTCGCCCTTCTTGGAGTCCTTGAAAATTTTGTCGATGGCAAGTATGTTATGCATGTCTACTTCCTCCCCCGTTCTTAGAGCAAGGGCTAACTCAGGGTCGACAAGTACTTCAAAAGCCGTGTCGTGACTAGACATCCTAGCGATAACTGCGTCCTCAAGCCTTACCATAACCCGCTACTCCTTGGCGGGTTTGGCTGGCGGCTTGGGACTCATTTTCTTTATGTATTTATCCAAATCTTCGGATCCCAATTTCTTGAAAATCTTAGTCTTGCTCGGGATGATTGCCATCTCTACTTTGTCAGGGTCAATTTCCCCCTCGATCACAGTTCGCAGCGCCTCTAGAGCGAGGATAATCACGTCGTTGAGCGACATCTTATCATCATAGCGGCGCTCTAGGAACTCAGTGACCGTTGAGGCTCCACCCCCTATTGCTTGGCACTTGTACGCTGCAACCACACCACTGGGATCGGTTTCGAAGAGATGAGCGCTCTTCACGTCGACGCCAGCAATTAGCAGCCTAGCCCCAAAGGGTCTGACGCCGCCATGTTGAGTGTAGAGCTGCTTGATATCGCCGATACGCTTCGCCAGCGCTTGCACGCTAATCGGCTCATCGTAGCGCAAGCGGTTGATTTGCGCCTCGATGCGCGCGTGGTCAATCAGCACCCGAGCGTCAGCGATTAACCCAGAAGCTGCAGCTCCGATATGCTCGTCCACTTGGAATATCTTCTCGATCGACACTTCCTCCACTAATTTGCTTCGAACTCTTTTTTCCGCAGCCAAAACCACTCCTTCGTTTACCTTGATGCCCAAGGCTGTCAGGCCCCGCTTCACAGCCTCTTGGGCGTACTGAACCTGGAATAGTTTACCATCTGGGCTGAAGATGGTAATCGCCCTATCGTAGCCGGCTCCAGGTGGCACAAAAGCCATGCATTTACACCTTTTTTATTGATGATCGTGACTGTATCTTCTAAGCAAGTGCATTTATTAATACTTTGTTTAAGTGGGCACTAAGAACTTCCTCTTCGCTGCCTTTATCGTGCCGGAAACACCCAAAATCACGAACGATGCTTCTTTACCGCCGATCTTCTTAACGCTCAACATCGCTGCCTTGACTTCGTTGACCTGCTTATGACCGCAGCGCAGCAGGCCTCGTCGCGAGTCCGTGTCGTAAAGTACGAGCTTCAGCATCGTTTTGTCGACCTCCAGTTTGCGGGCATGCAAAACGTGATTAATTGTCCACGAGATGTCCCTCTTGCTTGCCTCGTCTGTGAGCTCGAACGCGACGTACCTGCGCCTCTGCCTCACTTTACTCCCACTATCAGTTGACGACTGGTGTTAATAACGAACTATATTCCCTCAAAAAACACCCCTACCGAAATCTAGCTGGTAGTCAGACTTGGGGTAGCTAGATAAATCGTAAAGGGTGATTTCATTTAGTTATGGACGTACGTAAATAGCGGTAGCAGGTGGTGCGATATGGTGTTATTTAAAAAAGGAGCTGAGGCAAATCTCTACCTCGAGAATTTTTCACGCGTGCTCTACCGCGCAGGTAAAGACCGGGTCATCGTTAAGCACCGCATCTCGAAGCGTTACCGCGTTTCTGAATTGGACAAACAGTTGCGAGAGTCTAGAACCGCGCTCGAAGCAAAGTTGCTCGCGGATGCAAAAAAAGCCGGGACACCCACCCCCACGATATTTGAGGTCGATCGCGTGGGCATGCGAATCGTGATGGGATTCATCGAAGGCAAGCAGGTCAAGCTAGTGCTCGACAAACTGAGATCTTCCGCGAGGCAGAGGTTATGCAAGTTAATAGGCAGACAAGTCGCTAAGTTGCACCGCGCCGGCATCGTGCACGGGGACCTGACGACATCGAACATGATTCTGACCCGGGAAGGCAAGATCTACTTCGTCGATTTTGGGCTGGGTGAATACAATCCCTCGCTCGAAGCCCGCGGGGTGGACCTACACTTGCTCAGGCGCGCCCTTCAAAGTATCCATTTTCGTATCACCGACGAGGCTTACCGAGCGGTTTTAGCTGGCTACAAGCGAGAATTCGGTGAGGGGGCGAATGAAGTGATCAAACGAGTTGAAGAAATTGAGCGTCGGGGGCGTTACGTGCCCAAGGAGGAGCGGGCATGGCATTAATCTTTGTCACTGGTAACCGTCACAAGTTCGAGGAGGTCAGCGAACTCGCGGTGAAACACGGCGTTGAGCTTGAGCACAGTGATACGCCATACATCGAGATTCAAGCGGACGAGCTTGAGCAAGTGGTACGCCCGAGCGTACAGCAGGCATGCGCCCTGATTAGACAACCCTGCTTCGCTGAGGATGCTGGATTATTCGTTCGAGCGCTTCGAGGTTTCCCGGGACCTTACTCCAACTTCGTTTTTCGGACCTTGGGCAACGAGGGCTTGCTGAGGCTTATGAGCGGGGAAAAGGATAGACGGGCCGAGTTCAGGTCTGCCGTAGGGTACTGCGAACCTGGTGAGAAACCCGAGGTCTTCACAGGAAAAGTTGAGGGCACCATCGCGCTCGAAGCTCGTGGCACGCGTGGCTTTGGATTCGACCCCGTCTTCGTGGCCAGCGAGGGCGATGGCAGGACTTTTGCTGAAATGCCGATGGACGAGAAAAACCGCCTTTCTCATCGAGCTCGTGCAATCGAAGCATTTTTCAAGTGGTATAAACAAAGAGAGAAAGTCCGTGGGTGAACTAATGGCAAGCGAGCAAAGGAAACATACTGGCGCAAGGCTGAGCGAGCTACCGGCCAGCGATATTGAGGAGCTCGTGGTGAAGCTGGCGAAGGAGGGCATTCCTCCGAGCAGGATAGGTATAGTCATGCGTGACCAGCATGCCGTACCGAGCGTTGAGGAGGCTACAGGAAAGAGTATAAAGCAAATAATGGATGCCCACGATCTGAAGCCCGAGCTACCTGAGGATCTCATGAATAAAATTCGAAAAGCGGTGCCCCTCTACGACCACCTCAACCGCAACCCGAGGGATTTCGGGGCCAAGCGCGCTCTGGAGGTGGTTGAGGCCGAGATTAACAAGTTGGCTAAGTACTACAAGAGAAAAGGTAGTTTGGCTTCTGACTGGCGATACGATCGTGAACGGGCGGCTATCTTGGTGCGCGCCTGAATTAACCACACTTTTTGCTTTGTAACTTCTGGCGAGGATTAACCGGTGCTCTCCTTTGGATACTTAGAATAGACATAGCGAAGTAGCTCGACTAACTTCATCTCGTTGAACCGCTTCAATGATTGCAGGGATTGTTTTGTCGCCTCTGGCAACTTGTCATAAATCTTCTTCGCCGCTTTCTCCCCTTTGGGCGTCAACCTATAGCACCTCTCCACAACCCCGTCGCCCGCGTCAATGACCTTCCCTTCGACTTCCATCAATTTCATGCTAATGAGCCCCGTCACGTCGTCTGAAACTTCTTCCGAAAACGGCCCATGCGCATATGGGGCGAACTGGTAGGAAAATTCGTCGAGCCCAAATTCGTGTTTCGATAGGAAGAGCAGCTTTTGAAGCCTTATGCCCCCTTCGACCTTACCATCCATGGCGTGCAATAGCGTTAGGAGGTATTTTACCCGGTCCTCTGATAAGGCGAACTTCCTAATCGCCCTTTCAGCGGCCCCGAAGAAGCCGCCCTCGAGCTTTAAGAGTTTCACCACTTCCGCACCGCGATCTGTCAATCTCAGGACCTTTCTAAAGGGCCAGACATCCGATTCCTCGTAGCGAATCCACCCCTCTTTTAAAAGTTCATGGATGCGCATTTCCACAGTTGTGGCGCTACCGCCGACCTTGGATTGCAGCTCCCTCACGTGCTTGGGGCCCTTTAGCAACTCAAGCAGGATTTCAGTAGCTTTGCTCCTTCTCAGCACTCTCATTATCGTCACCTTATTGTGTGTGTTACATTTAACGTAACGTATAAATACATTGTTGTTACACATATAGTAACGAACTATCGGATAGGGGGAGCTGAGAATGGAATTCAAAGGACTACAAAAAATTTCTCTGCTCGACTACCCCGGGAAAATCGCCGCCATTGTATTTGTGGGGGGATGTAATTTTAGGTGCGGTTTTTGTTACAACCGAGACCTAGTTTTGAACCACCAAGCTTTGCCGTCCGTATCTGAGGAAGAAGTTTTGGAATATTTGGAGAAAAATAAGGATTGGTTGGACGGATTAGAGATAACCGGCGGCGAGCCGACCATTCATCCAGACCTACCGAGTTTTCTGGAAAAAGTGAAAAAGTTGGGATACAGCGTCAAGCTCGACACGAACGGCTCGAACCCTAAAATGCTGGCGGAGCTGCTCGAAAAACACCTCGTTGATTACGTCGCGATGGATGTGAAAGCGCCTCTCGTTGAGGATAAGTACCAAGCGGCGATCGGTATCCAAGCAAACGGGGCACTGGAAGAGGTTGAAAAAAGCATCGAATTGCTCCGAGGTTCAAACGGATTCGATTACGAGTTCAGGACTACCGTGGTGCCAGGACTTACAAGCAAGGACGATATAACGCTCATCACCCAGCGGATAAAAAACGCGAAAAAATATTGCCTACAGCAGTTCAAGTCCAACGGTTCCCACGTGGATGAGAAATATTCTAACATTGCACCTTGCCCGCTCGGATTTCTTCAGGAGATTCAGAAGCAAATCGCTCCCCATTTCCAGGCATGTAAGGTGAGAGGTGGTAGATCAAAATGAGCGAGATTATCAAAAAAGTCAGCTTGCGAGACAGGAGAATAGCGGCCGAGAGAGTTAGAAGAATGGCAGAGCTGCTGAGGCAAGATGATGTAGGTGGAGCGGTCGAATTTGTTGATGGGAAACAACACGATTTCTTGAATAGAAGAGGTTGTGCGAAGATTGATCCCACGCACAGAAAGGATCTTAATGTTTGCTTGCAGTGCGGAAACTTTGACAGATTGAGCTTTGTTTGTAAAGTCTCGTGAGCGTAGGTCGGAGTTCAGTATGGGCGCGATCATCAAAAAAGTGTGTAAGCGCGACGGTAGGATAGTGGATTTCGACCAAGAGCGCGTCACCAATGCGATTTTTGCAGCTGCGGTCGAGGTCGGCGGGCGAGACAGGAGAATAGCGGAAAGGTTGTCTAATGAAGTTGTGAAAGTTTTGGAAGAAAAATACGCCAGCAAAATCCCGAACGTTGAGGACATCCAAGACGTGGTAGAAAAAGTTTTGATCGAGAGGGGACATGCAAAGACTGCAAAAGCATACATCCTATACCGCAAGCAGCACGAGGAAATGAGGAAGCTAAAATCTACGTTTCTCGAAGTTGAACACATTGTTGATGATTATCTGGGCATGCAGGATTGGAGGGTCAAGGAGAACAGCAATGTGGGTTACTCCCTTTCGGGCTTGCTGCTTCACATCGCTGGCTCGGTGATTGCGAACTACACGCTCGATAGAGTCTACCCCATGGAGGTTGCGGATGCGCACGTTCACGGAGATTTCCACGTTCACGACTTGGGCATGGGGATAACGGGCTACTGTGCGGGATGGTCCCTGGGCCAGCTCTTGGCGGAGGGATTCAACGGCGTCCCGAGCAAGGTTGCGTCTAGGCCTCCGGCGCATCTCGACACCGCTCTGCTCCAGATGGCGAACTTCATAGGCAGCCTGCAGAACGAGTGGGCCGGAGCACAGGCCTTTAATTCCGTCGATACACTGCTCGCACCGTTCGTTCGCAAGGATGGGCTCGACTACAGAAAGATAAAGCAGGCGATGCAGACTTTCGTGTTCAACCTCAACATCGCCTCGCGCTGGGGCGGGCAGACGCCGTTCACGAACATCACGCTTGACCTGACAGTCCCGGAGGACCTCGCGGGCCAGCACGTGATAATTGGCGGCAAGCTGGGCGAGAAAACTTACGAGGAACACACGGAAGAAATGGAGATGATAAATCGCGCGCTCATGGAAATCATGATGGAAGGTGACATGAACGGGCGACCTTTCACCTTTCCAATTCCCACATACAATTTGACCAAGGACTTCGAGTGGGACAACGGTATTTCGTCGGCACTGTTCGAGATGACCGCGAAGTACGGGCTGCCCTACTTCCAGAACTTCATCAACAGCGATCTGAGGCCGAGTGACGTTCGCTCGATGTGTTGCCATCTCCGTCTCGAGTTGGCGGAACTGAGGAGAAACGTGACGGGCGGGCTCTTCGGCTCGGGGGACTCGACTGGCAGCGTCGGGGTCGTCACGATAAACATGCCCCGCTTGGGTTATCTTTCCAAGAGTGAAGACGAGTTTTTCGAGAAGCTTGGGCACGTGATGGAACTGGCGCGGATTTCACTGGAGGCAAAGCGTGACAGGGTGAAGAAAAACATGGATAACGGCTTGCTGCCTTTCACCAAGCGATACCTCGGTACTTTGAACAACCACTTTTCGACCATCGGCCTGGTGGGGATGAACGAGGCCTGCCTGAACTTGCTCGATCGCAGCATAGCCGACGATGGGGGTAAAAAGTTCGCCGTCAAGACTCTCAAGTTCATGCTCGGACGAATCCAAACCTTCCAGGAGGAGACAGGCAACATCTACAACTTGGAGGCGACTCCGGCCGAGGGCGTGAGCTACAGGCTCGCGAAGATCGACAAGAGAAAGTATCCGGACATAATAACGGCCGGCGAGCGTGCACCCTACTACACGAATTCCACCCTCCTGCCCGTGAACAGCGGCCTCGACCTGATTTCGGCCCTGAAGCACCAGGAGGAGCTGCAGACGCTCTACACGGGAGGGACAGTCCACCACATTTTCCTCGGTGAGAGCCTCGAGGACGGGGAGAGCTGCATGAACCTCGTCCGCAAGGTCTCCCACAACACCCGGTTGCCCTACTTCACCGTGACGCCCACCTACACCATCTGCGACGACCACGGTTTCATCCCGGGGGAGTACCCGAAATGCCCTTCTTGCGGCAAGGTCACGGAGGTTTACTCTCGAGTTGTCGGTTACTTCAGGCCCGTGCGGAACTGGAACGTTGGGAAGCAGGAGGAATTCAGGCAGAGGATTGAGTACCACTAGCTTCCATTAATTTAACTTAAGATGGTGGTTAACTTGTCGAGAA
>CAYFPZ010000002.1:0-4051 GCA_964345105.1 Hadarchaeota archaeon (SeqCode)
CGTCCAAGCCATATACTCGGTTTTTTAGTCTCCTTGCTTACTGTGATTGCCCGGACGGGACAGGTTCTGATGCAAAGCCAGCACTGAATGCACCGCTCCTTATCAATTAATGGGCGCCCACGGTAACCCTCAGGGGGCTCAACCCTCACGTAGGGGTACTTCACCGTGGCGGGTCTGCGAAAGAGGTTTCGGAGCACCTGAGGGAGTATTCGGGGCATCTAGGGCACCACCAGCACGAGCACTAGGCTGATTATCGCGAGCAGCGCAACGAACGTCCAGAAGAATTTAAGGGCTTGGTCGATGCGCAGACGGGCCATGATGTTCCGGAGGGTCGTCGTCAGCAGCACGATCGCGAGGATTTTGATGAGGAAATCGACGACTCCCGGGATTTGAATATTGCCAATCACATATGCCGTTGGTCCACCGAAGAAGAGGGCGGCAAGAAAACCAGCGACCACGATTGTTTCAACGTCATAGGCGAGGCGCCAAATCGCTAGCCTCGGCCCTGAGTACTCAGTCAAAGGTCCGGCCACGATTTCGGTGTGAGCTTCAGGGATGTCAAATGGCACGCGCAAGAGCTTTCCCTGAGCGGCTATAAGCGCAGCGATTACTGCGGGCAGCATGCGCCAGTCAAGGACGAGCCACCCTTGCTGGGCTTGGTACCCCACGATCGTCGGCAAGCCGAGGGAGCCAACCCTAACTACCGCAGCGATGATCGCAAGGATGAATATGAACTCATAGCTGAATAGCTGGACAACGTAGCGCCCTGCCCCGGCCGCGCCGAATGGGCTTCCCGATGAGTAACCGCCCAGCATCATGCAAATCGCCGGGATGTTGAGCAGGTAGATAATGACGATCAAATCCGCAACCAGCGTCAGCGCGGGCTGGGCCGAGTTTATTGGCAAGAGAAGCATCACCGTGACCACCGCACCCAGCGCAACCAGCGGCGCAGCGGTAAATACGGGCGACTGTGCGGCAGCAGGGGTAATATCCTCTTTGCTTAGCAACTTGCCCACGTCAAGGAACTCCTGCCATACCGGGGGCCCTATGCGGTGCTGCATGTGTGCGGTTACCTTTCGATCGATCCCAATGTAGAGTAGCCCGATGAGAGAAGCAAAGAGGAGCCCTGGAAAGACTAGAGAGTCCAAGATAAAATTGACGACTTCCATCATCCCTTCCACCTCCTGAGTTCTTTAAAGCTCAGGATGCTCGTTTTACCAGTGCGCGAGTCAACAAGGGCGACGCGATCAGTGCAAGCAAAGCAAGGATCTATGCTTGCCAGAACGATTGGGATTTCCGCAACCGTACCGCCCACGAACATAGGTTTGAAAGATGGGATGTTGGCGTAGGTTGGAGGTCTGACGCGCACGCGCTCAGGTTTATCCATACCGTTCGAGATCGCGTAGTAGAATAGTTCTCCTCTTGGGGCCTCCACGCGCCCTACAGCTTCATTGGGTTCAATTTTTGGAGTAATTTTCGCCCGCAATGGCCCTTTGGGCAGAGCCTTGACCGCTTGGCGGGTTATTCGAATAGATTCCAAAATTTCACGAAGCCTGACGACCACCTTAGCTAAAACGTCTCCATCTGGCTCAGTTATCACTTCGAACGGAATTTGGTCATAGGCATCATAAGGGTCATCTCTCCTCAAATCAACGTCGACACCCGAAGCACGGGCGGTTGGACCCACAGCACACAATTTTTTCGCATCATCTTTTGGCAGCACGCCGATGCCTGTACAACGTGCCAAAATCGTGCGATCGGAAGTGCAAATACTGATATATTGGTGGGTTGCCTTTTCGAGCTTCTCAAGTGTCCTAAGTATTTTAGGAATGTGTTCCGGTTTCACGTCGCGCCTTACCCCACCCAAGGTGTTTGACGCTGAGGTTTGACGATTTCCAGAAATCATCTCTTTCAAGTCAAGCACGAGTTCACGATCGCGCCAGAAGTACATGAACAGGGTATCAAAGCCTATCTCGTGGGCAGCTATCCCGGCCCAAAGCATGTGACTATGGATGCGTTCAAGCTCGCATAAGATGATTCGAATGAAACGTGCCCGATCAGGGATTTCGATGCCGGCAAGTCGCTCAATTGTTTGACAGTAGGCTGTTGTATGGGCAACGTTGCATATACCACAGATTCGCTCGGAGAGGTAGATATTGTGTAGGTAACTTCGTCCCTGCATCGCACGCTCGATGCCGCGATGGACGTAGCCCAAGCGGACGTGGAGGTCGACAATTTCCTCACCCTTAGTCTCGAACTTGACGTACACGGGCTCCTTCAACGCTGGGTGTTGGGGACCTATCGGCACGACAAAAGTCATTTCTTAGCCTCCTTGCGCAGCGGGTACACCTTGGAGGGCCAATCGTCGGGCAGGAACAGCCTGCGCGGTTCTGGATGGTCCTCAACCTTGATGCCGAGCATCTCCATTATGTCACGTTCGTAAAGAATCGCCCCTGGGAAAATGTCTGTAACGGTCTTCACCGTTGGCGTGTTTTTTGGCAGGTTAAGTTTTAGGCTAAGTAAGGTTGGCATACAATCGAGGTGGTAAACCACGGTGATAGTATCGCCGCGGTCGACGCCAGAAATCGTGGACAAGTGTTGCACGCCATGCTGCGTCAGGGCTACCATGGCATCCCTACAGCGCTCCTTATCAGTTGTGGCAAACACACGTCGTTCATTCACGATTTTTACCTCATCCACGTACTCTTTGATGACTTCTGCAACTTCGTTTGCTTTCATCATTTCAACCTCGCTAGGGCTTTGACGAGTCCATCGATAATCGCCTCAGGCTTGGGTGGACATCCCGGCACGTAGGCGACGACGGGTACGTGCTTGTCGAGAGGCCACACTACGTTGTAGCAGTCGTGGAACGCACTGCCAGATGCAGGGCAGGAGCCGATCGCAACGACGGCCTTCGGTTCGGGCATCTGCTCGTAAATTCTGATGAGCCTGGGTAAGCACTGCTTCGTGATCGGTCCCGTGACGACCAAGATATCGGCATGCCTCGGCGTGCCCTTTACCAGCATCCCGAAGCGCTCGATATCGTAGCGCGGCGTGAGCGCAGCAACGACCTCGATACTGCAACCGTTGCAGCTTCCAGTGTCGAAGTGCAGCATCCAGGGGGATTTTTTCCTAAATGATTGAACTAGTCCCATGAACTCACCACAAAATCACCGCGATTGCTGCAAGAATGATGATTAGGCCGACCACCACCCAGAAGAGGTAGGTGTTCAAGATACCTGTGTGCCCAGGGCGCACATAACGGTAAAATGGCCCGAAGACGCGGCGGATGGGCGAGAAGAACAGCTCGCTGTCCGCGTGGACCTCTTCAGCCTCAAGCAACTCACCACAGGCATACGTCTGGATTTTTTGGGTAGTGGGTTGTGCCTTAGTGATCCTTCGTCCGCCGATTAGGATGAGCCATGTTACCGCAACGATGAGCAGAAGCGCGGCGGTTGCAATAATGGGACCCCAGAATCCAGGCCCGAATTCCATTAGCTACCCCCCAACTTGTTCATGTTCGACATCATGCTTTACCACTCCTTTTGACTTAGATTTTTCATGATTATTTTTAAATTTTTTATACATCACCTAACTTTCAATTTTCTCTTTCATCCAATGAGGTATTGGCTTCCCATATTTTTCCCGGCGCTTCAACAATTTTTTAGCTGAATTTTTCTTTCTTCTTGAGAGCCTTTTAACGAGCCCAATACCAGGCTTAACCGATTTGAGCGATTTTACACCGAGCTTTGGATTATTTCTTGCTACTTTAAAAGCCTCCGCTCCGGCCTTAGTGCGCACTAATACCGTGGAGCGACCTAGGGGAGATCCTACAGCACCGATAGATATGTCTGCCAGCTCACAGGCGAAATCGAAACAAACCGAACAGGACGTATTAACGCAATTCTTTAGGGCTTTTACATCAACTTCCCGCTTCGACCCTTTTTTGGTATAAACGATAAAATTCCCCTTTTTGATGTCAAACTTAGAGACGTTCTCTAAAGGAGTTTTTAGTTTTCGTGCTACGAACTTTTTGAGCTTTTCATAATTG
>CAYFPZ010000003.1:0-29455 GCA_964345105.1 Hadarchaeota archaeon (SeqCode)
ATTCCCGAAGCGGCGACTAAGCTGTCCGTGAGCGTCGTCTTGCCGTGATCGACGTGGGCAACTATGCCTATGTTTCGGACCTGTTCTGGCGTCCACATTATTTTGGCGACATCGCCTAAGTGCTTGTAACGTCGCATATCTACCACTTGTTAAAAAATATCTATATCTCATCGCTTAAAAGTCGAGCTAACGTAAAGGTAGGAAATCAGATTCGAGTTCATCCTTCTTCTTCTCGGGCGGTGATGGGAATTCCTTGGGTAGCTCCTCGGTGCGCTGCCCTATCCCAATCGTATTTCCTATACCAGCGACAATAACCACGTCACCCGGCTTCGTCCGCTCCCGCACCGCCTGCTTGACTCGTTCGACGGCTACATCGACAGCGCGTACGAGACGTTTGTTGAGGGGTCTTATAGCTTCCTTGAATGACTCCTTTATTATGATGGCGTCGAGCGGCACCTTGCGCTTCACCGATATTTCCTCAATTTTGTATTTCTCCGTGGGGGGCCCACCTATCGCAGCCCCGACGCCCTCGATCACCTGTCCGCTCGTGTCGCCCTCGAGCTTCAGGGCAGCATCGATCATGATGATCCGATTCACCTTGCGCTGTGCGACTAGGCGCTTGATCAGCTCACCGGGTTTGCCGACCCGTCCCCCTGGTCCTTTCGCCTTGACTACGAGCAGTTTTCGCCCGTCGAACTTCGTCTCGGCGTAGATGGTATCTTCGACTGGTTCTCGACAGGGGGCCTTTCCGATTAACTGCGTCGCCGTCATTGCCCCAACGCCGTCACCTATCGGCTTCCCAGCAACGAAAGTTTTCGTCGCATCCACGAACGCTTTCGCATACTCTTTCAGGAAGGGTAGTTGCATCTGGAGGAGCATTACGAGCTGGTAGCTCTTCGTCTTCTCGGCCAGCAACGTGAAGTGGCGCACCAAGCGATAGAGGGTGTAGCTCGCCATCGCCCCCTCGAAGGTCATCTCTAAGTTGGCGGCGGCTTCGGGCTCGGCGTTTGGAGCCAAGCGCGCGACGACGTCCTCGAACCTCTTCTTCCGCACATCCAGCACGTGCTCAAGCCTGCGAAGCACACCCACCGGATCCTCGCTAACCGGCGCTATGGCGAAGAATTCGAGGAAATTATCGAATTCTCGTTCTACATCACGCTTGGGTTTGCCGTGTTTTGTTATCTCTCGGAGAGCGACTCTTTTGCTCTCCTTCGCCCAGTCCTCGAGCTCGCGGACCGACTTGCGCAGCTGTCCCATCCCCATGCGGGCCTGGAACCCTATCATGCGAGGGGTGAGTAAGATGGAAATGATGAAGAAGATAGAGATGATGAATATCCACGTGACTATGTCCATGTCGAACGGCATAGCAATCCCAAATCTTGATTGTTCTCTTTTTTCATATAGGTTTGCATTCGAAAAATTAAAGCCGTTCGGTGGCGAAATTTGTTAGTTGCGGGGGTAGCCAAGTCAGGTCAAAGGTCTAACGACCGGCTGAAGGCGTACGGTTCAGGGCCGTATCCCGTAGGGGTTCGGGGGTTCGAATCCCCTCCCCCGCACCATAGGTTGAAAATTGCTGATATATTTGGAAAAAGAAACTAACTTGTATCTATTTAGAGACTTGTAAATGCAGATTTCAGCTTATTACATCGTGCTTAAATGAAAAAGCTTACCGAGACGGTAGCTTGAGCAATCTGGCATTGATCGCCACGATAACCGTGCTTATCGACATCAGCACCGCCCCAACTGCCGGGCTAAGCAAGATGCCAATTGGGAAAAGAATACCTGCGGCCAATGGGATCGCGATGCCATTGTAGCCTGTCGCCCAAAACAAATTCTGCTTCATCTTGCGATAGGTGGCCTTGGACAAGTTCAAAATATTTGCCACGTCCTCTGGATTGTTCTCCACCAATACGATGTCTGCAGACTCAACTGCAACATCCGTTCCAGCCCCGATGGCAATGCCCACATCAGCCTGTACTAGTGCTGGCGCGTCGTTTATCCCGTCACCGACCATTGCTACTGTGAGTCCGCGTTCTTGAATTTCTTTTATCTTATTTGATTTTTCGTCTGGAAGGACCTCGGCGAAGAAGTCGTCCAACTTCAATTCCTCGGCCACCCATTGAGCGACCTCTTTCCTATCTCCAGTCAGCATCATGCATTGGATGCCCATCTCTTTCAGCTGTTTAATGGCTCTCTTTGATTCTTCGCGCACGATGTCGGCTAGCGCAATAGCTCCGATTAACTTGTTGTCACGCAGGACATACACCACGGTCTTACCCTGCGCGGCCAGTTTATCCACCCTCTCGTTTTTGACCGCAATGTCGTGCTCATTAAGGTAGCCTAGGCTCACAACCTTTATGTTATGATTTTTCACCTGAGCCTGCGCGCCCTTGCCGGGGAGGGCTTCGAAGGACTCCGGCGACTTCACCTTCAACTTCCGTTCTTCGGCACCTTTGACGATGCCGCGCGCGATTAGATGCTCAGATTGTGTTTCTACTGCGGCGGCCAGGGCAAGTACCTCGTCATTGGTAACACCATCTTGCAGACTGACTACTTCGTCGACGCCGAAGCGGCCTTCAGTTAGTGTACCTGTCTTGTCAAAAACGACACATTTTAAATTACGGGCACGTTCAAAAGCGCCACGTTCTCGGATGAGCAGACCGTTTTTAGCGGAAAGCGAGGTCGAAACTGCCACTACTAGGGGGACTGCAAGTCCTAAAGCATGCGGACAGGCGATAACCATCACTGTAACCGAACGTTCCAGAGAGAAATCCAGCGTGCTACCAAAAATCTGCCAAATGATTAAGGTAGTCAATCCGCCCCCCAATGCTATCAACGTGAGCCAGAGGGCAGCACGGTCAGCAAGGAGTTGTGTCATTGACTTACTTTCTTGCGCTTGTTTAACCAGATTGATGACCTGCGAGAGATAGGTGTCTTTCCCAGTCTTTTCAATTTTTACTTCAACCGCTCCCTCGCCGTTGATAGACCCGCCAATGACTTTATCTCCCTTTTTTTTGGTTATGGGCTTCGATTCCCCAGTAAGCATCGCTTCATTGACATCCGTCTCACCTTTTTCGACACTTCCATCTACCGGGACCTTTTCACCAGGTTTGACCAGTACCAAGTCGCCAGGCGAGAGTTCCTCTAGTGGCGCATCTTTCGTAGAACCATCTGGCTGGACGAGATGGGCTATTGACGGCATCAATTTGGCCAGTTCCTCAAGTGCCCGCGATGCACCCATCACCGACCGCATTTCAACCCAATGGCCGAGTAACATGATGTCAATTAGCGTGGCAAGTTCCCAGTAGAAGATTTGCCCCGATAGACCGAAGACCACTAAACTGCTGTAAGTATAGGCGACGGTAATAGCGACTGCGATAAGAGTCATCATTCCCGGCCGCTTTTCACCAAGTTCTCCTAACAACCCCTTTAGAAACGGCCCCCCACCATAGAAGAATATCGTCGTGGAGAGAGCGAATAAAACGTAAGAATCTCCCGTAAACCTTAATCCTTCCAACCCAAGAAGCGACTGAATCAATGGTGAAAGCAGTAAAATTGGAATGGTGATAAGCAGAGAGATCCATAACCGTTTCTTAAAGTACTGCAACATCTGGACATGATTATCGCCATGAGCTTCATGTTTATCATGATGTTCATGCTTTTCGTGGGCATCTCCAACGTGTTGTTTGTCTTCTGGGGCCTTGTTTCTTTCAGTCATTTTAACCCCAAATCTTCTACTCCAACTTATAATCAAGGAGAGGATAATCTTATATTTTTCGTTTCAAATTTTCTAGAAAGATTCTGAGAGTACAAATCTGGGGTTCAAACTCCTTCGCACCGCACAAAAAAACAAATTTTGTTAAATCAAGTTTCCCCTTTTATAGGAAAGCAGCCTATGGCTTTCGGTGAGAACGATGGCCCGAGAGTTAAGCATTCGCTCCATCGTGGTCCCAGGACTTTCCATCTTGTTCATGTGTGCTCTCATCGAGCTCGGCGCCGGCAAGGTGTTTGAGGAGATGCAGGATTACTTCACTACCCTACTTCCCGGACTCATCGTAATGATTCCGCCTCTACTCGGTCTCCGGGGAAACATCAACGGCGCCCTAGCTTCGCGCCTCGGGACAGCACTAAACGCTGGATTGATCGAGCCTCGCCTAACAATTTCCGCCGAAATCAAGGTCAATTTAACTTCCTCTTTAATTCTCAGCATTATCGCGTCCGCCGTTATCGGGGTCTTTGCCGTCGGAGTGAATTTGTTAACCAGCGCTCCCACGATTGGCGTGCTCGAACTAATGGTAAAATTAATAGCAATAGCTGTCTTTGCGGGCTTTCTTTCGGGGTTGGTTCTCGCCCTCCTGACTGTTTTCGTGGCGGTAAAATCCTACGCGCGGGGCTGGGATCCTGATAACATAACTAGCCCGACGATGGCAACGATTGGGGATTTCGTGACCATAGCTTGTATCTACCTAGCTGTGCTTCTGGTGGTGTGAAAAATGGCCATTTACCGTGTCAAACGAATAGTGCTCGAGAGCTTCCCGGTGTTAACAGCAGGGATTATTATAGCACTTGTTGCGGGCTACATGCTGAACTCGAGCATCCAAAAAATCGCCGAGCTACCCATAATTCTTATGATGATACCGCCGATAAACGGAATAGGGGGAAACATCGGGAGTATCCTCGGCGCCCGGCTCACCTCCGCACTTCACCTAGGCACGTTGGAGCCGAGATTGAGCGGGCAGCGAGTTCTAAGGAGGAACATGGCAGCCTCAGCGCTGGTCAGCTTCATTATCTTCTCACTCATCGGCGCGATATTTTTCGCGTTCGCGTATGTGTCAGGTATTCCACTCGCTCGCTCGCTTTCCCTAGCGTTCGCATTCTTCATCGCAGGCATAGCGTTGACTGCTGCCGTGATGTTTGTAACGATTGCATCGGCGTTCGTTTCATTCAGGGGTGGATTGGATCCGGACAACGTGGTAATACCAATCGTAACCTCAGTCGGAGATGTGCTGGGAGTAACGTGTTTATTGGTGGCAATAATAATAGTGGGAGTGTAGAAACATGCCAGAATCGTTTAAACCCAAGAGCGTGCGAGAGCTCCTAACCGAAATGAAAGATGTTTCAGACCTTATGATAGATCTCTCCTACGCGGCGGTGCTCTTCGGGAGCGATGAACTTGCGGACCATGTGCACGAACTTGAAACGCGAATGGATAGTCTTATGTATCAAATCAGAACGATTGCCGCAGTCGTGACGCGAAACGTTAGTGAAGCCCGAAAAATAACTGGAATCCTTCAAGTTGCAAGTGCGGCAGAGGCGATCTCAAACGCCACTGGTGATATCGCTGACTTGGTTCGAATGGGAATTGATATCCACCCCGTGGCATGCGATGCCCTCCGAACGGCCGATGAGAAAATCGCTTGGGTTGAAGTGACTGAAGGCTCGGTACTCGTCGGCAAGAAATTTTACGAGCTGAAGTTGCCTTCGAGTATAGGCATTTGGACATTCGCCATAAAACGGGGCAAATTATGGATAGTTCCCCCGCAAAAGGATACCGAGGTGCATTTTGGCGATACGCTCATTGTGAAGGGCCCCCCAGATGGCGTCGCGATTCTATGTAAAATGGCTGGTGTGCGCAGAAAGGTTTGGGCACCCGAGCGGAGATTGCCATCTATCAGGAAAGCCCTAGCTGAGATGCGCGACCTAAGCAGTTTGATGGTTGACATGGCGTATTCCTCGATCTTGCTCAGTTCCCGCGAGATTGCTGAGGAAGTAATGGAAGCCGAAGAAAAATTCGATAAGCTTAGTTATAAGCTCTGGCTCGCCACGTTAAAAGCAGCAAAGTGGGAACGAAAGGTGGAAAGACTCAACGGCTTGTTACAGATGGTCATGTCTATGGAGCAAATATCCGATGCAGCTGTTTCGATTGCGGATGTGGTGACTCGGGGAGTCGAGTTGCACCCTGTTTTCTCCAGAGCTCTGGCTGAAGCTGATGAACAAATAGGGAGAGTTAGTGTTGCGGATCGTTCAGATTTTGTGGGTAAATCTCTAAAAGAGCTTAACCTATGGACAAAAATGGGGGCATACGTGCTGATGATAAAGCGGGGCGGGCGTTATATGTTCGATCCGAGCAGGCGTACCCGAATTCTTGCTGGTGATTCATTAATCATACGAGGTTCTCAGCGCGGTGTTCAGAAGGTGAAGAAGGCAACCGCGGGGTGAAAAGATGAAAATCATGTGGTGTAAGGACCTTGAGGACGTAGTAAACATCGCGCGCAGTCAAGGGTGGCTGTTCTACTTTAACCTAAAGGGCAAGCATTACTACTACGTTTATACCGGGACCGAGGCGGAGCTCTTGTGTATTGCAGTCGAGGCAAAGGAACTCTTGAAAGCTAAATATGTGTCGATCGATGAAGAAGGCAAACTCGTGACCTCGGAAAAGCCGATTATGCCTGCATGCGCCAAGATTACCACCGTAGTTAAGGATGAGGCATTTGAAAAGTTCCTCGAGTAAGGCCTATTTTTCTAGGGCTAAGAGTGCTACCCGTTCGAGCACAAGTTTTTGAATTGGTGCAATTTTCAGTTCATCCTTTGGTATCGAGAATACCTTAAGCAGCTTTGAAACCTTCTCTCGCGTCACATCGACCACATCATCGCCACGCTTTATGCCCAATTCGTGACGAATGTTGTCCGATGCCTGCTTCACTCGTGTACGCGAGTCCCCCAAAGTTAGAATTGCCAAGTCTTTGCTACCCTTATGCAAACCAACCTTCTCAAATGCGCGCGCGATCTGCCGCTCCGCGGCCGCCCAGCAGACGAGTTCGATATTCATCGAGCTAGCGAAGTTCTTTTTTGTGACGCGAGCGATGAGGGCAAGGCGAGCAGCGTGTACCAAGTGCTCTTTGCCGGCTATGCTCGAAGCATCGAACACTTGGCTGGTAGTTCGATTTTCTTTGTCTATCGTGGCAAGCTTCCTCAAGAATTCGTCGACATCATCAACTCTAGCTCTCCCACCAACCACACTCACGACGCGCTTGCCGAACGTACCGCTTAGCTCAAACATACCCAACACCATAGAAGGTTCTTTAAGGATTTGCCTCAAATATTCACTGATAAAATGCTCTCGACGGCATATAAGCTCAAAATTGAGGACTTGGCGCGTGGCCAGTATGTCCGCTCGCCTGAGGGTACCGAGCCAAGTTACCTGCTTACTCCTTGGGGCCAGCACATTCCCCGCGCCCGGGTGTTAGGTACAGTAGTGGATAAATTTGTGAGGGATGATCAGGGTTATGCTACGCTTCGTCTCGATGATGGAAGCGAAACCATAAGCCTTCGAGCTTGGCGGGAAGGTGTGCCCGAACTTTCAGGCTTCAATGTGGGGGACCTCATCGATGTTATAGGGCGCGTGCGGGAGTTCGAGGGGGAAGTATACCTCGTGCCCGATTTCATCTTTCGTGTCGAAGACCCAAACTGGGAACTCGTGCGAGAACTCGAGATTCTGCGCGCGCGAAGGCTGGCCCTAGCGCAGGGAATACAACCGCAGCCAAAGCAAGAGGCAAAGCTTGAGCCACGGCAGCTGCAGATAGAAATCTCCCCGACACCCTCAGAGGTAGGTCCAACTATTGAAACTATAGAGGAGGTAGAGGCGCCCCCGTTGCCCGAGGTACCCGACGAAACTAAAAAGCGGGTAATCCTCGCGATCGAGAAGCTCGACAAGGGAGAGGGGGCAGCGCCCACAGACATAGCAGCTGAGCTTGACCTTAACCAAGCCGATGTAGAGGATGCTCTCCGCGTGCTGATCGTGGACGGCGAAATATTCGAGCCTCGTGCAGGCAGGTTCAGGCGATTGGGATGAGTGAAGACTACGAAAAACTGCTCGACCGCGCCCTCGAACAGGTCCCTAAAGCTGTGTTCGAAAGTTCTCGCTTCCAAATCCCCGAGGCGGAAGTGTCGATTGTTGGGAACCGCACAATCCTCCGGAATTTTCGGAGCATCGCAAGCGCCCTCAATCGCGAACCTGAACATCTCATAAAATATCTGCTACGAGAGCTGGGGGTGGCTGGCAATATTGAGGGAAATCAGGCTGTCTTCCAAGGGAAATTTTCGAATACAGCCGTGGACGAGCGCATCCGACGTTATGTCGAGGAGTTCGTGCTCTGTCGCGAGTGCGGAAAGCCCGACACTAAGCTCGAGCGGCGCGAACGATTTTATATTCTAAGGTGCGAGGCGTGCGGTGCCAGAGCATCGATGAGGAGCGTTTAGCTTTGCCTTCCCTCAGAGTGATTCGAACTCAGGGCGAGGTACTTGTCGTCGTCTGTGACCCAGAGCTACTTGGGAAAAAATTTAAACAAGGGGAGCTGAAGCTTGAGGTCAAAGAATCATTTTATCGAGGGACCGAAGCTAGCGTCGAGGAGTGCCTCACAGCGCTGCGCGAGGCCACGATTGCAAACCTCGTGGGGTCGATAGTGTGGCACGCAGTCAAAGTCGGCATCATCGAGCGCGCAAATGTTCTCAAAATCCAAAATGTTCCACACGCGCAGCTCTTCAGGTTTTGAACTCGGGGCAACAACTGATATAATCAATCCTGATAACAACCCACTAATAAACGATAACGCTTTGTACGCTCGGCAACTTTCTCAGCGCCTCGATTACATCGCCGCGCACTGGCTCGTCGGTGATTAAAGTCAGCTTGGGTTGAGGCACGAAGTGAGGGTCGTCCGCAACTGCCTGACGGATGCTTATCCTAAAGCGTGAGATGGTGCCCGCCACCTCGCTTATGATGCCGGGCTCGGTTGCGTTCTTCGGCAATATCTCGATCACTCCCATTCCGAGCTGCTGCGCCACACCCTTCAGGTAAGCTATGGGCTCGAGGTTTTCGAATATCCCACGTAGTTCCTCTTTTTTCAAAATCGTCCGAGCGGTGGCATCGACCACGCGCCGATCGACGCCTACCTCCCCTGCTATCTGGACAGCGGGAATCCGGATATCGCCGCAGGCAATTTCTCCGTTCTCCCGTACTCGAAGCCCATATTTGAACAGCGTCCGCGCAACGTTGAGCTGAGCTGGAAAATTAGTGAAAGCATCCTGAATCTTCGCCCACATCCCAGCGCCGCCTACACGCTCGCGCTCTACTCCGGCCATGTGCGCTATCACCAACCGCATCACGCTCTCAATGAACGCGGGTTCCAGCCCCTCACTTTTTGCCCGCTTTCTAGCACGGTTGATGACTGCGCGTTCCCTTGCCACGTCTCGGATTCCTAGCTTGAGCTTCCGTTTCAGCGCCACGAGATCGTCTGCGAGCTTCAGTCGCTGCGCGAGCAGTAAGATGACCCGTTCATCAATACTGTCTATCTCCCGCCTTAGCGTCTGCAACTTTTTCTCGCTCATGGGTATCTCTCGATTCTTGCGCCCTTCGCGGCCGGCTTGGTGGTGATTATTCTCCCGGGTCTTCCCCGCCAAGACTTCTTTATATCCTCGACGTTACTCGATTTAGCTATTGCTACTACCGCCGGACCAGTACCTGTAAGGCCAGCTGCGAGCGCACCCGCGGCCAAGGCATCTAGCGCTATCGTTGGGTCGTAGCCGAGCGCGCTCGAGTAGAGCAAGCCGTTGAGCGTTAAGGCACCGAAGACATTTCCGAGTATAGCTTGATCGTGTGCAAGTTCTATGCCTTTTTGAAGTGGCTTGATCCGGGCCATGTTTATCCGCGAGGTGTGGAACTTCATCGGTGGCACATAAATGAGCACGGTGAGCTTCGGGTTTAGTCTGAATCGCCGAAGCACCAGTCTTTTGATGTTGTCTGTTACTGCACCGAAACCAAAAAATGAAGCCGCTGCATCATCAAGTGCTCCAGTTATGGTGACACTTGCTTCAAATGCAGCATCGATACCCAAGTCCAGTACGAGTTTTGGATTTGGTTTTCGCTCCAGTGCCGCGAAAGTAGCGAGCACCGCGGCGTTAGCGGCAGCTGAGCTGCTCGACAGCCCCACGGCAATCGGGACTTTGGATCTTGTCTGCACCCGTGCGCCGTAGGTTCGTTCAAGCTTGAAATGTTTGAGAACTTTTTGTACGCATATCTCAATTAGTCGAGGACTTTCATGGGGGTCATCAACCACTCGCCCGATAATCTCCCCCGGTCTATCGGTAAGCTCGCAACTCGCTCTAACTCGAAGCTCGACCCCAAATGCGGCCCCCTTACCCGTAGCTATCGCGTTAACAACGGTGGCGGAGCCGCACGCCGAAGCAGTCCCTCGACGTTTGACCAGACTCTACACCCCTGTGAAATTTACTTGAAGCGGGTCGGATTAACTTTTCCAGCGCGCAGCATGTGATCCGCGAGCACCAGTGCAAGCATCGCCTCAGCCACGGGCACGATGCGCGGGCAGATGTTTGGGTCGAATCTTCCCTTGAGCTTGATTTCAACTTCTTTCATCCGAGCGATGTCGACAGTTTGCTGCGGTTGGGTTATTGAGGGGGTGGGTTTGACCGCTATCCGAGCGACGATCGGCATGCCTGTACTTATGCCGCCGAGGATGCCCCCAGCGTTGTTCGTGGCACTCATTATCTTGCGCCCACGAAGCGTCAAGGGATCATTCATCTCAGAGCCGAGCATTCGGACCGCCTTGAAGCCAGCACCGATTTCAACGCCTTTGACTGAACCTACTGACATCAGAGCATGAGCGATCTCCGCATCAAGCTTATCGAACACGGGTTCACCCAACCCGGGGGGGACGTTGAGTGCCCGAACTTCAACTATTCCACCAGTACTATTACCCTCCATACTCGCTTGCAATACTGCTTGCTTCATCTGATCAGCCACCTTCGGGTCAGCGCACCGCATGGGATTCCGCTCGACGTTTTTGCGGATTTCTTCAGGCTTCACTTCCCGCTCAACCGCCATTTTCGCGGCCTCGACGGTGTGACCTAGAATCTCGATTCCGTGAGCTGCGAGTAGCTTCTTCGCGATCGCCCCAGCGGCAACTCGCCCAACAGTTTCTCGTGCCGAGGCTCGCCCTCCTCCGCGGTAGTCAGTGTGGCCGAACTTGAGCCAGTAAGCGAGGTCAGCATGACCAGGCCTAGGTTTAGTTTTGATTTCTTCGTATGGTTTCGAGTCGACATCGATGTTGCGGACGAGCATGGAGATCGGCGTGCCGAGTGTCTTGCCTTGGAAAACCCCGGAGAGGATTTCGACTCGGTCACGTTCCCTGCGTGGTGTCGCAAGGATTGACTGGCCAGGGCGCCGCCTGTCGAGCTCGTGCTGTACATCCGCCTCGCTCAGCGGTAAGCCAGCTGGGACACCATCGACAATCACGCCGACAGAAAGACCATGGCTCTCGCCCCAAGTTGTAACCTTAAATACCTTCCCGAATGTATTGCCGGCCATCAAATCAACTCCACTTTACCCCCCAACTTTCGTATATCCTCGACAAAGCTTGGATATGACACGCTAATGCTCTCCGCTCCGTCTATAATTGTTTCCCCTAACGCGACCAAACTAGCTACCGCGAAAGCCATAGCCATGCGGTGGTCTCCATAGGAAGTGAGTTTTGCGCCTTTAAGTCGCTTAACTCCTCGAATGCGGAGCTCGTCCGTCCGCTCTTCCACTTCAGCCCCCAGCTTTCGAAGTTCGCTTGCTAGTGCGTGGATACGATCAGTCTCTTTGAGTCGGAGATGGGGGATATTTAGGAGCCTAGTCCGACCTTCGGCAACTGAACCGAGCACCGCGAGCGCAGGCACCAAGTCCGGATTATTGCCACAGTCGGCCTCGATACCTGAGAGCGCCCCGTCGCTTGAGACTTCGACCGTCTTGTCTTTCACCTTCGTATCTGCCCCAAATTCTCGGAGAAATTCAATAATCCGCTTGTCACCTTGGGCGCTTTGTACATCGAGGTTGCTCACCCGCACGGTCCCTCCCGTAAGCGCTGCTGCTGCGAGCATGAAGGATGCTGAGGAGAAATCACCGGGAACATCTAAATCTATCGCCTTGAAGACCTGCCCACCCGGAATTTTGAACTCCATGAGGTCGTGGCTGCGCTTGATTCGGGCCCTAGCCCCATTGAGCAGCTCGAGCGTGATTTCGACGTAGGGCTTGGATCGGAGTTCTTCGGTCACGTTTATCTTGACATCCTCTTTTGCATAGGGGGAAGCCAACAGTAACGCTGAGATAAACTGTGAACTTATCGCGCCTGTGATTTCCACCTCACCACCATTTAACCCCCCACCCACAACTACCGGGGGTCTGCCATGGGGCCCCTCACAGCGTGCTTTGGCCCCCAACTTGGCGAGCGCCTCGATTAACGGCCCAATGGGGCGAGCACGAACTGATTCATCGCCAGTCAAACTTACGAGCTTGGGTGAAAGCGCAGCGACTGCACTCATCAAACGAATCGTTGTGCCTGAGTTACGAGCGTCGATGATATCAGCACGGGGCTTGAGTTCGCCAGCGGTGCCTAGGACTCTCCAAACATCACCTTCTTGGCTGATTTCCGCGCCGAGCGTTCGAGCCGCTTCGATCGTCGCCTCGGTGTCGAAGCTCAAAAGTGGGTTGATGACCTTGCTTTCACCCCTCGCCAGCAACGCAACCATGAACGCGCGGTGGGTGTAACTTTTCGAAGGTGGTGCTTTAACTTCGCCTGCCAGTTTTGAGGGCTTAACTTTCAAAAACGTCATAGGGCTCCCGCTACACAATCTCCGAAAGGTTTAATAAGGATTTGACGCGAGGGGGAGTAACTGGTGTAAGGTATGACGAATCAGATGAGCTGCAACGGCGGTAATTGTCTTTATTGCTAGAGCAGTCATACCTAGGTCACGAGCAAATTCGCGCTTTTTGGCACACTTTTTAATGTGTGCGCAGCATATCACATAAGGAGGTAGTGTGATTGTCCGAAGTTGGAAAACGCGTGAGGCTTGAGCGGATAATTGACCGGAAAACAAGGCGAACTGTGATTGTACCTATGGACCACGGCTTGAGCATGGGCCCCATCACAGGGCTCGAAGACATGGCATCAATTATAAACAAGATAGCTGATGGCGGGGCAAATGCCGTTGTGCTCCACAAAGGCATCGTTCGCGCCGGGCACCGAGGATATGGGAAGGACATAGGGCTTATCATTCACCTCTCGGGAAGTACCTCGCTGGGGCCCGACCCTAACAGTAAGGTACCGGTAGCTACAGTTGAGGAGGTAATCAGTTTGGGCGCGGACGCCGTCTCAGTCCACGTGAACGTGGGCGCGGCGAACGAGCCGGAACAGCTCCAGGCACTAGGTGATGTCGCTGAGACATGCGCGAGCTGGGGCATGCCTTTGTTTGCGATGATGTACCCACGCGGCCCCAAAATAAAGAACCAGCATGCCCCCGAGGCAGTTGCGCAGGCAGCACGGGTTGGAGCTGAGCTGGGAGCTGACATAATTAAGACCTCTTACACCGGGGACATCAACTCTTTCCGAAAGGTTGTCCGGGGCTGCCCTGTGCCAGTGGTGATTGCTGGCGGTCCAAAGATGGCGACCGACCGGGATGTGCTCAAGATGGCAGGTGAGGCGATCAAAGCTGGCGCGGTAGGGGTTTCAATAGGGCGTAACATCTTCCAGCACCGGAGCCCTACCGGAATGACTCGGGCGCTGGCGCAGATCGTGCACGGGGGAGTCTCGGTCGATCGGGCGATGCGTGAGCTCAAGCGGTGAACAAAATTGCGCAAGCTTGTTTGGGTCAGGGCTGACTGGGAGGAGCCTTGGGAAAAGCGAAAACCCTTCATTAGTGCAGCGATTGAGGCTGGCGCGGATGTTGTGTTGGTGAAGCCCGAGGAGGTTCAAGAAGCGCTCAAGCTCGGGGCTATCACTGTCGCGGCAAGCGAGCCAGCCCTAGGCGTTGGCGTGGTGATTTTGAGCGCTCGAAGCACTGCCGAGGTCGAACAAGCAATCGAACAAGTTGGGAAGCTTCACAAACAAGGAAAAAAGGTTGCGGTACTAGTCGAGGTAGCGAACAAAGAACTTGAGAGCGCCGCCGTCAAGGTTGGAAAGGCAGCTGACTTCCTCGTTGCAATTACGCCTGACTGGAAGGTGATCCCGCTCGAGAACTTGATAGCTGAACTCCAAAGCGCTGAGGTCAAAGTTTTGACTGGGGTGAAGAGCGCCGAGGAGGCTAAAGTCGCGGTGGAAACACTCGAGATCGGCGCTGCCGGTGTGTTGCTTGACTCGCGAGAGCGTGGGGATGGAGAAATCCGAAAAGTGTGTGAGGCATTCGAGCTGCTCATGCTTGAAAAGCTTGAGCTCGCACCAGCGAAGGTGATCACAGTTCGCCCTGTAGGTATGGGCGATCGAGCCTGCGTTGATACCACCTCACTCATGAGCGTTGGCGAGGGGATGCTAGTGGGGAGCCAGGCAGGTGGCATGTTTTTGGTTCATTCAGAGACGCTGCTAAGCGAGTTCGTTGAGCCTCGCCCATTTCGCGTGAACGCGGGGGCGGTGCACGCTTACATCCGATTGCCCGGGGGGAAAACAAAATACATGTCGGAGCTAGGCGCGGGCGACGAGGTACTGCTCGTAAACGCTAGTGGAGAGGCCCGGGTGGGTGTGGTTGGACGAGTAAAGATAGAGCGTCGGCCGATGTTGCTCGTTGAGGCCGAGCGTGAGGGAGAAAAATTCAAAACGCTGCTCCAGAATGCTGAAACGATAAACCTTGTCGACAAAAATGGAAAACCGATTTCGGTGGCGAAGCTCAAACCCGGTGACGAGGTGCTCGTGCACATCGAGCGAGCTGGGCGACACTTTGGCGTCAAGGTTGAGGAAACAGTAATCGAGAGATAAACAGGGGTGTTTACTTTGGGCGAGCTGAGGTTGGGCAAACACAAGTTGTCAACTCCAGCCATCTGCGGTTCAGTAATGGCTGAAAAAGTCGACGAAATGAAAGCTGGCGTAGCCAAAGCCATCGAACAGGGCGCGGACTTGATCGAGCTCAGGGTGGATGGGCTTCACGACCAAGCAGGCTGGGAGGAACTGCTGCCCGTCAAAGTGCCGGTGATCCTGACGAACCGCTTGGAGCGCGAGGGAGGCGGCTTTAAGGGAGATGAAAATAAGCGCATCGAGGTGCTGCTCCAGGGCGTCGCGCAAGGGGTTTCCTGCATCGACATCGAACTCTCGACTCCCGAACTCCTGCGTGAGCGTGTGGTGTCGCAGGCTAAAAAATCCGGCGTCGCGGTGATAATGTCTTACCACGATTTTTCCATAACGCCATCTATCGAAGTTATGATAGACACTGCAAAGTGTTTAGCGGGTGCAGGGTGCGACATCGCGAAAATTGTGACATTCGCGGAGTACACAGAGGACGCGCTCCGCATGCTTGACTTCCTAGCCCAGGTGCAGGATGAGGTAGCGGTGCCAATCATAGCATTCGCAATGGGGGACGCCGGCAAAATAACGCGCATTGTTGCTCCGATGTTAGGTTCACCCATCGTCTATGCGTCTGCGGGTAAGACAACCGCGCCTGGACAGCTCGATGTCGCGACTATGAAGTACTTGTTACATGAGTTGATTCCCAAGGAGAAACGATGAACTTGGCGAAGCTCAAACTCTTCGCGCTGATAGGTGACCCAGTCGAGCAAAGCCTCTCGCCGGCCATGCACAATGCTGCCTTCCAAACTCTTGGGCTTAAATGTGCTTACATCGCCCTCCGCGTGCCAAAGCCCATGCTTGCCGACGCAATTGCTAGCGTCCGGGCGCTGGGTATTGCTGGGCTCAATGTCACCATCCCTCACAAGATAGATATCGTCGGGCTGCTCGATGAACTCGATAAGTTCGCGAGCTTGGTGGGCGCGGTCAACACGGTCAAGAACGATGGGGGGAAGTTCATTGGGTTCAACACCGACGGGGAGGGTGCCCTTCGAGCGCTTCAGGGAAAGATTGGCTCCGTTAGGGGGAAGGAAGTAGTACTCTTGGGTGCAGGGGGGGCTGCCCGCGCTATTGCTTTCTCCCTAGCTAGGGCGGGCGCGAAGCTCACAATTGCCAACCGCACCGTCCCAAGGGCACGAGCGCTGGCGTCGACAATCGAGCAAAAGCTAGGAATAAATGTGGAAGTAACTTCCTTAAGCCGCGCCGAACTCACCAAAGCTTTAAAAAATGCGTGTGTCCTAATCAACGCCACGTCAGTAGGGATGTACCCCAAGACCGAGAAAACCCTAGTGCGTGCGAGCATGATGCATCGCGGGCTCGTTGTTTTTGATATCGTCTACGAACCTCTCCAGACGAAGTTGTTGCGAGAGGCGAGGCGAGCGGGGGGGGAGACCATTGATGGGTTGGGAATGCTCGCGCATCAAGGCGCGCTAGCGTTCGAGATTTGGACTGGCAAGCGTGCGCCCATTAAGATTATGAAGGCTGCAGCAAAACGGGAGTTGAGGGGGGAAAGTAGGTGAAGGTCGCTGTCATCGGAACGGGCGCGATGGGACAATGGCTGGCTGGCTTCGCCAAACAAAATTTGGATGAGGTTGTAGTCGCAGATGTCAGCGCAACCAAGGCCGAGCAGGTGGCCAAAGAATTGGGCATAATCTCTAAGTCAGTCGCCGAGGCTGCTGCGGAAGCTGAGCTCGTGCTAGTCGCTGTACCGATTTCCAAAACTCCTGAGGTCATCAAATTGCTCGCTGGGCAAGTCCAGCAGGGGGCGTTGCTCGCAGATATCACCTCGGTGAAGAGCGATGTCGTTGAGGTCATGCAGGCCATAGAAGCAAAAGTCGAGCTTGTATCACTCCATCCCCTATTCGGCCCGGGGGCGACGAGCGTTAAGGGGAAAGATTTCGTGGTGGTGCCAGTAAAGCCCGGTAAACGCTACGCCGCGCTCAAAAACCGCTTAATCGAGCTGGGCGCGCGGGTTACCGAGATGGAAGCGGAGGAGCACGATCGTTTGATGGCGATAACCCAATGCATGACTCATTTCGTGCTACTCGCCTACCTCGATGCGCTCAAGTCGATGAAGGGGCTTAAACAAGCGGAAAAGCTTCGTACCCCGATGTTCGCGACTTTACTCGATCTAGCTAAATCCGTGCTCGCGGGGAACCCTGAGCTATACGGCGAACTTCAGGTGCGCAACCGATACGCGCGGGTCGTGCGGAGTTCGCTCCTTGAGGCTTGCCGTTCGCTGGATGTCGCCTTCTCCGCTGGCGATGCCAAAAGCGTCCGAGCAATCTTTAAAGAGGCCCTAGCCCCATGGGGATTGGCTGAAGCCAAAAATGCATACAAAAGGATTTATGAACTATTTGAGGAGGGCAAAAAATGAAGGTGGGAGTCCTCGGGCCTAGGGGCACGTACGCTGAACTGGCCGCACGATTCCAGTTCGGGGAGAAAGTTGAGGTAGTACTCTACCCCATGATTACTGATGTTGCTGAGGCTGTGGCGCGCGGAGATGTTCAGGCAGGCGTCATCCCGATTGAGAGCTTGCGGGAGGGTTCTGTAGGGGAGGCGCTCGATGTGCTCGCGTGGGCCGATGTCAAAGTTCAAGCCGAAGTAGTTGTTCCGATCTCACATTCCTTGCTCGGGATGCCCGGAACTAAGCTCGTGAAGATCACCCAGGTGCTCTCCCATCCTCAGGCGCTGGCCCAGTGCCGCGAGTTCCTGCGGAAGAACTTGCCGAAAGCGGAACTCATCGAGATGACGAGTACCGCCAAAGCCGCGGAGCAGGTTGATAAACTCAAAAAACCTCACATGGCGGCAATCGGGCCAAAGGTGCTAGCGGACCTCTACGGGCTGGAAGTGCTTCATGATGACATCCAGTCGGGAGAGATGAACACCACCCGCTTTCTATGCCTCGCGAAGGAGGATAGCAAACCCACGGGCCGCGATAAGACCTCGGTCGCATTTTACACAGCCCAAGACAGGCCGGGTATCCTTCATAAGATATTGGGCGAGTTTGCAGTTCGTAACATAAACCTGACGAAGATAGAGTCTCGTCCGTCAAAGAAGGCGCTCGGCGATTATCTCTTCTTCATCGACTTCGAGGGGCACCGCGAGGATGTCAAGGTGAAGGAGGCGCTGGAGGGTATAAAGCGGAAGACGGCAATGCTTAAAGTGCTCGGCTCCTACCCGAGGCGGTTCTAGATGACACAAATGACAAAAAAGAACGCCGCGAAGCTGATTAAGCGCTCACTTAAAATAAACCTTCCAGCCTTGGAGCGCAAACTCGTCGCATTCATCAAGCGAAAAATTAAGGAAGCTGGGGCTGATGGTGCTGTGGTAGGGCTCAGCGGAGGGTTAGACTCATCGGTAGTGGCTACCCTGTGCGAAAAAGCTTTAGGCAAACCTAATGTCTTAGGGGTCTGCATGCCAGAGGCGGGAGTTACAAATCCTCGAGATGTTGCCGACGCTCATGACCTCACAAACAGGCTAGGTATAAGATTTAGAGTAGTTGACATCACTCCAGCAGTATTGGGGATACACCAAAACTTATACGATTTTAGGATTGGCGCGCGCATCCCGGCAGCCAACGTCAAACCCCGAGTGCGAATGACGATTCTCTACTATTATGCAAACCTGCTCAACAGCCTCGTGGTTGGAACTGGTAATCGGAGCGAGCGTCGGGCTGGATATTTCACTAAACATGGGGATGGGGCGGTCGATCTAATGCCACTTGGTTGCCTTTACAAGACGCAGGTTAGACAGCTCGCAGCGCATCTGAAAGTGCCGAAGCGGGTGATTGAAAATGCGCCCTCAGCTGGTCTTTGGCGGGGACAGACAGATGAGAGGGAGCTCGGCATACCATACGAAAAACTCGACATGATTTATGCTGGGCTTGACCTTGGATTGGAGCCGGATGTGATAGCTGACGCGGCAGACGTTAAGATCGAGGATGTAAACCGCTTCATCGAGCGAGAACGGCGAATGGTCCACAAGCTTAGCATGCCCGAAATCCCGAAGCTTTAGGCATTCAGGTAACACCTTTGTTCACTTCGCTGGCACTAGGTCGACACACATTCCCGCCGCGATTGTTTGCCCTCCGTGGCGAACCGCGAACCTGCTTAGCTCGGGGATTTCGCTGGTGCGCTCAATCACGATGGGCTTGTTCAGCACCACGCGAACGAGACCCGCATCGCCCTTTCTCAGCGCCTTCGGCTTCTCTTCAACCACCGCCCCCGTGCGCGGGTCTATCTTCTGGAGGATCTCTTCAAACCTCCCTGGTACGTGCGCGGCGTGGCAATGGAATAATGGCGCGAAACCCGGGGTAAGCTCGGTGGGCACCGCGAGCACAATAATCTTTGCGGTGAACTCGCTCGCGATAGTGGGTGGTTTGTCGGGGTGTCCGACAACATCTCCCCGCTTTACGTCGGCCTTTGAAACGCCGCGAACGTTGAACCCTATGTTGTCACCGGGCACGGCCTTTTGCATGGCTTCATGATGCATCTCGATTGAGCGAACCTCACCGCTCTTTCCCGAGGGCTCGAACACGATGGGATCACCGACCTTTAGCACTCCGGTTTCAACCCGACCTATGGGTACGGTTCCAACGCCTGTGACTGAAAAGACATCCTGTACGGGAATTCGAAGGGGCTTGTCGATTGGCTTCTCAGGCTCGGTAAACGTTTCCAGCCCCTCGAGCGCGGTCGGCCCTTTATACCACGACATCTTCGCGCTAGCCTTCGTCACGTTTTCGCCGTGAAAGGCAGAGGTTGGTATGTAAAGAAAATCGCTTGCGTTGCGATAGCCTATGCCGCCTAGCAGCGAACCCAAATCTTCCCTCAATTTATTGTATGCCGCCTCGTCATAACCCACGAGATCCATCTTGTTTATCGCTACCACGAGTTGCCCGACCCCAAGAGTAAAGGCAAGCGCCGCGTGCTCCCGTGTTTGAGGCATAATCCCGTCATCAGCTGCGACCACGAGCACCGCTGCGTCAGCTTGGCTTGCCCCAGTGATCATATTTTTCACGAAGTCCCGGTGTCCGGGGGCATCAATTATAGTGATGTAATTCTTGGAAGTCTCAAGCTTCCGGTAGGCCACATCGATCGTCAGTCCTCGGTCGCGCTCTTCCTTCTCACGGTCCATCACCCAAGCAAACTTGAAGCTTCCCGCCTCTTCGCTGAGTTCCTTCTCAGAGATCACGCCAAGTTCAATGAGTAGCTTGCCGATAAGTGTGGACTTCCCGTGGTCCACATGGCCGATAAATACCAAGTTTACGTGCGGCTTCGCCATTAGCGGCCCCTCTAAGGACTCTCAAATCCGGCCGGTGCGATTCTCAAAAAATTTGAAATATTCACGAAGGCGAGCCTCAGATCACTTGAAAGTTTTTCCGCCGCCCTGCGCAGAGGTTCAGTATATATGTGGACTACTTCCGACTTTCCTTGCTGGAAATCGTAAAGTTTGTTTGCGATTCGATCAGCCTGAGAAGCGCACTGTTCGATTGAACTCAATATCTCAGCTTGGAGTCCTTTCTTCAGTTGTTTGACGATACCGTGGAGGTCTTCGGAAAGGTTTTCGGTTTGCCCGTTAAATTTTTCCCGCGTCAATTCCTCGAATCCCTCTTTACCGAGGAGCAGTGAAATGCGAGCGTTGAGAAGGTCCGCGTTTGAGGATAGAGAACCGAGGTCGGCACTAGCTATGCGCATAGCTGCTTCGGCATCTTCAGGGCTGAGTCGGCTGAGCTCCGCCCCGGACTCCCCGATGTCTGCCCAGAGGTAGAAATTCTCGACTGGGACTTGTTTGACATCTGGGGGCGGCCTCGTATACTGGAAAATTATGGCAAATGCAAGGAACACAGTCGCGACCGACAGCGCCGCTGTGAGAGGCAGGAGATATCCACCCGCACCACCTGCTATTACCAACGCGATCACGGCCAAGAAAAGTGGGATGATGGCCAGAGGATGAGGGCGCATGATCATCACTTTTGAGATGGTTTTGCTTGCCCAAAAAAGCTTTTCATAGTCAGGTTTAAACGAACAAGGGGAAATTTATCGATGATTAGATGAGCAAAGTTTCTCCCTTACATCCTCGCGCGGAGTCCTTGCGCATTCGTGAGCGGCTCGTCGCTGGCTTCAACGCTGGATTAGTAGTGCCCGA
Organism: Hadarchaeota archaeon (SeqCode); assembly: GCA_964345105.1. Lineage (GTDB taxonomy): Archaea > Hadarchaeota > Hadarchaeia > Hadarchaeales > Hadarchaeaceae > DG-33. The sequence continues at coordinate 21,027 of CAYFPZ010000003.1, forward strand.
GGGGCTGGCGGCGCACGGCCGGGGAGAGGCGTTTGACTATATTTTGGGTGAACAAACGACCAAGCACGCCCGACGCGCCATCGAGGTCGCGGCTGCAATGCTCCTCTTGGCAAAACATCCCGTAATCTCTGTGAACGGCAACGTAGCGGCGCTCGTGCCGGCTGATATTGCAAAACTGGCGAAAGCAACAAACGCAAAAATCGAGGTCAATCTCTTTCATGGTTCAGTAAAACGCGAGGCAGCAATAGCCCGATGGTTGCGAAAACATGGCGCAAAAGAGGTGCTCGGGACTGGTAAAAAGTTCTCGACCCGGATAAATGAGATTCATAGTGATCGAAGGAAAGTTGACCGAAGGGGCATCGCTGCCGCGGATGTCGTTCTCGTCCCGCTCGAGGATGGCGATCGAACTGAAGCCTTGAAAAAACTCGGCAAGCGCGTCGTTGCGATCGACTTGAACCCGATGTCGAGGACTGCACGGGCGGCGAACGTGACGATAGTTGATAACATCACTCGTGCCCTACGGCTCATAGTTGAAACCGCCAAGAGTATGTCATGCCAACCACAGATGGAGCTTCGTAAAATAGTTGAAAAATTCGATAACAACATGAACTTGAAGGCGACGATTGAGTTCATGCTCGAAAGGCTCAAAAATCTAAGCGAAGCCTAAAGCTTAAAGAAAGACTAACTAGATTGTTGAATGGTTGCCGGGGTAGCTCAGTAGGTAGGGAAGCAAGTGTAAACTGCTTCGCCTAAAGTGCCCGGCTGTTAAACCAAGCATGGATGAAGAACGAACCTCAATTATTGAGAACGACATGCTTGTGCACAGCAACCGGGCGGTCAGAGGTTCGAGTCCTCTCCCCGGCGCCACCTAATGTAAAGTATCTAGCGCGAGAAGACTCATGCATCGTTGCAATTGGATGGTCTACAAAAGCAAAGGAAGCGGGAAGGGCATCGAGGTACTGCTCTAGTTACCTCTTGAGTGTAAAGTTCCTGCTTATCACAGGCGAGATTTCTTTCTTTACCGTATCCAAGAAGGTGTCAAAGAGGTTGGCGGGAACTGTCGCACCAGCGGCTCCCTCGTGCCCACCTCCAGAGCCCCCTAGGCGCGCGGTGATGTGACGGAGCATCTCGTTGAGGTCTATCTTTGCCCCGGCCCGGCGCCTCATACTAATATCTATCTCGTCGTCGTCTTTTCGGGTGCAGATTCCGACATTAGCGCCAGTCGTTCCAAGAGCGTAGAGCGCCGCCTTCCCGAGGCTGCCTGAGGGCAAGTCATAGATAATCGCAATGTTTCCCTCACGTATTACATGCTCTTTGACGTATCGCCACACCTCCCACTCACGTTTCGTCGCCTTGATTGCCCGGTCAACAATTTCGGGGATTTCCGTTGGAGGGTCGCCCCGTGCTAGCTTGAGTACAACCTCGCGCTTGTAGTGATAATCGCCTGCCGCCTCGCCCAGCGCTTGGGTAAGCAGTCCTGCCCCCATGTAGATTGTTCGCCTGTCATACTTGCTCAGCCCATCGCGCACGAACTCGGTTTCCTCGCAGTAGTCGGCGATCGCGCCCCACAATGCGACTCGATCCAAGTCAGGGTTGATGTCTGATTCAAATAGTCGAAATGTGATTTCTGAAGCGCTCGTCCCTATCTCGTGAGCAAGCTGCGTGGCCGGGATGTCCCTCTTGAGAGTATTAGGGGGGAGCGGATGGTGATCGATGTAGACGACCTCATCCTTCTGCGCAAGTTCGCGTATGCGTTTGAATATCTCATCTTTATGGGTCTCGCTTATTGCGACATCTGAAATGAAGACTACGTTGCCAGGATCAATTTTGTTGAGGTCACGCAGGAGTGTTATCGGACGGGTAAACCAAACTTCGGCCTCGGGAAAGCGCGCCTTAGCGAGGGCTGCTGAGCATATGCCATCGGTGTCGCCGTGAGATAGAATTTTTACAGCCAAATCTCCACCGTGTAATAATTTGTGTGGTTCCATTTTAATCTTGTTTAGCAAATGTTTTAATTAATCCTGACTGAATTTGGTACGGGGCCCGTAGCTCAGCTAGGTTAGAGCATCCGGCTCATAGGTAAATTCTGGGAAACCGGGCGGTCGAGGGTTCGAATCCCTCCGGGCCCACCATTTGAATAGTTTAGGTTACCCCACAAACTTACATAGCAAAAAATCTGTAGTCGAGAAATATTTCAGAGAAATCGGGTTTAATAATTCAAAACATAAAAGGTATTGGGCCCCGGTAGTGTAGGCCGGTCAAGGAGTAAACCTCCGCCGAAATCATACAGCCCTTTCGAGTTAAACGGAGAAAGGCTGTGACGCGGGTTCGAATCCCGCCCGGGGCACCAAGGTGGTTGGGATGGAAAAAATAGAGGTGCCAAGTCGAAAAGCTTATAGATTAATTTACCCGCGGTTGGTCGTCCTAGTGAGTTGTATCGACCCTGCGACCGGGAAGCCTAATATAATTACAATCGCTTGGGCCACGCCGCTCTCCGTGAATCCACCGCTTGTTGGGATTCTCGTTGCCCCCCAACGGCACTCCCACGAGCTCATCGTGCGCGCCAAAGAATTCGTAATCAATATCCCCACCGTTGAAATCCTCAACAAAGCGATCAAGTGTGGCAGAGCTTCTGGGCGCGAGCATGACAAGTTCTCCGAGATTGGGTTGACTGCCAAGCCCGCAAAAGTCGTTAAATCGCCGATCGTCGAAGAATGCGTTGCCCATCTTGAGTGCAAGCTTGTGAATCAGATTCCCACGGGAGATCACACTCTATTTGTGGGAGAGGTGGTCGCAGCGTACGCGAACGAGGGCACATTTGACGGTGTATTTATGAATATTGAAAAAGTCCGGAACTTCTACCAGGTTAGTGGCAACACCTTTGCGATTTTGAGCAAGGATTTGTTGAAACCTGAGTTCTGATCAAATATTTAACATGGCTACAAGTGAACAGGGAGATGGGGTTGCGGCGAGTGATGAACGAGGCTGTCAAGCCTGAGTTTTTGCTGTGGGTCGCTTGGCACGGTTGAGTGAGTTTATAAGCGGTCAGAAATAAAATTTATACAGGCGGAGAAATGAAATCACCAAGAGAGGAACTTACCGCCCGGAATATACTACGATCAGAAATTCTGTTATCTATCGCGGCTATTCTAGTTATCATTTCAGGGATAGGAGCAGGGCTTATTACTATGGTGATTATTGCGATGATGATGATAGGAGCTGCAGGAATCTCATCTGGGGTCATTGTTAGTTCACTTCTAGAAAAAGCATTTTCAATTTTCAGTGTCTCTATCGTTTGTGGGTTGATTCTATTTTTCTACAGTATAGAGCACCTTGCGAGAGGTGGAAGTCATTGGAGCCTTTGGGTATTGCTCATCAGTAGCCTGATAACTCTTTTCGCCGCATTCATGACGTACTATAGCGTAAGACCCGGATTTAAGCGAGAAGCGGGATTATAATCGGGCCTCAAAACGTCACCGGGGCTCGATACCTTAATTAATTCATTCCAGACATTGTTAATGCAGTTTAGCTGGTGACCACATGCCCGACTGTCCAATCTGCGGCAAACCTCTTGAGTCGCCGATAGTTAAGTGCTCGAGCTGCAAAGTCGAGCTACATCGCGCATGCGCGAAGCGAACGATGGGCAAGTCCTATTGTAAGGACTGCTACAAGCAGGCAAAAAAACAGGCGCGCTTCGAGCGAATGGCCCAGCGCGAGGCTCTCGGTATGGAAAAGCCGGGCAGGATGTGGTAGTTTTATCTTCTGAGGTGAAATCTGAGTTGGGCGGGGGTAGCCAAGTCAGGTCAAAGGCGTGAGGTTTAGGACCTCATCCCGAAGGGGTTCGCAGGTTCGAATCCTGTCCCCCGCACCACCATAGGTTTATTTTAAGGAAGCTAGAAAATGTGTCAACTGCTTAAGGTGTCGAGATGCCAAGACCAACAGGACCAACGAACCCCGTGCTGCGAAGGCTCGTGAGAGAGCTTCGGGCAAGAGGCAAGAAGCAGAAGGTAAGCCTTTGGCGTAATCTAGCGGAGCGCCTCGAGCAGCCTCGCCGAGCTCGGGCAGAAGTCAACCTCAGCCAGCTGAATCGTTACTCTGGCGAGGATAGCACAATTGTCGTACCTGGCAAAGTCTTGGCTGCTGGCAAATTGAATCATGCGATCTCCGTTGCTGCGTTTAAGTTCTCGAGTGCGGCCAGACGAAAAATCGTGACCGCCGGAGGTAACGCTCTGACTATCCAACAGCTACTCGAGCAAAACCCGAGCGGCAAGGGCGTCAAGCTGATGGAGTGAGAACATGATTATCGACGGAAAGGATTTGGTCTTGGGGAGGCTCGCGAGCTTCGCGGCAAAACGTCTACTCGAGGGCGAACATGTGATTGTGGTGAACTCCGAACAGGTCGTGGTTTCCGGTAGAAAAGAAGCTACCTTTGGCGTTTACGAAGCTTGGCTTGAGGTTCGAAACCTTACCAATCCCCGCAAGGGGCCTTTCCATCTTAAGCGCCCCGAGGAACTCGTGCGCCGGGCGATTCGAGGAATGTTGCCCTTTGACAAACCTAAGGGGCGATCGGCCTATAGTTGCCTTCGTGTTTACGTCGGGGTGCCCCCGGAGCTCGCTGGCAAGGAGATACAAACTCTGCCTGAAGCCAGCCTTAAGCAGCTCGGCACGCGACGTTTTATAAGAATTGGTGCCCTCAGCAAACACTTGGGAGCGAGGTTCTAATGAAGGTTGTGCTCGCAACTGGCAGACGGAAGGCCGCACTCGCTAGGGCCAGGGTAAAGGATGGCAATGGGCGCGTGTTCGTCAACAGCCGCGCGCTCGAGGTTTACGAGCCGGAACTCGCGCGACTCAAGATTTTTGAGCCGTTGGCATTGGTACCCGAGCTCGCGCGCCGCGTCGACATTGAGGTTAACGTCGAGGGCGGGGGTTTCATGGGGCAGGCTGATGCCGTTCGCACGGCCATCGCCCGGGGGCTCATCGAGTGGTCGGGTGATCCCAAGGTGCGGGAGCTTTTTAAGCAGCACGATTGGACTTTGATAAAGAGCGATGTGCGCTTCAAGGAGCCCAAAAAACCTGGAGGGCCCGGCGCGCGCGCAAAATATCAGAAGAGCTACAGGTGATTGCATGCGGGTAGTTCGTTGCATAACTTGCGGCAAGCTGCTGGGCGACAAGTACGAGGAGTTCGAGCAGCGCGTCAAAAGGGGGGATGAGCCTAAACGCGTACTCGACGAGTTGGGGATCAAGCGCTACTGTTGCAGGAGTACGATACTCACGAGCATAGACCTAACCGAAGAAATAGCGAAATTCAAGCGCTAAGCCATATTTTTTTTTACTTGAAAAGATATTGTTAATTGGTTCGTGAGCATGAAGACCGAATGGTATTCAGATTTCGTCGATCTAGGCTACAAGCCCTCGCGCGAGGATTTAATCGTCTTGTTTAGAGTTGAGCCTGCGAGCGGTATTAGCATGCGAGAAGCCGTGGGGCGCGTGGCTTCGGAGAGCTCGATCGGCACTTGGACTACCCTTACGACGATGACGCCCGAAAAGCGACGACTCATGGCGAAGGCATATGAAATTAAAGGGCGGTGGGTGAAGGTGGCCTACCCACTTGACCTCTTCGAGGCGGGAAACATGCCTCAAGTGCTTAGCTCGATTGCGGGCAACATCTTCGGGATGAAAGCCGTGCGCAATCTCAGGCTTGAAGATGTGCAATGGCCTCCTGAACTCATAAAATCATTCAAGGGCCCTCAGTTTGGTATCAATGGCATCAGAAATATATTCAAGGGGAGAGAGGGCCCGCTGACCGCAACGGTGCCGAAGCCCAAAGTCGGGATGAGCAGCGAGGAGCACGCTCAAGCAGGTTACGAGGCTTGGGTTGGTGGCATCGACCTGCTCAAGGACGACGAGAACCTCTCTGGGCAGCGATTCAACCAATTCGAGCGGAGGGCGGCGAAATCGCTCGAGCTGCGCGACCGGGCCGAGAGCGAAACCGGAGAACGAAAGAGCTATTTGATTAACGTGACCGCCGAGACGCGGGAAATGCTCCGCCGCGCGAAATTCGTAAAGGAGCGAGGTGGCGAGTACGTGATGGTTGATATTTTGACGGTTGGGTGGGCCGGGGTTCAATCGTTGCGCGATGAGTGTGAAGATTCAGGACTTGCGATCCACGCTCACCGTGCGTTCCACGCGGCATTTACGCGAAGGCCAGAGCATGGGATGTCGATGTTAGCCGTTGCAAAAATCGCTCGCCTTGTGGGCGTGGACCAGCTCCACATCGGCACCGCAATAGGGAAGCTTGAGGCACCACGGGAGGAGGTTCTGGCGCTACAAAGAGCAATCGTGAATCGTAACGTTAAAAGTGGACGGCAAATCTTAGCTCAAGAGTGGCACGCGATAAAGCCCGTTTTCCCCGTCATCTCGGGCGGGCTGCATCCGGGTTTAGTACCCGAGATCATCGACATGTTTGGAAAAGACATCATCATCCAAGTTGGGGGCGGTGTCTGGGGGCACCCGAACGGTGGGCGAGCAGGAGCAGCGGCTGTACGTCAGGCAATCGATGCCAGTTTGGAGGGAGCCACGCTTGAGGGATACGCCGAGAGCAGAGAGGAATTGAGGGCCGCCCTCGAGAAGTGGGGGCGTATCAGGCCCAAGTAGAGGTAATTTGATGAGTTCCTTGAAATATGAAGTAAAGTTGATTACGCCCGAGGAGAAGCAGAGGCTCTTCGAGCTCAATTTAAAGCGGTACCTGTATACCAAGAAGGCAAACATCTACGGCTGCTGCATAAAACTCCTGACAGAGCTGGAGGACGTGAAGGATCTGTGGGAGGATAACTTCTACACGATGGACGAGAACATCCGATCGCATGGTCGCGTCATCGTTTTGAAAGAGGAAGGGGATCAGCTCGATGTGAAGTATGACCCCTATACGAACACGGCGTTTTTGACAAACGTCGACTACTATGGATGGATAAAGAGCATCACCCTTTCCGTGGCGGGCGATGTTCTCGAAGACGAGCACGGTATATACTCCGTCCACGGAGCAGCGATAGACGTAGAGGGAACAGGCGTCTCCATCATAGCACCTCCTAGAACCGGTAAGACTACCCACTCTTGGGGCCTGCTGAGATTAAATGGAGCGAGACTGGTGACGGATGACTGGTATTTCGTGAGGGTTTACGAACAGGGCCCTCTGGCTTTCGGCTCGGAAAAGAACTGCTACATCGAGGCAGATATCGGGAGCATATGGAAAGAATACGAAGGGCTTGTGAAAAAAGTCCGTTTTGACGAGCGTGGAAGGGCAATCGTAAATGTGAGGTGGGTAGTGGGCAGCGGTGGGGTGATTCCCATGGCAACACTCAGGAAAATCATAATGCTCAAGAGGGATAGGGATGACCCAAGGGTGATCAGAAAGCTCAGCCCTGAGGAGGCGCTGGATTATTTGCTGGCAAATGATTTTTGCAATCCCCATCAGTTGGTGAGAGATCCACGAAAGCTGCAACTCAGGAAGGATTTTTTCAAAAGGCTTTTCAAACTGACGGATGTCTATCTGGTTAATACTGTTGAGCCGCCCCAAGAGACCAACAAACAGATAGTGAACGTCATCAAAACATAATCTCTGGCAACTTGTTTTTATGTAGTTGGGGCTAGATTCCTCAGGGGGGCCGTGGGGTAGCTTGGTCTAGCCTCCCAGCTTGGGGTGCTGGTGACCCGGATTCAAATTCCGGCGGCCCCACCACTTAAATGAATAATCAGGAATTGCTTTTGGAGAATCCAGTTAATTTAGTTTTTTTCTTAAAAGACATTGAGAAAAGAATTGATTGGTAGAAATCGAGGTGTTTATTACTTTAGGACGGGTTCGTCTCCTCCGCGTTTCTTTTTCCCCTTAAAGTACAACCTTCGAATATTTCTTGCTTCTTTGAGCCAGTTTTCCAAACCTTTTTTTTGTATGAGTAAAAGGTTGTATATTTTCGTGTTGTGGGGTATTTCCGATGCTCGGTCGCTGCATGGAACTAGCTTTAAACATGGAAATTCGTCGCATTGGTAACAGAAGTCGAGTTTTTTCTTGTTCACGCAACAATCATATGTTTGGCAGATTGGAGGCCCCATTATAGGTATAACCCCCTTCTCAGCCCGACAACCCATACAGTGAATATATTCTGGTTTCAAATTTCTATTTGATGCGATCTTCTCAGCCAAGGCCCGATCCTTTGTAGCTAAATATATCGGACATATACCGCAATGAAGCCCGCACGCCGAAACAAGTTCCTTTTCCATCAAGAAAAATAGCGCGTAATATTATAAATGCTTATAAAAGAATACCTCCGCCCATTTTGAAAGTTCATCACAATTTTTGTTTTACAACTGCTTAATAATCAAAGTATATTTTATATCTGTATATCTTGAATATCGCATTTTTGTCTTATAATCGC
>CAYFPZ010000004.1:0-12273 GCA_964345105.1 Hadarchaeota archaeon (SeqCode)
GAAGCTTTCACGAGGAGAACCGGAGCCAAGCCCGAGAGCTTCGAGCTTCCATTTAGAGCTATTCGAAACCTCTTGAATTACGGGGTCAGTTTTCACGTTGCAGGGATGGTGGACGACCCCCGAATAGTGAGCAAGCAAGAAAGAGTGGAGCTTGCGAAAAGGCTGACGGAGATCGACCCGAGGCTCGTGGTCGCGTTTGAGGGAGAAGTCATCGATCCATACGAGACGACGCTTGCGAGGTTGAAATCTGCTGGACTAAGCTTAAAATGGCCAATCGAGAAGCGATACGGCCAGCTCGGAAGGGACTAAAGTTTTGCATACTTGCTCAAGCCAAGTTCCTTTAGCTTTTCAGGGGTCGGCTTGCCGTCCTTCCACCCGCGCAAGACGCAGTACTCGTCGAGCATCGGCCCCAGCTTGACCACATGACCTTTAGATGGACCTTCGGGCATCGATTCTTTGAGCAAACGCTTGGGCAACGTGTCATCCTTGTGCCCAAAGCCCTCGCGGTTGATGAAAAGCCGCTCAAGGGTGTAGATGCGATCGCCAGCTTTCAACAGCTCATCGGGCGACCAATTCCACCCGGTTATCGCGTTGAGCATCTCCACGATTTCAGGCACCCAAATGGCGAAGGTCGCAAATTTACAAAAGACGACCGAATCACAGATGGCAAATAGATCTTGAAAGGTCTTCACCCACTGCGCCTTGATGGAGAAGCGGTCGAGTTGCGGGGGCACATAAAAGATTTCTGGGCCCATCATGTAGGCTCGGAGGTGGCAGCCACCGCGATTTGATGTCGCGTACGCCAGCCCCAGCTCCTGAGCACCACGCGGGTCATACGCTGGCAGTTCAAGTCCCTTCACGTGCATCGCCAGCTCGGGGGCACCGTATTTCTCCGCGAGGCGCTTCGCCCCAAGCGCGATGTCGTTCCCAAATCCCAAGCGATATGCCGTTCTCCAAGTGAGCTCAACAATCGCTTGGGGATTGCCGAACTTCAGCTCGAGGCCGCCCAACTTCTCTTTCGAGATCTTCCCGCGCTCACTCAGCTCCATTGCGCAGCCTACGGTGTTGCCATAAGAGACGGGATCCATACCCAGCTCATTGCAGAGGCTGTTGGCTTTAGCTATGGCGTTTAAGTCATCGATGTAGCACTGAGGCCCTAGCGCCCAGATTGCCTCGTATTCAGGCCCCTCGCCCTCGACTTGATAGAGTGCCTGAGTGATACGGATTATGCGGCCGCATGTGATCGGGCATCCCCAGCATGCCTTGCCTTTCACCAATATCGTTCTCGCAATGGTTTCGCCGCTGATTTTTTCCGAGTTTGGAAAAACGCTCGTCTGGAAGTTTTTTGTGGGAAGAAGCCCGTACTTGTTGATAGTATTGACAGCAACAGCGGTTCCATATGTGGGCAGGAATTGTCCAGTGATTCGGTTCTCTCCGAACATCTTCAATACCTTTTGGACGACTTCTTTGAGTTTCTTCTCATCTGCGACGGGTGGTTTTTTAGACCCACGCACAGCGATTGCCTTAAGATTTTTAGATCCCATCACTGCCCCGACTGCAGCCCCACCAGCAGCGCGATATTTGTCGTTGATAATCGCGGCACACATCACGAGGTTCTCCCCCGCGGGGCCTATCGAGGCGATTTTAGCGTTCGAGTCCCCGATTTCCTTACGAATGCCATCCTCGGTACTCCAAGTGCCTTTGCCCCAATACCGCCCGGCAGATCGTATTTCCGCTTCTCCTTTGCGTATCCACAGGTAAACGGGCTCAGCCGCCTTACCCTCGATGATTATTCCCTCATAACCAGCGAACCTGAGCTCTGGGCCGAAGGTGCCGCCGCAGCTGGCGTCTCCGATACCGCCGGTCTGGGGCGATTTGGTGATTACGTGAAATCTACCGCTCGTGGGGAACGCCGTGCCCGTGACAGGACCCGTCATGAAGAGCAGCTTGTTTTCGGGCCCTAAAGGGTCGGTGCCGGGTTTGAGTTCTTCGATGAGGAGTTTCACGCCCAAGCCGCGACCTCCGATAAACAATTTAGCCTCGTCCTCGTCCACGAGCTCGTCGCGCATCGAGCCAGATGAGAGATCAGTACGCAAAAGTTTCAGCTTCAAACCACAGCCTCAGAGGAAAAGTCATCGGTCGATTTTAAGTAAGTTTGGGTGGTGGTCTAAAAACTGATTAAAGCATTCACAAATACAATCATTTGGTAGCCCGGTGGGGTAGACCAGCGCCAACTGGGCCCAATGGTCAGGGGTTAAAACCCCCACAAAATCCTGCGGGCCTTTGGAGCCCGCGACGGCGGAAGGGAAAAATCCTGCCGAATTCGAACGTCGACAGGCCGACCGAAATTCCGCCCCGGGCTACCATTCATAACTTTACAAATTACTTTCGGCGCTTTGCCCTCCTGCGCCTTATAGGGCCACATTTTTAATGTTAGTGCAGAAAGCTCTTATGTTGATTGAATGCATCCACGCTCTCTCCCTAAACTCCAGCTCTTGGTGGATGTAGCGTTCGGCATAGCCTTGGCTGTACTATACGTTGGCTTCAGCTTGACTCTAATTAATATCCAGTCGGAGATTAACGCTTTATTCCTCGCAAGCTATGCGCTCCTCGGCCTCGGTGTTTTAGTGTTCTACCTAGTTTTCATGACGAATTCAAAGCTTGCGCTTCTCTTTCACGTTTGGATATTCCCACTGTTTAGCACTTTTAACCTCTTCCTGAGGTGGATGCCGGACGCGATGGGTAGGGTAACAGATGTTCATGCACTGTCCAGCCTCATCCTCGTTTACGTTTTACTTCTGTTCGCATTCTTCGTCACCCAATCCACCCTGCGCACGCGGCTACTTGAGCGGCCTGTTGGATAGCAAATCCAAATTTCGTATAATAAAGCAAACCTAATTTAAGAAGAATAAAACATTATTCTCGGTAGCCCCGTGGGGTAGACCAACAATGTTGGGCCCAATGGTCAATCCTGGCGGACATCGTTAAGACCGCAATCTGGATCCGTCGACCCCGGTTCGAAACGGCTCAGCCGACGAGGTTCCGGGCGGGGCTATCGCTCTAAACCTCAACAACAATTGCCGTGTTAGTATCGACTACGCCTTTAATCTTGTGAATTCCTTGGACGACGGTGCTAGTCAGTTTGCCAAGATCTCTGGCCTCAACCAACACAATGATGTCGTATGGGCCGGTGACCACGTGTACTGATTTCACCCCTTGAAGTTCCTCTAGCTCCTTCGCGACCTGTCTGACTTTACCTATCGCAGCGGTTATCAAAACATACGCCTGTACCAATCACTCACCTTGTATTTCCTTTTTTGGTAACGTTTAAAAATTTACCTAAACAAGCGTGATGAATATCACGACGAACGCAAGTAGGGGTATCTCTATTGCCGCCCAAATTGCAGGTTTCCACAAGAAAACTTTCTCTCCGTCAAGAGGTGGGAAGGGTAATAAATTGAAAAACGCTAGCCAGAGGTTAATAAGCGTGCCCCAAAATCCAATCGTGCCAACCACCCCTGACAAGTAACTTAGAGGAAAGAAGCAACCAGCAATTGCGATGTTTACAACCGGTCCTGCCAACCCGATTAACCCGCTCTGACGGCGGGTGAAATATGATGACAAAATCACGACCGCACCGGGAGCTGCGAAAATAAATCTGCCTCCAGAGGCCAGCCCGATTAAGAGTGCAAATACCAAGCCGAACGTCCACATCCGGTAGACAGCAAAGTAGCCATATCGATTAGCAACATACTTATGGGTAAGTTCATGAGCAATGAAACCAAGGGCCAGAGGTATAGATATTGCGGCAAAACGTGCCCCCACGCCCTCAAGAGGAAGAAACCCGACCCCCGAAACAGCAACCGCGAGCACGAGAACTGATATTAAGATGTGGCGCAACTCGGTCTTTATAAAATGGACCATCTATTTCACGTTGATTCTTTGATGGTAATTTTTCGCTTTAGGATTAATTCGGCCGACCTAATAACAGACCCACCGGCACCTATGGCCCTGGCGATCTGCTCCTTTGGTACGTAGACTATAAGCCCATCTCCCTGCTCTTCTACTTTGCTTATCGGGACGTTCAGCATTTGCTTCAGTTTTTCACTTATCTCTGCTTCCATTTTCCCACTCCATTTGATGTCTTCACAACCTATTTAAAAAGTTTGCTAAACATTAAAATTCCCGCAATCGATGTCATGCCAACCACAATCATCGCGAGCAAAATCTGGAGCAATGCCCTAATCCCCGACCTCGTATTCCACGCTCATCCTCCAACTTCCAGAGAGCCCCTTGCTCAATCTTTCGTAAATGCCCGGCACATGCCCAGCACCCACCACACATGCCACTTTACCGGTGCTCGTGGATAGAAGCATCGCTACCCTCGAGGCCATGTAAGCATCGCGCTCCCCGATCAACACCTGGTAGGCGGTTGGCGAGGTCCGCTTTAACTCCTGCAGCAAGTAAGCGACGATTTGGTCGTCGGTGAGCCGCTCGAGCTCCACACGCTTTCCAAAAGGTAGGAGGCCCAGCAGGAGCTCCGCAAACAGCTTTACACGTTCCCGCCAAGACATGCGATTGATGAGCCGCTGCAGGGTTATGCGGATATCTCGATCAATCAGCTCCACCCGCGCGCCGATTTCTTGGGCGTGCCTGATTGCGACTAGCATCTCCTCGCCAGCTGGCATGCCCGTCTGACGCGAGAACCTGTTTTGGAGGAGATAGAGAAGGCCGTTGAGCAGTGACAACCTAATCCCCCCGGCGCGCACTGCCTCAAGCATACTTGGCCGTTTGAGGCCTTGGGTGAGCGCTAAGTAGCGGGCGGAACAGAGCTCCACAGCGACAACCTCCGGCTTCTCCCCTACAATGACTTCTTTGACCTGCACCGCGCTCTTAGGCAGGACATGCGCGACACCTATGAGGAAAAGGCGGTCATCTAACTTTCGAAGCACCCCTAGCCCCCCAGACCCTATAAGTGAGAAGGATGTGTTTTCCAATTTTTTTGATGCTAAGGAGTTTTAGCTTTACACCATTTCGGACATCGGTGAACCCAGCGCCACCGACCAAGGACTTCGCTTTAGCTCCACCCACTATCCGGGGCGCTACGGCTACGCACACCTCGTCTACTAACCCCTGCTTGAGCATTGCCCAGTTGATGGTCGAACCACCCTCAAGCAAGAGCCTGCGCATCCCCAGTGAGCGAAGTCGCTTAAGCAATCTACGCAGTTTAACCTTCCTATTGCCAATCACGATGACCTCAGCCCCAGCCGCCCGCAGTTCTTTAAGTTTTCGCTCGGGGGCCCGCTTGGACGTGGCGATAATGGTCTTAGCTGAACCATCAAGAACTCGGGCATTGACCGGCGTCCTTGCCTCGCCATCGACAATCACGCGGACGGGATTTTTCCCCTTCACCCGCCTGACTGTCAGCAAAGGATCGTCAGCTAGAACTGTGCCAACCCCCACAATCACGGCATCAACGCTTGCACGAAGTTTATGGAGGCGGTTGAGGTCCATCTCGCATGAAATCTTGCTGTTTCCAGCCACAGTCGCAATCTTGCCGTCAAGCGTCATTGCAGCGTTGAGAATCACATAGGGGCGAGTCATGGTATGCCCAACGAAATCTTGTCCTCCAGCTCTTAAGTTGTAGGGATGGGGCCAGGGTCGGGATTTGAACCCGACTCACGGGATATCTGCGAGAAACTCCCCACAGTCCCGGATGTTAACCAGACTACACTACCCTGGCCACGACTAAAAATTGGTGAGGCTTGTATTTAGACTTACTTTTTCGCGAGGTCTGGCGGTTAAGAACCGTGCCTAGGGCAGAAGCGGGAGGTCCTTCAAAAACTTCCTAGGCCACGCCCACGAGCAGTTTCTGGAAGTCGGCTTACAAATGATACGGGACAACTACTACCTAAACATCTGCATATTTTCTACAGAAAAATTTAATACATAGAATTCATATTGACTAAAGGTGCTAAATTGAAAGTATTGTTGCTCTCAAGAGCTGAGGTCAAAAAGCTCATTTCAATACGTGAAGCTATCAAAGCCGTTGAGGAGGCATTTAGGGCAAAAGAACTTGGGAAAACCCAGATGCCTCCAAAATCATATATATTCTTAAACCGCCACAATGGCGATTTCAGGGTAATGCCTGCTTATCTGGAAGACACTGAAGCGGCGGGAGTAAAAATTGTCAACGTTCATCCGCAAAACCCTAGTAAGCACGGTATGCCTACGGTGATGGCAATCATCGTGCTGCTTGACCCACGAACCGGTGCCCCGCTTGCAATCATGGACGGTACAACGATTACTAATGTAAGAACCGGAGCCAGCGGTGCTGTGGCGGCAAAGTACTTGGCGCGGGAGGACTCTCGTGTGGTTGCAGTTATTGGGGCGGGGGTACAAGCTACAAATCAGTTTTTAGCCCTAAACGAGATTTTCAAAATTGAAGGATTGAGGGTAAGCGACAAGTTTGAGGCGAACACGAAAAAATACGCCTCTGAAATGAAAAAACGGTTCGATATCAGCATAAAGATAACCGACGTTAAGGAAGCTGTTCAAGGTGCAGACATCATAGTAACAACCACACCAGTCAAGAGCCCCATCGTCATGAACGATTGGGTATCAGAGGGTGTGCATATTAACGCAATAGGCGCGGATGCTCCGGGCAAGCAGGAACTTGACCCCAAGATATTGAAAAGAGCTAAAATAGTTATAGACAACTGGGAGCAAGCGCCCCACAGCGGTGAGATAAACGTCCCTTTTTCAAAAGGTATGTTGACTCGCGAGGATATACATGCTGAACTCGGGGAGATAGTTAGCGGGAAAAAATCCGGTCGCACATCACGCGACGAGATAACGGTTTTCGACTCGACCGGTCTGGCGATTCAAGACATGGCAACTGCTTGGCTAGTTTACAAAAAAGCTAAAAAAATTGGAATGGGCACGGAAGTGGAGTTGCTGTGATCATCGGTCAACGGCGACAAGATGGGTTGGCACGACTTCTTTTCCCTTTCGACAGTTCAACTAAAAATTTTGTTGACAATTCGTTTGGTGATTCGACTCTAAGCATACTTCATGGTATTATCAAAACCTTAAAAAAATTAGTTTAGTATAAATTTAATATAAATTTATCATAAAAAAAATAACAAAAGTTTATTAGTGGGATTATGAATTAACTAACGGAGTGGTTAAGAATGGTGGGGGGGTTGCCGCGCCAGCTAATTTTATGCCAAAGAAATGTGTGGGGTACACGTTGGCGGTTGAAAACGAACCTCATATTGAAGGAGGTCTGAAAACGCGTTCGTGAGCTCGCGAAAAAAGATGGATATCGGCGCTGATGTTGCCCCTGAATTCTCGGAAATCTTGAGCAAGGCATTGGCAAGCGAGGAGCTGAGTGTGGTCGATGGCGAACGGCTGTTAAGAGCCGAAGGCGGGAAACTCCACACACTCGTTCGTGCGGCAGATGAAGTACGGAGTAAAATCGTTGGGGAGATTGTAACTTACGTAATAAATAGGAACATTAATCACACTAACATTTGCGCGGGAAGCTGCAAGTTCTGCGCTTTTAAACGTTCGCCCGATGATCCCGACGCCTACATGCTCACTCATGAACAAATCGCAGAAAAAGTTCGTGAGGCAATTGAGTTTGGGGCAACAGAGGTTTGCATCCAAGGTGGACTACGTACTGATTTCGGCCTGAAGGACTACATCAGCATCCTCCAAGCTGTGCGAGATGTCTCACCGAGCATTCACATTCACGCCTTCTCCCCTTCTGAACTTGACAACATCGCGATGCGTGAGGACCTGCCTGTCGAAGAGGTCGTCAAAACGCTTCGCGACGCGGGGCTAAATTCGGTTCCAGGAACGGCAGCTGAAATCCTTATCGGCCGTGTTCGAGAAATCATCTGCCCGAAAAAAATCCCCACAAGCCGGTGGGTCGAGATAATCAAAACTTGTCATCGCTTGGGCGTGCCAACTACAGCTACGATGATGTACGGACATGTGGAAACGTTGCGAGAAAGGGCACAACATCTATCCCTGATTCGCGAGATTCAACACGAGACCCGAGGCTTCACCGAATTCGTTCTTTTACCTTTCATGTTTCACAATACACAGCTTTGGCGCGGGGGATTGGTCAGCTCATCTCCAAGCGTCCTCGAAAACCTCCGGGTCCATGCGGTTTCAAGACTGATGCTCGCTGGTTTCATCAATAATATTCAAACCTCGTGGGTCAAGCTTGGTCCACGCGGAGCCCAGCTGATGTTAACAGCGGGGGCAAACGATTTGGGTGGGACCCTGTTTGAGGAAAATATCTCCCGAGCAGCTGGAGTAAACCGACAGCTGATGACGTCCGAACAGCTAGAACAACTTATCTTGGAATTAGGACGTATACCCCGCCAACGAACTACAACATACGAGTTGCTTGAATAATGTGAAAAGATAAATGCCCCGTTATAGCTGGAGTAATTGTCGTTATTGTGAGTGTCATTATAAGTGTGGAATCGGCGTTTATTTTGCCGCCTTGGATAAAACCTTTAAATTTTGAAAACAGACAAACGCTGAGAAGATGAAAAAGATAAATATTGGTATTATCGGTTATGGCAATGTTGGACGGGGCGTCAAAAATGCTATTGAAAGAAATGCGGATATGAAATTAGCGGCTATTTTGACTCGGAGACCAGAACAGGTGAGAAAGGAAATTAAAGATGTTCAAGTTTTTCATACTGATGAATCCCTTCCTGAAAGCATTAAAATAGATGTGGCGGTTCTTTGTGGAGGTTCCAGAAAAGACATTCCAATTCAAGGCCCAAAATTCGCAGAGAAATACAATACAGTAGATTCCTTTGATACGCACGCGGATATCCCAAGTTATTTTAAGAAAATGGATTCTATCGCAAAAAAACACGGAAATGTATCCATAATTTCTGCTGGTTGGGATCCTGGTATTTTCTCTCTTGAGAGAGTTTTGGGCGGTGCTTTTTTGCCTGAAAGTAAGCGTTACACCTTTTGGGGCAAAGGGGTCAGTCTCGGACATTCAGATGCAGCGAGAAAAGTTAAGGGAGTTTTGGATGCGATACAGTATACTATTCCCATAGAAAAGGCAATTCAACGCATAAGAGCCGGTGATACTCCAGATTTTTCAAAAAGAGAAATGCACAAAAGGGTGGTTTATGTTGTTCCTGAAAAAGGAGCAGATTTTAAAAAAATAAGAAAGGAAATAACTGAGATGCCTAAATACTTCGAGGGATACGATACAGAAGTTATATTCATAACTGCGAAAGAAATGAAAAAACATTCTACTTTTTCTCACGGTGGTTTCGTTTTTACATCAGGGGTAACGGGTGATGATAACAGACAAATTCTCGAATACAAATGCCAGTTAGAAAACAATCCAGAATTCACTGGCAACGTTTTAGTTGCCTGCGCCAGAGCAGCTTATCGACTAAACAAGAAAGGATACAGGGGAGCGTTTACCTTCTTAGATTTTCCCTTGAGTTTTTTGAGTCCATACTCTGGAGAGTTCTTAAGAAGAAAAGAGTGGTAACTTCAACAACGAGTATTTGATCTCTTTTTTGCAAAGTGGTGGAGAGAAAAACGAAATCTAGTAGTCAAAGGTGGTGCGGGGGACGGGATTTGAACCCGCGAACCCCTACGGGACCAGCCCCTCAAGCTGGCACCTTTAGTCGGTCGTTAGACCTTTGACCTGACTCGGCCACCCCCGCGCCAAGCAAAATTATGTGCTGTGTAGGTTTTAATCTTCTTAGAGTTTCTTCACTTGCTTCGAAAATTCATTGAGCTTGTCCTCTAGAACCCCCATTGCCTTAAGGAGAATCTGTTCGGGCGGTATGCTGCCCGTCGACTCGATGTGGAAGATGAACTTCGTGGGGTCGCTTCCTATTCGGATTGCCTTGGGCGAGCAAGCCTCGGCGCAGGCTTTGCACATCGTGCATAGCATTATATCGCTAATTTTCGGTTTTTTCCCAGCGAGCTCGATGATTTTCACCGGGCAGACCTTGACACAGGCACCGCAACCGTCGCAAGCTTTTTCGTTAAGCTCGAACACTGGCATGTACTTATACGCGACCACCCCAGGTTGCCATTTCGCGTGCTCCTTGCCAAATCCCAAACGCGCGATGGCAGTCAGCTCGAGGTGCTGCTTCTTCTCAAGCTTGATGATCGGAACCGAGCTGCTCACTGGCACGACTTCTTCATCGGTCGACTTCAAATCACCACTGAGTGCGGTCACGGGTCCCTCGCGCTTGAGCGTCAGGGCCACGCTACACTTCGGGCAGAGCCCTTCCCGACAGCCGCACTCACCGGGCAGGTTGTAGCCTTTCAGGGGCGTGCGAAGGGGGACTAACCCAAGTCGGTGCGTGAGAACCTCGTCGTACATCGCCGAATCATTGACTTTGAACTCGACTTCGTCGATTGCCATCACCGGTACTTCACGTAGCGCGGCCCGGCGGAGGGCGTTCGCGAAGGCCGGGTTAGCGCCAGAAAGCACGAACCCCATCTCGTCACCTTTGAGCTTTCGGATTTTGAGTTCCATTTTTTCACCTCATACTCGGCGGCCCCTTCTCCCTCCAGGCCTTCGACATCCATCGTGTGGAGTCGGCGTGGTGTCCTCAATTCTCCCGATTCTTAAACCTGCACGCGCTAGTGCCCGAATTGCCGCCTGCGCTCCGGGGCCAGGACTCCTCGAACTGCCCCCGCCCGGCGCACGCACTTTGATGTGAATGCCTGTGAAGCCCTTCTCCATCGCTTCCTCAGCCGCACGCATCGCAGCCTGCATCGCCGCGTAGGGTGAGGACTCCTCCCGGTCGGCCTTGACCACCATGCCTCCCGACCAGCGGGCCACGGTCTCGGCCCCGGTAAGGTCGGTTATGTGGATGATGGTGTTGCTAAACGATGAATAAATGTGAGCGACTCCCCACTTCCCGTCCGTCATGCTGTTTCCTCCTTAGGTTGCGCTTCGGCTCCCTCCTCAACCTCCTCGGGTCGGGTTTCCACCCTCTCCTCAATGATAGGTTCGGCCGCTGGGGCTTCGGGCTTTGGTTGAACCTTAAAAGATGAACCTTCTACGTAAACGATCACGCCCTCCTCCTCGAGAGGTACCAAGTAGCTCGGCACGCTGACTTGTTTGCCTGCGATAGCTATATGGCCATGAAGCACAAGCTGTCGTGCCTGCTGTGGCGTTCGAGCCAGACCTTTGCGATGGATAATAGTTTGGAGACGGCGCTCAAGCAGGTTCTCGATGTTCAAGCCGAGCACGTCATCCAACGTCGCACCCTCACCCACGAGCCCAAGGTGGCGGAGCCGCGCTAGAAGCTGTTTGGTCTCGAGTTCCGCTTGTGGGCCCGAGGCGGTGAGCAGGTGACGAGCTTGCCGCCTGAAGTTTCTGAGCAGGGTCTGGGTTCGCCATATCTCCTCTTTTCGGCGGAGCCCGTATTGGCGGAGGAGTTTGTCCTCGGCGCCCGACCGCTCTTTTTCCCAAGGATGTAAGGGCCTGAGATATTTCTTTCGCTGACGCTTCATTCTTCCTTCTCCTCTTCTTTCTTCTCCACTTCTTTCGTTAACCCTTCTTTTTTCTCCCGCCTGCCCCTCCCGACTTTCGCGGCTTCCTCGCGTATGCGGACTTCCTTGCGCTTCACCCCTACTACTAGGCCCTTGCGGCCAGTAGTGCGTGTTCGCTGCCCTCGCACGGGCAGACCAAGCTCATGTCTAATGCCTCGGCGACTTCGAATTCTACGCTCGCGCCCGATGTCGGCGCGCGTCGCCATCGCCACATTCGCACCCAAGAGGTGGAGATCCTTGCCAGTATCGTAATCCTTTCGACGATTGAGCATCCAGCTCGGGATCCCGTGCTCGGCCGGGTTTTTTAAGACCTGCTCGAGGCGTTCCACCTGCTCTTTGTTCAAGTTGCCAAGCTTCGTGAATGGGTCGATATCTGCGGCATAAGCGACAGCTCGGGCAAAGGTCGAACTCACGCCCTTCAGATCAGCTAGCGCTAACTGGGTCTGCTTCTCGCCAGTCAGGTCCTTCCCCGCAAGCCGCACGATATGTTTGAATTCTTCTGGCATTCGAATCGCCAACTAGGTCTTTCTTAAATTCGTTGAGGAGCTTATTAAGACGTTCGAAAGGTGGCGCCGGGGAGGGGATTCGAACCCCTGCGGCCCAAAGGACCACAGGTTCTCCAAACCTGCGCCTTACCTGGCTAGGCTACCCCGGCAGTCAATCTATCTATAGTTTTGGCTCTATAATCACTTTCTCGCT
>CAYFPZ010000005.1:0-13098 GCA_964345105.1 Hadarchaeota archaeon (SeqCode)
GTCCTGAAGGTATGACAATGGGTGAATATAAAGGAGTAATGATTTTTGCGGAGCAGGAAGATGGAAAAATCCATCCAGTTTCATACGAGTTGTTGGGTAAAGGAAGAGATATTGCGGATAAGTTGGACGTAGAGCTTTCCTGCGTTTTACTAGGCTTTCAAATTAAAAATGAAGTTAATGAACTGATTTATCATGGGGCGGATAAAATATTTTTTTACGATCATTCATCCCTTAAAGAATTCGACGTGATTCGTTATAAGCAGAATATAGTGAATTTGGTGAAGGAGGAAAAGCCTGAGATATTCCTACTTGGAGCGACTCATCTCGGAAGGTCCTTGGGACCTAGGATAGCAGCGGCATTAAAAACTGGATTGACGGCTGACTGCATTGATTTAAAAGTGGATGAAGAAGGGAATTTAATTCAGATTCGACCCGCATTTAGCGGCAATATTCTCGCTCACATAAAGACCAAAACAAGACCTCAGATGTCTACGGTTAGATATAAAGTAATGGAGAAGAGGGAGAGGGATCCAACCAGAAAAGGAGAAATAATAATGAAAGATGCGGAGGTTATAGAAAATAGCGGGGCGAAGATTTTAAAGAAAGAAAAGGCAGGGGAAATTAACATAACGGAAGCGGATATCATCGTCTCTGGTGGAAGAGGGTTAAAAAAACCAGGTGATTTTAAGCTTCTGCGTGAATTGGCTGATTTTTTAGGTGGAGTCGTTGGATCCAGTAGACCTCTAGTAGATGAGGGGTGGATAGGAAAAGAACATCAAGTTGGATTCAGCGGAAACACTGTTAAACCAAAGCTCTATTTTGCTTGTGGCATATCTGGCGCGCCTCAGCACTTAGCGGGTATGAGGGATTCCGATATCATTGTGGCGATAAACACAGACCCCTCGGCCCTAATATTTAAAGTGGCCGATTATGGTATAGTCGGAGATTTGTACGAGGTAGTACCTAAACTGATTGATGAGATAAGAAAAAATAAAAACAAGGTGTTGAGTTGATACAAGGAATTGAAAAGGACTTGCGGGATATAGTAGGAGAAGATTGGGTTATAACTAAAAGAGAGCAGATGGAGGGTTATTTGATAGATGAAACCGCCGCCTCTGTCAGACCCCAACCTGCCGCTGAAGTTGTTTTGGTAAAACCCGCAAACGCTCAAGAGATATCCAAAATCCTGAAACTCGCCAATGCAAAAAAGATCCCAGTTTTCCCTAGGGGTGGAGGAACTGGACTTGTAGGAGGAGCCATCCCTACTAAAGATGGCATAATCCTCTCCACAGAAAGGATGGACAAAATTGAGATAGACAAGGACAACATGATGGCAGTTGTCGAGGCTGGGGCGACTCTTGAAAAATTATTAAAGACAACAGAGGAAGCTGACATGCTCTTCCCACCGCACCCTGGAGATGAGGGAGCTCAGGTGGGGGGGCTCGTGGTATGTAATGCTGGTGGAGCAAGAGCAGTGAAATACGGGATTATTAGAAACTACGTAAAAGGCATCGAAGTCGTGCTTCCTACAGGTGAGATCGTGAATTTGGGTGGAAAGTTATTGAAAAATAATACGGGATATAATTTAATGCATTTGATGATTGGAAGTGAAGGAACGTTGGGTATAATAACCAAAGTGATTTTTCGGTTGTATCCAAAATTTGGGGCTACTGCAACCCTAATTGTGCCATATGAGAACCGGCATGATGCTATAAACACTGTTCCAAAAATCCTCCAGAGAGGAATAATTCCCTTAGCTATAGAGTATGTGGAGAAAGACACAATAGAAAAATCGGCTGAACATCTGGGCAAAAAATGGCCATGTGAAAAAGGAAATGCTTTTCTCATAGTAATAGTGGCAGGGACTGGAATAGATGAAGTATATTCAGAAAGTGAGAAGATATCAGAGACATGTCAAGAGAACAACTCCCTCGAGCCCTTAATCGCCGAGTCAAGAGAAGAACAGGATAGAATTCTGGACATAAGGAGTAATATTTACACTGCCTTAAAGCCCGAAATCGCCGATATCCTAGATGTGACGGTGCCACCTGCTAACATGGGAAAACTTATGGATGTGATAGACAAGATCGCTGAGAAATTTAATGCATACATCCCGACGTATGGACATGCAGCGGATGGTAATTTACACCCGCATGTAATGGTAGAAAAGGGAAAGGGTCTAGACCACGTTAAAAAGTTGAAGAATGAAATTTATAAAGCAGCTGTAGATTTGGGAGGAATTATAACAGGTGAACATGGGATAGGAAAAATTAGAATCGACGACCTTGCTCTTTGTCTGTCTGAAAAAGAAATACAGCTAATGGAAGGAATAAAGAAACTCTTTGACCCAAATAATATTCTAAACCCTATTAAATAAAAGATGATTTTTTAGTCAGTGCATGAAAAACGCTCAAACTTTCGAAAAGTATCTAACCATGCACGTATATGAATACCAGTTTTGCTGCTCCATACAATGAGGCGTCGGGCCCAAGCGACGAGGGCAATATCCTAATTTTTTTATCTTTAACTTTTTTGGCCAAGTAAGGCTGTGAATAAAGTCCCACGATTTCTTTTATGCGGTTCATCAACAAGTCAGCGGACTGTCCCACTCCACCTCCAATGATGACCACTTCCGGGGCTAGGGTGCTGATGAGATTTGACACAACAATGCCCACATATGTCGCTGTTTCTCGGACAATTTTCAGGGCAAGCGGGTCACCCTTTCTTGCGGCCTCAAATACCAATTTAGAGGTTATAGTATCGATCTCATTATTCACCATATCCATCAACATCGTCTTGGATCCCTTGCGTATTTCTTCAATGGTTCTCTTGGCGATGCCCGTGCCAGAACAGAGGCTTTCAAAACAGCCTTCATCGTAAATTTTATCCATGAAGTTGGGTCCAAGCAACATCCATCCTATTGAACCCGCAAGCCCAACTCCATCGTACGGTTTTTCGTCGATAAGTATGCTGCTACCTATGCCCGTCCCCAAAATGATGTAAATCGCATTTTTCGCTCCGCGGGCAGCACCTACCCATTGTTCTCCAAGCACCGGTGTAACGTGGTCGTGCACTACGAATATCGGGAGCGAAGTACCGAGATTTTTTTGTAGAAAGTTCTTTAGTGTCGAGCCTTGTATTTGTGGAATGTTCGATGACCATCTAATTTTGTTGTCGTATTTTTCCACGAGTGTTGCACACGCGATACCGATCCCCTTGATTTTTAACCCACTTGCTTTTGATTGATTCATTACTTTTTTGATTAGCTTTGCTATTTGCGATAACACCGCGTCTATTGCATCTTCCTTAGTGGTCGGCTCTTCGACGCGGAAAACAATTTTGCCTTTTGAGCTCATTAGTGCTGAAGCAATTTTTGTACCACCGACATCAACTCCTATCGCATATAATCCGCGCGCCGACTTCGTATTCTTGTGAGGTGTTGTCCTTCTCGACCTCATAGAATCCCGTACCATTGTAATCAAGTTCGGCGTTAATTAAACTTTTACGGAAATAAAAACACCGTTTTAGGTCATTTAATTTAAAAATAGTAAAAAACAACAAAATTTAAAGAGTTAAGGTGCAAAACAGCAACACTACCAAAAAGTTTAATACTTACTACTTTGACAACACAAAAATATGATAAAATTAGGCTTAGAAGTTTTTTTAAGGAATAACGTAAGTTTAATTGAAGGTAAAAAAGTTGGTCTATTAACTAATCAAACTGGCGTTGACAACGAGCTTAACAGTATTATAGACTTATTTTACAATCATCCGAGAATTAAATTGACGGCTATCTTTGCTGCAGAGCATGGGATACGTAATGAACACCAAGCTGGAGTCGGCTTCCAATCTTATGTGGATAAGAGGTATAACATTCCGGTTTTTAGTCTTTATAGACCATCTGTAAAATATTTGTCACTAACTTCTAGAAATCTAGATAAACGCATGCGTCTTGGTGTATCTAATGTAGGTAAATTACCTACGCCTAAAATGATGGAGGCTATAGACGTATTAGTTTTTGACATACAGGATGTTGGTACACGAGTTTACACGCATATCTGGACTATGGCGTTATGCATGAGAATATGCGCTAAAAAAGGTGTTCCTTTTATTGTTCTGGATAGACCAAACCCAATAAATGGTGTAACCATGGAGGGGTTTGTTCTCAAGTATCCAAAGAATAGTTCATTCATTGGATTATATCCTATACTTCTGAGGCATGGCATGACGGTTGGAGAGCTCGCTAGATTTTTTAATGGAGAATTTCTTGACGATAAAGTGGACTCAAAAGCTATACCCATGGAGGGATGGAAGAGGGAAATGTGGTATAGTAACACTTCCTTGCCATGGATTATGCCTTCACCAAATATACCTACCTTAGATAGTGCTACAGTTTACCCTGGACAAGTACTTTTTGAGGGCACCAACGTCTCTGAAGGTAGAGGGACTACTAAACCATTTGAGATAACTGGGGCACCATGGATCGATGGCGTCAAATTGTCGAGAAAAATTAATGCTTACAAGTTTCCTGGAGTAAAGTGCAGAGAGGTGTGTTTTGTGCCATCATTTTCAAAATACAAGAGTAGGCTTTGTAGCGGTGTACAGATACATGTTACAGATAAAAGTAAGTACAAACCTTTTGAATTTGCGTTAAATTTAATCAAAACGATAATGGAAATGTATCCGGATCGATTTAGTTTTAATGAAAATTACTTTGATATGGTCGTGGGAAATTCAAAGGTGAGGGAGATGCTACTAAAAAATATTGAAGTCGATGAGATACTTCAAAGTTCTCAAGAAGACCTAGTCAAGTTTTCAGAACTAAGGAGAGAATATTTACTTTACAGCTAGAAAGTCATGGGGATGAGGAGGATAACATGGGGAATGGTATTCTTAAACTTCTTAGGTTATCTCCTTCAGCTCAGTCTGTAGACTATGTTAGAAGAAAAAAACAATTCCAGTTGCATAGACTTCTTACAGAACAACGCCACCCAAAAACTTGGGACCTGAGTTTCAAGATAAAATCTGATACTCTAGAAGGTTTAAGAAAAATACTGTCTGTGGATGAGGAAATATCCAACAAGATAATGGTACTTTCTAAAAAGCCTAAGCTGGTTATCCAAGCAGTAAACGCGGTTGCAAAGGCAATAGTTGAAGGCAAAAAAATCTACATTTATGGATGTGGTTCTACTGGAAGACTCGCAAAACAAATAGAAAGTGCGCTTTGGAAACCCTTTTGGAAACAGTTGAAGAGTAGCATGCTCTGGGAGAAACTAAAAAATTTCCTGCCTAGTGATATAGAAGAACATCTTATTGGGGAGATGACTGGAGGAGACAGAGCATTGGTAAGTGCTTTAGAAGGACTGGAGGATTTACAATTGATTGGATATCTTCAACTTATTGATAATAAAATAAAAAAAGGTGACGTTCTCTTTGCGATAACGGAAGGGGGAGAAACCTCGTCCGTTATAGGGTTTATACAAGGGGGACTGAAATTGTATGGCAAAATAACCTCTCAAAAAAAGAATGAAATTAAAAAGAAACTTTATTTTATCTACAACAATCCAAATGAAGTTCTCAAATTGATAAAGCGTAGCAGAATAGTTTTAGAAAATAAGAGCATCACTAAGATTAATCTTACCACAGGACCCCAAGCTATAACTGGTTCAACTCGAGCGCAGGCCACTACGATAGACACTTATGTAATGGGTGTAATAATTGAAGAGGCCATATATAAAGTTCTACGGGTTTTTTTGACAAAAGATGAACTTTCCCTCGTTGGCTTCAGAAATAGAACTCTATCACAGAGATTGAAAGATTTTGTAAATATTCCGAAGACAATATTTAATCTAATAAACGACATCGCTCCATTTACTGAATTAGAGACGAAAGCTTACAAAAATCATCATTTTTCAATCTACTTTGCTAAAAAAGCTTTGTTTCCAATTTTTATAGATGTAGCTGAAAGGAGCCCGACCTTTAAACTTGACCCATTAGATACTGTGAAAGCGCCGAGAAAGAGTTGGGTTCAAGTCTGGACACCAGTAACCGACTACCGGGAAGCATGGAAAGTGCTGCTAGAGCGTTGGTTTAAAGGCTTAAATCCTCCATTTTATAAAGCTCATGTTTCAAAAAAAGTTAGGGATAAATTCCTTCAACATACAGCACTTAATAGTCTCAACGAAGTAGGACAAAATCAGGAGGCTCTTTATGATTTTTCATTTTCTAAATATAACATAGAGAATCATCCCCCCAGAAAAGGAGATTTAGGTGTGATAATATGTGTTGACGAAGAGATAGATGAGCTACTAAATCCTTCCTCATCTTTCAGGAGTTTCCTCTCACTCTGTAAAAAGAATGGATCTAACGTGGCTCTCCTTTTAATTACAGAAAAACAACGTGATGAACTCCTTGTGCTTTTAAGATCAAATATTGGAGATTTAGACCAAGATGACCACATCATAGTGCTCACGATGAGTAGAAAAGATGATCCTCTTAATCTCAGGAGACAAATCGCTCTTAAAATGGTGCTTAACGCTCATTCCACAGCGGTAATGGCTAAACTTAGCAGAGTATTAGGAAATACTATGGTAAATGTTAATCCTACCAATCTTAAACTCATTGGTCGATCCACATTCCTGATTTTGAGCCATGTAAACGATATAGTAAGTCGGAACGAATGGAAAAACAAATATGGGAAGACAAAACCTATTAAATATGCTGATGCTAATGCGATTCTTTTTAGCGCCATGCGTTTTGTTAGAAAGTTAGAAAAAACTGGTCAAACTCCAGAAGTACCATTATGTATAATCAGGGTACTTGAAACACTACGACAAAAGAAGTGCATCAGCTGGGAGGAGACCTTTTTCATCTTGGAGAACGAAGGTTTTGAGAATTATCTTCAACGTGTGTTAAGTTCATAACAGGCTGATTTCATTTTTAATACTGTATTTTTAACCTCAGATCCAAGCCCATCCACATGCTGCTCTGAGCACTAAAGAATCTATTTTATACTTTGATAAGCGGGATAACTTCTTTCGCGAAAAGCTTGTGAGTTTCTCGCTCTATGGTTTTGTCGAAGTATAAGATGAAATAGGTCGCCCCGAGTTCCACGAATTTTTTGAGCTGCTCGGCGCATTGCTCAGGCGTTCCTACGATACTTTTCCGGAGGAATTGCTCCTTGGATATGGGCTCCCAAATTCCCTTCCCTCGATAGCTTTTGTTAAAACCCTCTTTGATGAGTTCCTGCACGAATTGCTGAACTTCCGCTTCAGTTTCGCCGATAATCACTTCCGTATGAAAACTAAGCTCGATTTCGTTTGGGTTCCTTTTAACACTGGCGCAATGGTCTCTTAATATGTGGACTTTTCTTTCGAAGTCCTCTGGCGTTCCTCCCCCAAGGTTGTAGATATCTGCATGCTTTGCCGCCACACGTAGGGTCAGCTTTTCCCCACCTCCCCCAATCAGGATTGGAGGCCTCGGCTTTTGAACTGGCTTGGGGTAATTGATTGCTCCGTGAAGCTTGTAATACTTCCCTTCAAAATCAACCACGGGCTCGGTCCACATTCGTTTGATTATCTCGACCGCTTCATCGAGCATACCTATTCTTTTGGCAGCACTTGGGAAATCGTAGCCGTAACCGAGATACTCGTGATCGTACCACCCAGCACCTATTCCGAAGATTAGCCTTCCTCCCGAAATGACGTCTAGTACCGAGGCCTGTTTTGCAAGCAAGGACGGGTTCCGGTAGGAATTGCAAGTCACGATCTGGCCCAGCTTCGCCTTATCCGTTTCTGCTGCTAGGGCCGTGAGAGTCATCCAGCATTCAAAAACCGAACGATTCTCAATCTTCGGCACCGTGTGGAAGTGATCGTAAAGCCATATCGAGTCGTATCCCAAGCTTTCAGCGTCCCTTGCCGCTCGGACGATGGACTCGAACTGATCCTTAGGCGGAAGATCCTCGGGCAAATCCAACCTCCAACCTTGTGGGGCGATAAAACCAAATTTGATTTCTTCCATGGCCTCATCCTTCCAATCCTCGAAATTGTTAAATTTAAGTTTGCTGATTCCATGCAGCGAAGACTCTTAATACTCAACTAAATTACTTAGTTTGTGGAATTAAAAAACCTTAAATTTCATTAGAGGGTGTTAGCACTTGGGTTGAGGAGGTGATATCTTTGGGCGGCGGTGCTGAAGCTAAAAACTCTAGAATGTCGGTCAAATGTGTTCTGAGGCATGGTAATCCAGAGGACGTCGGGATGGATCCCAGCCGCCTGAGGGAAGTAAGTGAATTCATTAAGAAGGCCATTTCCGAAAAAGCTTTCCCCGGTGCTGTTTTCTTGGTGGCACGTAACGGCGTGATAGTGGCACACGAAGCTTATGGGAAAGCAGTATCAATACCCTCGGAACTCTCCAAACCTATGAAATTAGATACCATTTTCGATGCCGGGTCGGTGACCAAACCGGTAGCTACAGCAACATCCTTGATGATTCTACTTGAAAAAGGAAAGGGTTTGCTGGACGACCCCGTAAACCTCTATATTCCAGAGTACACTGGAGAGGGGAAGGAAAAAACCACGTTACACAATTTGTTAACACACACAGCCGGTATCCCTGATCCAATTCAGCTATATAAGAGGTGTAAAACTAGGGAAGATTTTCTAAGAGAAATATGCCAGACAAAACTTGAATGTCCTCCCGGTAGTAAGGTCATTTACAGTTGTCTAGGTTTTATCTTATTGACCTTCATCATAGAGAAAGTTGCAGGTGAGAGTCTAGCATCCTTTTCCAGAAGAGAAATCTTCTCACCCTTGGGCATGAAGGAGACCCTCTTCAACCCTCCGGAAAAGTTGAGGGATAGAATCGCGGCGACTGAGAGATGTAGCTGGCGAGGACGCATTATCATAGGGGAGGTCCACGACGAAAACGCTTTCGGCATGGGTGGGGTAAGTGGCAATGCTGGACTTTTCTCCACCGCCCAAGACCTCGCCATATTTGGCCAAACATTCCTCAATAAGGGGGCGTATGGGCATAACAGAATCCTCAGACCCTCAACTGTTAATTTGATGACCAAGAACCACACCGTAGGACTGGAAGAGCCTAGGGGTTTAGGGTGGGGTCTCAAGGCGGATAAAGAATCTCAAGCTGGCGAATTGTTGTCCCCATTGACTTTTGGGCATACTGGTTTCCCGGGAGTTTCGCTGTGGGTCGACCCAGTGAACAAACTTATCACGGTTCTTATGACGAATAGGGTTCATCCCACGAGGGAGAACGAATCAATCCTTCGGGTCAGACCGATATTCCATAACATCATTGCTTCCTCAATTATTGGCTAGGGGGCGGGTGGTGCTCCAATGCTAGTAGTTGAGCCGATGTCGGGCACCTCTATGGACGGAATAGATGTAAAACTCATTAGAATCAAAATTACTATGGTTGGCGATAGGGTTTGGTGATTCTATAAAAAGTACTTCTAGGCTTTACCGAACCATTAAAGAAGCTGTTGATAAGGTTCGAATCGTCGACACTCATGAACACCTCTTACAGGAAAAGGAGCGAATAGCTAAAAAACCCGATCT
Source organism: Hadarchaeota archaeon (SeqCode) (assembly GCA_964345105.1). Classification (GTDB taxonomy): domain Archaea; phylum Hadarchaeota; class Hadarchaeia; order Hadarchaeales; family Hadarchaeaceae; genus DG-33. The sequence goes on from CAYFPZ010000005.1 coordinate 9,576, forward strand.
GTTTGAAATATTACTCGCGCAATATACTTCGTCCGATCTTGTTTCTTCAGGAATGTCGCTGGAAGAACTAGAAAAGGTTCGAGACTCAAGACTTCCCCTTGAAAAGAGATGGACAATATTCAAACCTTTTGGGGAGGTGATTCAAAATACGGGTTATACTCGAGCCATAAACATAGCCGTAAGGGATCTTTACGGCGTAGACGAAATCAGCGAGGATACCTACAAGAAACTCGCATCGCGGATGGAGAAAGCGAATAAATCGGGACTTTACAAGTGGATACTGAAAGACAAGTCTGGGATTGATGTATCCATTTTAGATAGCCTATCTGCCCCCTTAGAGGATGTTGATAGAAGGTTCTTTGCCCCAGTTGCGAGGTTCGACGACTTCGTTATGGCTAGGGAAAGGATGGACTTCGAAGCTTTAGAAAAGCGGTGCGGTAAACCCATTCATTCATTCTCCAATCTCATCCAAGCCCTAGAACTCGAGTTTAATAAAGCATCAAAGATGATAGTTGGCGTCAAAATAGGTCTAGCCTACATGAGAAAACTCCGTTTTGACAAAATCTCTCAAAGAGAGGCTGAAGAGGTCTTCGCTAACGTATTTAACCAAGAATTTTTCAAAGGGAAAAAACCGATTAATATAAATAGTAAAGAAGCGCCTGAAGGGCTTTTTTTGAAAGAAACCAAGCCATTACAGGATTTTATGGTGCACAAAATAATCCAATTAGCTGAGGAGAAGGGCCTCCCTATACAGATTCATACGGGAATTCAAGAAGGAAACGAGAACATCATCACCAACTCTAACCCGACCCTCCTGACCAACCTCTTCAGAGAATATAAAAAAGTCAGATTCGACATATTCCACGGATCATACCCCTATACGGGTGAGTTAACTGTCCTAGCTAAGACCTTCCAAAATGTTTACATCGATATGTGCTGGCTCCACATAATCTCCCCCTATAGAGCAAGGCAAGCCTTAGCCGAATGGTTGGACACGGTTCCTTGGAATAAAATCTTCGGTTTTGGGGGAGACTACATCCATGCGGAGGGTGTCTACGGCCATTCTGTGATTGCTAGGGAAAACATTTCAAGAGTACTTAAGGAAAAAGTTGAGGAAGGTTCTCTTACTGAAAAACAAGCCGTTCATCTAGCCCAAAAATTGCTGAGAGACAATGCCTATGAATTCTTCTTCTCTAAAAAGTCTTCCAGCCTTTAACTCTCTTGGAATATTAGAAAAACTGATAAAGTGTTCAATCTTACAACTCCCATTTTTCATGGAGTGGCGGCACGCTCGCAACTAGCTCCTTTGTGTAAGGATGTTTTGGATTGAAGATGACCTTTTTGACCGGGCCCCTTTCAACTATTTCCCCTTTCCTCATTATTGCTATTCTATCGCCGATGAAATATGCCTGCGCCAGGTCGTGCGTTATGAACAATACCGACATTTTCTCGTTTTTCTTCAATCGTAAGAGTTCTTTCAGAACCGCGACACGGGTCGAAGCGTCTATCATGCTTGTTAATTCGTCGGCCACCAACAAATTTGGGTGGATGATTAAGGATCTCGCAATGAGTAATCGTTGCATCTGTCCCCCACTTAGTTGATGTGGATATCTCCCTAGGATTTCGTCTGGATTCATCCCAATCATTTCTAGAGTAGACTTAATGATTTTCTTTCTTTCATCCTTGGAAGGAGAATTTTCGAGGAGGTCAAATGCGTCGTTTAGAGGTTTATCGACATTATAAAAGAAGTTAAATGACGAGTAGGGATCCTGAAAGACAGCTTGTACTTTTCTCCAGTAAGCTAGTTTATCATACGCAAAAATATTCTTGCCATTGAGAATAATTTTACCCCTGCTTGGTTTAATTAGTCTCAGAATTATGTTGCCCACAGTGGTCTTGCCGCTACCGCTTTCGCCTACTAGGCAAAATATCTCGCCTTTTTTTATGTCAAATGATACTTTTTTTGCGCCTATTACTTCAACTGTCCGGACGTAGCCTGAGGTGTAGAGCTTTGTTAAATTTTTGACCTTCAAAAGTATGTTTTTCTTCATTTCGATCGACCTCTGTTGTAAAGCCAGCAGTTAACACTTCTGCCTTTTTTCTTGATAGTCGGGGGCTCCTTAGATTTACATATCTCCATGCATTTTTCGCACCGACTATGAAACCTGCATCCAGGCGGAGGATTTCTCAGATCGGGAACTACCCCCGGTATACTCGTCAACGATTTATTTTTTGTTTGCCGTTCGAGCGGCAACAGAGAATCCATCAGCGCGCGAGTATAAGGGTGAAGAGGTTTATTCACGATTTCTTCTACCCTTCCACTTTCCACGAATTTTCCGCCATACATAATTACAATCCGATCGCACAGCTGATTCAGGGCGGACAAATCGTGGGATATGCACATAAGACTTTTTATTATCCCCTTTCTTTGTATGTCTATCATCAGCTGTATCATTCGTCTCTGCGAGGTCACATCAAGGGCTGAGGTGGGCTCATCCGTAATCAAAAGTTTCGGATTCCCCAACGTTGATATTGCCGTAATAGCTCTTTGTGTCATGCCTCCACTAAGTTCGTGCGGATAAAAATCAAGAACATGCTTATCTAGACCCAACCTCTCGAAATGATCAGCCGCCATTTCGCGGGCTTCATTGACTGAGTGTTTCCGCCCAGTACGTTCTTTTAACATGTCCGCAATGAACTCCCTGACTTTTTTAACAGGATTTAGAGAATTTAACATAGCTTGAGGCACATAGGATATGAGTTTACATTTAACATCTTTTCTTAATTTTTCAGGAGAAATTTTCCAGACATCAAAACCATTGACTTTGACTTCGCCACTCTCATAATGCAATAGGGGCGTTGTAGTACCAGTAATAAGTTGCGCGAAGGTAGATTTCCCACACCCAGATTCACCAGCGATACCAATTCTTTCGCCCTCGCTGACTTTAAGTGAAACACCATCCACAGCATGGACGACGCCAAAAGTGCCTCTGTAGTAGCCTTTGAGGTCTTTGACTTGGAGAAGAGTTTTATTCATTTTTCAGGCCCTCCCCCAATGTTTTCTTAAAATCGTTATCATGACAAACAATCCTCAAGTAAAGTTATCACTCCGTCCGCACCTTAGGATTCAGTACGTCATCGATAACTGAAGTAAGCATCATAAGAGTTCCAGTGAACATGATTATAACGAGCCCGGGGGGGACGAAGTACCACCATGCACCCAGTCTAATCACATCCCATGCGATAACAAGTCGAAGCATCTGTCCTAATGTAAAACCCGTAGTAGGCCCCAAACCTATCACACTTATGCTAGACTCCATTACCACAGCCCAGCCGGTGGCCATGATAAACACCAAAAAAACGTATGCTAGCATATTTGGCAGAATTTCTTTTACCACTATTGTAAAATCGCTTTTTCCAGAAATTCGAGCTAAATCCACGAATTTTCTCTCCCTCAAACTTAGAATTTGAGATCTTATATTTCTCGCCATCCAAGGCCATGAGAATAGTGCTATCAACATCG
>CAYFPZ010000006.1:0-1733 GCA_964345105.1 Hadarchaeota archaeon (SeqCode)
CAAGCCTCCGCGAAAATTCCTGCCCATCAGTCCAGTCAAGGGCAACAAACCCCTCAACCACGCGCAAGATGCGCCGCGCCCGTTCAGCAAACTCAGGAGTCAACTTCCTCTGTCTAGCCCCTCTTAGAAGCTCATCTATTTCGGCGGTAATCTTCACTTGTTCCCGCCCACGCACGATATAACCAGCAAGCACCTCCTCCATCGCGCGCGCTCTGAGCTCCGCAGGCAAAATGGCGTCGAAGATGTGAAGTTCTATAGGCTGCCATTTGGGATCCGAGAAGAACTCCTCCAAACGGGGCGCTGCTATCTTTGGAACAGCAATAACACTCTTCCCAAGTTTTAAGTGGGGGATTAATCCAAGCAGACCCCGTGCAATATGGGTATAAATCTTTGTAGTACCATCTTTTTTGTTTCGTTTCGTAGAACTTGAGTACCCAAAAAGCTTACGATAAAAAAGTGTCTTGCGTGTGCCCGTAAATCCAATGTCAAAGCTGAATACCCTTGCAAGAATCCTTTCTCGCTTTTCCACACGACCAACCCCTTGATTTCCACTGCAACTTATTTTAATTTTTATCACTTTTTATGATACTATTGTAACAGTATTATTGTAATCGGTTTGTTTATTTAGTTAACATCCACACGAAATAAAGGGGTCGCATATCTCCAACAAAAGCTTTTAGCTGTCTAGTATACTTTTCGAGTGGTGATCAAACGGAGGCAGAAGAACGCTTCAAGTGTGCAACCCAAGGCACGAGTGAGGTGGTTACAGAAACCGAACTCCGCAAACTACTGGATAAAGAGAAACTTACAGTCTACTGCGGCTACGAACCCTCTGGAAAAATTCATTTTGGGCACGCGTTGTCCGTGCAAAAACTTATAGATTTTCAGAAATTGGGAGCGCGTGTGATTGTGTTGCTCGCAGATTTGCATGCTTATCTCAATGATAAGGGAACACTTGAAGAAATTCGCCGGGTGGCCGAGTACAATAGACATTGTTTCATTGCTTTGGGCCTCGACCCCGAACGTACGGATTTCTTGCGCGGGTCCGACTTTCAGTTAAAGCCCGAGTTTATGATGGATGTACTTCGGATGGCTACAAGTACAACGTTGTTTCGAGCACATCGCTCAATGACCGAGATAGCTCGCCATCTAAAGGATCCGGATGTGGCGCAGGTGATTTACCCTCTCATGCAAGCAGTAGATATAGCTCACCTAAAAGTCAACGTGGCGGTTGGAGGTATAGATCAGAGGAAGGTGCACATGGTCGCGCGGGAGAAATTACCAGCTTTAGGTTATCAAAAACCGGTCTGCGTGCACATGCCCTTGCTTCGCGGCTTGGACGGGGCCGCCAAAATGTCTTCGTCAAAAGGCAACTTCATCGCTATCGACGACGAACCTTCAGTAGTCAAGAAGAAGGTGATTAAAGCATTTTGTCCGCCGAGGCAAGCGAAGGATAATCCAATAATAGAATACGTTGAACACGTTATCTTTCCCGCCCTCGGCAAGCTGGAGGTTAGCAGGCAAACGAAATACGGAGGTCCGCTTGAAGTAGAGAATGTAGCAAAACTTCGAAAGTTGTACTTATCCGGCGAACTTCACCCCACAGACCTGAAAGAGGCAGTTGCTGAGGCGCTGGTTCGGGTGCTTGAGCCGGTTAGGCAATATTTTGAGGAGCACCCGGACGCAAAACTTACGCAACCATCCCCAGTTCTTTGATTTAGTTAAAATTAAAA
>CAYFPZ010000007.1:0-7074 GCA_964345105.1 Hadarchaeota archaeon (SeqCode)
GTCGCGGACGGCAAAAAGTTCAAATTCAGCCGGACCACATTAGAGTTCTCGAAACCTGTTTTTCATGGCGCGGCTGACTCACAGCTTGGATATGTGCTGATGCTGACGGTGCGAACGCCAGTTTGCTCATTCATGCACGCCTCGGATGTACAGGGGCCGATCGACGAAGGGGCACTGCGGCTGATTTTGAAGCAACGTCCGAACCTGCTGGTGATAGGCGGCCCTCCGATATACCTCAAAAACTTCAAGATTGATGAGGAAAGCCTCGCAAATGCTCTCAACAACATGGTGAAAATAGTGAAGGCGATACCGCTGACCGTGATCGACCACCACCTTTTGAGATCACTTGACTACAAAGAATACCTAACACCAGTGTTTGCCGAAGCCGAAAAAAGTGGTCATCGCGTGCTCTCGGCCTCAGAACTTGTTGGCCAAGAGCCACAATTGCTCGAAGCTAAGCGAAAGGAGCTTCACACACTGGAGCCAATAAAGCGTGAGCAGTACGAGCGCCTAAACCGGGGAGAGTTTAAAGCAGGTTTTCGGAAATAACATCTCAAATGAATTTAGTAGAGTTTTCTTAGCGCCAGAGCTACGCGGTTCAACGCATTAAGCCGATGGAGCCAATCAGAGCTAATATTCCCCCAAGGATACAAAAGTAGAAGCCATATGCGGCAGCTTCGGGACCCCCAAACGTGACGAAGGTCCAACCCCAACCAGCGATTGTTATTACCCCACCCACTGGGAGCACGTAGGCGATACCCTTCTTACCCGCCAGCAGCGCAATACTGCCTATCAACGCGAGGATGCCGCCAAGCAGCACAAGGTACACGTAGGTCGCAACTTCTCCAAAGATTGACGCTAAACTAGCTAAGTCCCACCCTGAAATGTTGAGGAGAGGAATCCAAGGTAAAAACACTCCAAATACGGCCAAGACGCCACCAATCAGACCTAGAGCCGCAAGCGCTCTCATTATCATCCCCCACTAAACTGACGTTGTAGCCAACCACATTTAAAGCCTACATACGCTCTGGCGCGGCTATCCCAAGCAAGTTGAGCACGTTCCGCAGCACTATTCGAACGCAGTTCACTAGGCGGAGGCGGGCGGCACGCAGCTCAGGTGTTTCAGCCTCGATCACGGGGGCCGCCTCATAAAACGTGTTGAATGCCAGTGCTAACTTGGCAGCGTAGAGCGCAGGCAAATTCGGCTGCAGCCTCTCGCCTGATTCACGCACAATTTCCGGAAACTTCGCAAGCAGCTTAATCAGATGCTGTTCTTGAGGTAACTTGAAGACATCACTCGGGTGCTTCTCCACCCGGCGCTTCGCCTTCCGTAGGATACTACAAGCTCGAGCATTGGAATATTGTACCGCGGGGCCGCTGTTGCGGTCGAAGTTGAGTGCCTCCTCCCACTTGAACGTGATACGCTTCTCGGGAGAGTTACAAACCAATGAATACCGAACCGCTCCTACCCCAACCAACTCAGCTGCCTCACGCTTGAATCGCTCGCTCGCCTTGGGGGCGTGTTCCTCGACCACCACATAGGCGCGGGCTACCGCCTCCTCGATGACATCGTCGACGGAAAAACCAACCCAAGTGCCCTTGCGTCCTGAAAACCTGCCACTCGGGAGCCAGACGTGTTCGTAGGCGAGGTGGTACGAGTTCTTGTGTTCTTGCTCTAGCCCGAGCGCCTTTATGGCGGTGAACACAACTTGCTGGGGGAACCTCTGCTCCGCCCCAACGACGTTAATCACTTTATCGGCACGGCCAAACTTCCTATTCGACCTGCCCCGCTGAACGGTCGTGTAGGTCTTGGTGCCATCCGAGCGCTTGGAGTGTAATTTGAAAAGCAGTCCTGCCTTCGTCCGCCCGAACTTCCAGAGCTGATAAGCAATGTCGCGCGCTGTATAAACGGCAGTATCATCGGAGCGCACAAGCACCTTGTCCCCGATCCCGAATTCTGCCAGCCTCAAGACCAGTGTTCCAGCCCACTCGCCCGTGCCTTCGACTACATAAGGGGTTGCGCGCAGTCGCTCAAGTGTTTCTTTAAGCATCCCTGACCGCGCAATATCGCTTTCCCATGTTAGCAAATCATAGCTTACACCCAGTCGATCGGCTGTCTCTAGATTAGCCTCAACACAGCGCTCGGCAAGTTGTCTCGCCCTGCGAACGGTGGGACCCTTACCACGCTCGAGCTGAGTAAGCACTTTCCGCACTTGCTGCTCAAATTTAGACTCCTTCCCCAGGCGTTTGTGCATGTCCGCGTAAATCAACCCCAAAACATGATCAAACTTCGCACGAGGCTTTCTCTTAGTCAACCGATATGCGAGCAGAGTCTCCGCTACCTGTCGCCCCATGTCGTCGATGTAATTCTGTACTTCGACCTCGTGGCCTAATGCGTGCAGGATTCGTGCCATGGTGTCGCCGATAACCGCGTTCCTGCCGTGGCCAATATGGAGCGGCTTCGTGGGATTTACGCTTGTGTGCTCAATGACAACTTTCTTGCCCTTTCCTAGCTCAAAACAACCATACTTGGCTTCAGCCCGCTCGATTGCCCTTAGCGTGAGTTCGGTGAGTTTAGGAACATCGACGAAAAAGTTCACGTAGCTGTCCACGACCTCCACCCGCGCGATCAGGCCTGCGGTTTTTATCGCCTTACCCAGCTCCTCCGCGAGCCACATTGGGGACTTATGAAGCGTCTTCGCGAGCTCGAAGCAAAGTCTCGTGGCTAGGTCACCAAGCTTCGGATCGGGGGGCTCCTCTAATGTCTGCTCCACCCTCACCAGCAATTTCCAACCGAGTTTGGAAAGCGCGACCTCTAGTGCATCGCATACGTCGCGCTTAAACCTGCCCCAAGGGCTGACAACCATGATAATCCAAATCTCCATTATCAATGGAGCTCAATAAGGTTTTTATGGGGATGGATAAGCAATAATCGCTCTCGCCTAACCAACCCTTATCCACTATGGCCTTATGAAAGCTTTCGTCTAACCACTACTAAAACTGCTGCGATCGCTACGATGACTATCCCCACGATGGCTCCGATGAGGACTATGTCGATGCCTTCCGCACCTATTCCTTCTATAGCATCTCGAGCCTCTTGCTCGGTAACCGAGCCAAGAGCGATTGTTTCTTCCCCACCCATGAACTCTCCAAAGAGTGGGATGTCCTCCTCTGATCCGAGACTCGCGCAACTCAGTGCCTCACCAAAAGGTAATTCCGCCGCCACGACGAAACCGTTATCTGGCGAGTAATACAGCACACTAGCTGGCATAAACGGACATGCTTGGGCCATGCCCGTTCCCGACACCACGAGTTCATAGCATGTCGAGGCGAGGGGTATGTCCACCGTCCTCGGACAACTAACTGAGAGCGAAACATCAACCGTCTGATCTAGTGATTTGGTGATTGGTTCGCTAAAGCTCTGCTCCGCTCCATCCACCACCATTTTGAAACTCATACTGCCGCTCATGCTGCCCGTTACCGTGGCAACTGACTCTGCGGTCCAACTTTCGCCGACCGTGATTGGAAAATCGAAGATGTCCAACGACGGATTGAAAGTGATATCCATGTCACCGCTCGCGTCCAACGATCCATTGAGACCCAAAGCTTGGCCCCCGCCTGTAACGCTGCCCGAGAAATCCATGTCAATATCCAAAGTTTCATCTGCTCGGGCCACCGCTAGCTCATTCTTTGTGTAGTAAACGGTCCCATCCAATTTTGTTGTCATCGTTAGCTGCATGAAACCGGAGACTTGCTGTCCTGCAGAGACCCCACTGATATCAATGTTCATAATCATGTCTAACCCTCCAGTCACGTCCACCCTATATTCCTGACCCTCAATCGCTCCGACCTTGTAAATTATGTAATAACTGCCACTCCCAGTCACGTCTACAGTCATGTCCATGATTGTGTAAGTGAATGTTAGGTCAATGTCAGGTTTACCAATCGCCCAAGTGAGGCCAACGTCCCAAGTGGGCAGCTCGGCTTGCTGTGCCATTCCCGCCTGCACTGTCATTAGGAGCAAAAAACACGCAAAAATGCCTGTAATAAACACTCTCAAGTTTTCCACGTTATTTAAATTTAGTTTTAAAAATCTATAAAACTGTTGCCACAAGCGACATCCCTTATGTCAATTAAAAGGGATAGTTGAATGGCGATGAACTTGGCGCTGCTCCAAATCGGCATCGACGACACGGACTCGAAGCAAGGCATGTGCACAACCTACGTCGGAGCTGTGGCTATCGACCGCCTAAAAGCCCAAGGTATCAAACTCGAGGGATACCCCAAATTAATCAGACTCAACCCCAATTGGAAATTAAAAACGAGAGGAAATTGCGCTATCGCTTTTACAGTTGATGTACAAAAGCATCAAATCCCGGTCGTCAAAGAAATAATTCTCCGCACCGTTGAAGAGCTGGCTGAACTCCACATCGAAACCACGAACCCAGGTGTTGCGTTTTATGAAAGTGAAAGGGTTTCCACAAAGCTAAGGAAATTCTCGAAGAAGATTGTGCAGGATATCGCAACGATTGACGAGGCTGAAGCCTTGGCGATGGAAATTGGCGCGGAAGTGCACAAGTTCAAGCTTGGGCGTGGCATAATTGGCGCGCTAGCTGCGATCGGCAACACGCTCGAGCGCGACTGGACGTTTGAACTCATCACATATCGCGCTCCGGAAAATCGAGGAACCCCGAGAAAAGTTGATGCAGCCTCAGTTGTTAGGATGAATGACCAAACTTTCCCAAAAACTTTCGACAATTTGGATCCTTTCACCGGAGAGATTCGCATCACCCCCCACACACCCTGCCCAATTCTCTACGGTATTCGCGGAGAGAACGCTAAAACCACGCTAAAATCTCATAAACTCGTGAAAGCTTTGGAACCCATCGAACGCTTCATCATTTACAAGACGAACCAAGGCACGGATGAACACCTCAGGCGAGCGAAAATCGCGGAGGTCAAACCCTTTTGGTCGGTAATTGTCAAAGGTGAGGTTTCAAGTACGCCAAAAATCATCCCGGGAGGCCATGTTATTTTCAGTATGCGGGATAAAACTGGAGAAATCGACTGCGCTGCCTACGAGCCTACCCGCCAGTTTCGCGACGTTGCAAAGAAGCTCATGGTCGGGGACAAAGTTGTTGCCTATGGTGGGGTTAAAGAGAAGCCCGAGCTACCCCTTACCATCAATTTGGAAAAACTTTCGATTCTAAAGCTTGTGCCGGTGCTCCAAAAAGTTAATCCGACGTGCCCAAGCTGCGGCAAGCGGATGAAGTCTGAAGGAAAAGGCAAAGGATATTCGTGTAAACGATGCAAGGTTAGGATGCCAACCAGCGCGGCAAAAATCTTGGAGGTACAGCGGGAGATCGAGGTGGGTGCTTTCGAAGTTCCACCACGCGCTCGCAGGCATCTAGCTCGGCCCCTCGTGCGGGTGGCATATCCAAGGAGAGAATATTGATGGAAAAACGCGTCGAGCACATCGAACTCAAGCCCGAGATGCGGGTAGACGAACTCGTGGAGGAGATGGGCAAGTCGGGCGTCTTCAGTGCAGGGAGGGTCGCAAAGGCAGTTGAAATTTATCACGAGATGCTCAAGGCCGGGTCGACAATTTTCATGGGTGTTGGAGGCGCAATGGTCCCTGGAGGTCTTCGCCGAGTTCTGGCCCAAGCGATCAATGAAGAACTTGTCAACGTCATCGTCACCACTGGCGCGAACGTGACCCATGATCTCATCGAAGCATTCGGTGGCTACCATGCGCGGGGCGAGGCTCTAGTGGATGATGCTGGGTTGCGCGAGCGAGGCATAAGTCGCATCTTCGATGTCTATGTCCCGCAGCAGATTTTCGAACTCTTCGAGGACAAGATTCAACCAATTTTCGCTGAAGTCACGAAAAAGGGAGCGCGAATTTCATCAGCTGAACTACTCCGCAGAATCGGATCACACCTCGAGGATGAAAATTCCTTCGTGAAAGCCGCTGCAACCAAAAATGTGCCTGTCTTCTGCCCGGCGATAGCGGACTCGATCCTCGGGCTTCAGGCGTGGCTTTACTCACAGGAACACGAGCTGAACATCGATTGCCTGCGCGATGTGCATGAGATGGTCGATTTGGCAAGCAACGCGAAGGAACCCGGGGCGGTGTTGCTAGGCGGGGGTGTCTCGAAGAACTTCATCTTCCAGAGCATGTTACTCACACCTAAATCTTTCAAATACGCAATTCAGGTCACGATGGATCGCCCTGAGCACGGAGGGCTAAGTGGAGCAACCCTCGAAGAGGCAAAATCATGGGGCAAAGTTATGCCAGATGCAAAACTCGTTACTGTGATCGGCGACGTGACAGTTATCCTACCCCTGCTAGTCACTTCAGTGCTTAGGAGACTCAAGTGATGATTATCGGGCTCGACCTAGCCGGCGTTCCGAAGAACCCTAGCGGCTTTGCACGACTTTCAAACAGCAAATTTCAGACTAGTCTGGTTTACTCTGATGATGAAATCTTGGGGCAATGTACGCGCTCGGATGTCAAGCTGGTTGCGATCGATGCCCCACTTAGTCTGCCCCAGCAGGGAAACTTGAGGCGAGCCGACACGCTGCTCATCCAGCGCGGCTTCCGGGTTTTCCCACCCACCTTCGCCGGCATGCGGTCGCTCACGGAGCGAGGGATACGCCTCGCAGACGCACTTCGAGCGAAAGATCTTCGAGTCATAGAGATACACCCCCGAACTTCAGGCATGCTCCTCTTTAAAACTCCTGACCGCAGTCGATGGGTGGTCAAGCTTAATAAAAAGGGGATGAAATTGAAAGAAAACGCAAATAAACATGAAATCGACGCGGCTCTAGCTGCGCTGACCGGTGCACTCCATCTCAAAGGAAAAACTGAAGAAGTCGGCGAAGCCAGCGAAGGAACTATAATCATTCCTCGCGGGAAGTTGTGAGTTCTCGGACTCGTGCCGCATTTTTAGAAATGGAAGAAATTGCAAACCCCGTTATATCACCAATTTTTTTGAGAGGAACTTTTTCACCACTTGCCTCTGCCGCAAGGTAAAGTACGGCCGCTGAGAGTGAAAGTGGGTGCCTCGTCTG
>CAYFPZ010000008.1:0-20141 GCA_964345105.1 Hadarchaeota archaeon (SeqCode)
CGGCTGGAACGGAATCTTATTGGACGCCTCAGACTACAACACGGTTAGCGGCAACACCAGCACGGGGAACGGCGACCAAGGCATCTTCTTGGTCGCCTCAGACTACAACACGGTGAGCGGCAACACCTGCACGGGGAACGGCGACCAAGGCATCCACTTGAGCTCTTCGCGCAACACGGTGAGCGGCAACACCTTCCAGGGTAATGACCTCGACGGCATCTACTTGTACTCCTCGAACAACAACACGATCACCGGAAACACCATTCAGGGAAACGGCCACCATGGTATCTACTTTAACTCCTCGAGCAGCAACACCATCTGTACTAATACGATAGTTGGCAACTCCCAAGATAGCGACAACACATACGACGGCATCAATATTGTCACACAATCCGACTACAACAACATCCAGGGGAACACTGTCAGGCGTGGGACTGGAAGCAACCAGCAGCGCTACGGCATCCGCGTGTGGGGCGACAGCGACAACAACCTCGTAATCAACAACGACCTCTACCAGGCCGGCAAGGCGGGCGACTACAGCGATGGGGGAATCGGAACCGTATATCACAACAACCGAACCACGGCAGGGTGGGTTGCTTAAAGGAGGTTTGGAAAAAAATGAAAGGACAACGAGCAGTCATCCCGGTTTCCGAAGTTGCTATCATTGCATTAATCATCTCCATAATCGCGGCTGGTGCGGGGATTTCAGCGGTCCTCATCCAGGGACCTCAAGGGCCTCAAGGACCACCGGGGCCACAAGGAGAGCAGGGACCTCAAGGGCCGACTGGCGCCACGGGAGCGACGGGGCCAGCAGGACCACAGGGGCCGGGAGGATCACAGGGGCCGACTGGTGCCACAGGGGCGACGGGGCCAGCAGGACCACCAGGGTATGGTTTCGCGAGTTTCGTCGTGGCAGCATACAACTCAATGGACAACGAGAACGCGGATTTCGTCTGCGACGGCACCGACGACCAAGTAGAGATCAACGCGGCCATAAACAACCTGCCAGCCATCGGAGGCTCAATCTACCTCAGGGAGGGGACCTACGTTTTGTCCGACAACATTGTCATCTCGAAGTCGAACGTGGCTCTGATGGGGACTGGGGCTTCAACTGTCATCAAGATAAAGGACAACAAGAACGCGAATATGAGGGCAATCTACGCCTCGAGCAAGAGCAACTTGCTAATTCAGAATATATGCATAGACGGGAACAATGTGAACCAGACCTCTGGCACCATGCACGGGATTTACTTCTACAGCACGGAGAATTCGAAGATCGTCGACTGCTGGGTGAAGAACGTAGATGATTACGGCATCGTATTGCACTCCTCGAACAACAACACAGTCACTGGCAATACCAGTCAGGGAAACGGCGAGTACGGCATCGAATTGAACTCCTCGAGCAACAACACAGTCACTGGCAATACCAGTCAGGGAAACGGCATCGATGGTATCTACTTGTCCGGTTCGGGCAACAACACAGTCACGGGCAACACCTGCCAAGGAAACGGCCAAGATGGCATCGAATTGTCCATCTCGAGCAAAAATAACACCCTCACGAGCAACAACTGCCAAGGGAACATCAGCAAAGGCATCTCCTTGATCTCCTCAAGCGACAACAACACGGTGAACGGCAACACCTCTCAGGGAAACGATATGGGCATTTACTTGTATTCGAACAACAACACGGTGAACGGCAACACAGTCCAGGGGAATACCTCCTTTGGTATCGGCTTGTACTCCGCGTTCAACAACACGGTTACCGGAAACACCAGCCAAGGGAACAGCGTTGGTATCTTGCTGGACTCCTCAGACCACAACACGGTGAGCGGCAACACCTGCCAAGGGAACAGGTCCCATGGTATCTTCGTGAACTACTACAGCCGCTACAACACCGTTAGTATCAACACGATAGTGGGCAACTCCCAGGACAACGACAACTTATTCGACGGCATTGCTATAGGTACGAATTCAAGCTACAACAACATCCAGGGGAACACGATCAGGCGCGGGACCGGGGGCAACCAGCAGCGCTACGGCATCTGCGTGTGGGTGGTCACCTGCAACTACAACCTCGTGATAAACAACGACCTCTACCAGGCCGGCAAGGCGGGTGACTACAACGACGGGGGAACCGGAACCGTATATCACAACAATCGGACCTCGGCTGGGTGGGTGCCCTAAGACATTTCGGGTAAAAGAGTAAGATGAAGTTGAGATGCGAGGAGGAGTTTTTAAAACCAAAATCTTTTAATCAAACACAAATTAAATTAATCTGGCGATAAGATGGGCGGCACCGCGCGGGTTGTACTGCTGATGGGTATGCTCACGGGACTTTTGCTAGTGATGGGTCTCGCGGCTGGATACCTCACCGGCGCCAATCTAGTTTTCACATTCACATTTGCCCTAATCATGGCCGTGGTACTGAACATCGGCATGTACTGGTACGCCGACCGATGGGTGCTGAGGCTCTATAAGGCCAAAATCGTGAGCGAGGCAGAGGAGCCTGAGTTGCATCGCACGGTGGAACGCCTGACATCGAGTGCACGTCTACCGAAACCCCGCGTAGCAATCATCCCCACGGATACTCCAAACGCGTTTGCAACTGGACGCAACCCCTCCCACTCGGTCGTCGCGGTGACGCAGGGAGCGATGCGTTTGTTGAACAAGGATGAGCTCGAGGGTGTGTTGGGGCACGAACTCGCTCACGTGAAGAACCGCGACATGCTGATCAACACCATGGCGGCGATCATAGGGGCCGTGATCACCTATGTGATGTGGTTTACGATATTCGCGGGTGGTGGACGCAGGCGTGATGGAGGAGGGGGAATCTTGGCAATTTTGGCGCTAATCATGATACCATTTTGCGCGATGTTGGTCAGACTCTCGATATCCCGTGGACGCGAATATGGGGCGGACCGCGATGGGGCCAGCATCTCGCGTAACCCACTTGCGTTGGCGAGCGCCTTGCGAAGCCTCCAATCGGCGGTCAGGAACAGGCCCATGCAGAAGGGCAACCCATCAACCTCCCACATGTTCATCGTCAACCCATTCGCAAAGGTCAGCATGAGGGGACTTTTCTCGACTCACCCGCCGACCGAGGAGCGAATTCGACGGCTCGAAGAGATGGCCAAAACTGGACGATTTTAATTTACATGCGCGAGCTTTGAAGATGTGCAAAGCGGTGCTGTTAAACTTAAGGCTTCTATCCATCTTTTGAATCGCTGCGTGAGCTTGAGTTCTCAAAGCTACAAGCTTCGTAGGCTAATCGCACTAAGCCAAGGCACTCATCGTCTATAGATCCTTTTTGTCTACAGGCGTAATTTTCTTCTTTCTTATGAGTTCCCGCAATTCTTCCATTTTTTTACGAGATGGGGGCTCGAGATTTGAGAGTGGGTAATCGAGACCAAGCGCGAAATATGTATCCCTACCAAACCTATGATAAGGTAACAACTTGATGTAATTTGTTTTCATCTCCGAGGCAACAAATTCGGCTATTCCGCTAATGTTCTTTTTTGAATCAGTAATCCCTGGAACTATCGGCGTTCTAACCACTATTATAAATCCTTTATCGGCGGCTTTCCGACTAAGCTTTTTAGCATTCTGCAAAATTATTTTGTTTCCAACTCCTGTGTATTTTCTATGCAATTTTTCGTCTATCAATTTTATATCGTAATGCACTAAATCAACGTTATCAGTAATCTTATCTAGGATATTCCACCCCACATAACCGCATGTATCTAAAACAGTACTAATTTGGTTCCTTTTACATTCCTCAAAAAGTCTGGATACAAATTTTGCTTGACAAGTAGGCTCTCCACCAGAGGCTGTGACGCCGCCGCCTGTGTGCCTGTAAATTGATAGGTCTTTCATTATTATGGACATTAGAGAAGTGAGATCTATTTTTTTCCCAACTACTTGGAGGGCATTCACATTGCAAGAAGTTACGCAAGGTGGGAGAAAAGAATTATCACTAAAAGTATCTCGACACTTCCTGTAGCAAACTCCTCTTTGAATTTTATTTGGTGGATCGATTGCGTCAAAAGGGCAGGCCTCCTTACATCTGTCACATTCAATACATTTTTCATTATCGAAAAAGATGTTTGGACGGAGATCTAGTGTTTCTGGATTAGAGCACCAAAGGCAACGAAGTGGACATCCCTTGAAAAATATCGTGGTTCTAACTCCCGGACCGTCATTTAAGGCGTACCGCTTTATGCTAGTTATAACAGCTTCGTTTGACTTTAAATTAAGACTCAATTACATTACCTAATGCACTATAACTCATGGTACTTTATTTAGATTAGGAAACTCTTTTCGTCATTCCAACATTTCTTCTGTTCTTTTGATTATATCATCCTGCACTTCCTTTTTTAAGTTCACAAAGAAGGCTGAGTAGGCTGCCACTCGAACCAATAACATTTTATATGGCTCTGGATTTTTCTGGGCTTCACGAAGAACCTTGGTATCTACTACATTAAATGACATCTGCATTAATATCTACCTTTGATTTAATTTAGATGCAATATTAATAAATCTTTTGATTCGTGAATTCGTAGTCTGGTGGGTTTTGCACAAAAATTGGCTTTTTGGATAAAAAATGCACAACCCAACCTCGAGAATCTCGCGGCAAATCTCGACGGTTTTGTAATCGGTTAAATGGCCCTGATTTCTTGCCTCATGAATTTCACGTAAGAAAGAGCGAAGATTATGAGTGTTACCGCAATTAAACTCGTTATGTGTGGCCAGATGAGCAATAAGCTTTGATCTAGCGGTAATGGGTTGGGTAACATGCCAATCAATTTCTCGATCGATACGGGGCCCAAAATTCTCACCAGAGGCATCAGCGCCACGGATGCCCCCTCGATGAAAAGAAAGGTTGGGGAAAAAAGCATTAAAGTCGTATTTCCCGCAAGAGAAACTACCATATAAAAGAAAAAGCTAAAAAACATCCAAACTGCAATCGAAGCGAGTGCTGACGTGCCTTCGCGCCTGAAGAAGACAGAGAAGAGCAAACCGATAGAAACCCAGATCGAGAGATATACGATGCTCAAGAAAAGAAACACAAGTATCCTCCCCACCTCTTCCAAGGTCGGTAGTGTACTCAATGACAGTACCCCAAATCCAATCACTAGGAAAACTACACCAACTAAGGTAAGGGCAACAGTTACGATCCCGGCGAGAACTTTGGCGTTGATTACCGAATCCCTGTGTACTGGTTGGGAAAGGACGTTACTCAAAGTACCGCTGGAAATCTCCCGATTGACTGTATCAAAAGTGAAAATGAATCCTAGCAGTGGCGCCAAATAGGCGACAACCCATAAAAAGGAGGGGAAGCCTTGTCCCCCAGTTAAAAAAAGCTTGAGGAAAACAAATTCCCCACCCGTCCTGCTTAATCCCAATCCTTGGAGGGCCCCATAAGTTATGAACAAACCAAGTGCATAGATTATGATGAATAGAAGCCAGAACCTTTTGCTACTCAAATTATCAGCTAGCTCTTTCAAAAAAATCTCACGGGTTCTGACCAAAAGTTAGGCCTCCCTCAAATAACTGAGGTAAATTTCTTCGAGAGAATGTTCCTTTGCCCTTAAATCCAAAGGAGAAGCCTTGTTCTGGACAAAAGCCTCCAAGATTTCCGATCGAAGATCCCTTTCGCACTCAACGGTAACGAGGTTTCCAGACCTCTCAACGTTTTTTGTCCCCTCGAGATCAGATAATTTACGCAGGAGCTTCTGGGAAATGTTATTCGCTTCAACCTCGATTACCCACTCCTCACCTCTTTTACTCTTCAGCTCCTCAATTGAGCCTTGGGCGACTATTTTTCCATTAATCATTATCCCCATTCGATCGCAAATTTGCTCGATATCATGAAGCATATGGGAAAGTAGCAATATCGCCGTCTTCTCCCTTCTGCTAATAAGTTTGAACAAATCGAGCAACTCCCTTTTTCCTTTAGGATCTATTCCTTGAGTAGGTTCGTCGAGGAAGGCGATTTTCGGTTTCTTTATCAACACACCGGCGACACCAACCCTTTGCCTCATCCCTCTGGAAAGCTTCCCAACCTTAACCCTTGCATAATCACTTGCCCCAACGGAAGCAAGCGCATCCTTAATGCGCATGTGCGATTCGCTTTCTGGGATCCGATTTAACTTCATGATGTACATGAGGTTTTGTTCAGCCGTGAGATCCTCATAAATTCCCATTCGTTCTGCCAAATATCCGCTTAAACTTTTGACTTTCAGAGGATTCCTAAAAGGATCAAAGCCACAGACTCGGCAAGTACCAGAAGTGGGTTCGGTAAGCCCGAGGAGCATGAGCACCGTAGTGGTTTTACCCGCCCCATTTGGTCCAAGCAACCCAAACAATTCTCCTTGCTTGATCGAGAGATTTAGCTTATCAACCGCAACCAATTTCTCATATCTCTTGGTTAAATTGGAGGTTTCTATGACAAAATTTTGCTCCATTCAACTACCTTCTGCCCAAGCGCCAGAAAATCACAAGTAGTCCTGCTATAACAAGCACGATTATTAAAACCCCAAGGAGCCCCCACATGATCGATCCAAGAACGGTTACCCGGAGTTCGAGCTTATCAGAAGTTACATACGGCGGCCCAGTGAATGCCCGCAGGGTTATGCTGTAGTCCCCAGGGATGGCATCAGCCGGCGGTTTTATTCTGACACTCACTTCTCTAAAAGTGCCTGAGGGAAAAATCGGGATCTCACTTGGATCGAATACAACCTCCCACCCAGAAGGTTTGTTAGACGCAAAGCCCATGTTTGCTAGCGGGCCGGATCCTTCGTTTGTCACTATCATAGATACCGCGGCCCACCCACCTTGTAGGGCGTCCAAGTTGAGAAGTCCATCAGATGTAGATAGGTCAAATATATAGGTCCCGGTAATAACTGCACCCAAGTCTAAGCTCTGCCAATAAGTGCCGGCTGTTGCTACGACGACAATGTCGTAATCGCCTGCTTCGACATCTGGAGCGGGAGAAATTGTTACCTCTAATGCTTTTCTCTCCCCAGCTTCCAAGTGGACGGCGCGTATTAACGTCAATTCGTATCTCGGCATGAATGTGACGGTCCAATTGGCCGGATGAACCGAAGATAAAACGATATCTCTTTCTTCTCCAGTTTCGTTTCTCACATCTACCGTGAACTTGAAATCTTCCCCTGCCGGACCTTCTATAGAAGGGTTAGGAGTGCTGAGCAATATCCCAAGTGGAGATACCTCTGCAAAGTCTAGAATTATATCCAAGGAGTCTCTAACATTGCCTTTTTCATCAAAGGCTTTGATTTCAATTGTATGCGAGCCGAAGTTTTCTTCTATGGGTGGTGATACTATCAGCTCAACTGACCGATTTTCCCCTGGTGCTAGAGAAACCATTTTAATTACGTATCCACCGCTTCTCAAGGTCGCCTCCCAATTTTCAGGCCCCAAAACTTCCAAGCTGAGAGTCTCATATTGAGTACCGAGGTTGTTTATATTTATTTCCAACTGGATTTCATGCCCGGCACTAATTTCGATTCTGGGAAAAGGGGTAGTGAGTTTTATCTCATCAGGGGATGCCCAAATCGTGGCAGGGGTTGAAATAACTAGGAGTATTAACACCACAACGCCCGTAGCAAAAATTTTTTGAAATGACCTCAAATGATCACCATTCATACCTAAGAATTGTCCCGTATAGCTTGCCACTCCATGATATTATCTTACCTCATATCTCTACCGACAATATGTGAAACTCCTATTCTTAATTTTCCATCATCTAATCCAAATTTTGTTTCACAAATTTAAGCTTTTCGTTTTATTTTGTGAGCAGTTTTCATGATAATTCACTGTTAATATAGTTTTAACCATTTATCGGAAACAAAAGTTGCTATATAAGAAGAAATTGGTCAAGATCTTAGGCGTATAGGTGAAATTCAATCCACGGAGATTTGCAAGGGAGAGAACAAAAAATACCAAACTCGCAGGATATGCGCAAGCGATCTTGAGTATGAGATGCAAAAGTTAAAAATAGTGTACAGTCATGAAATAAGAAAGAGATGATGCGAACCACCTTTGGTGTTATCGTTGGCAATCGGGGATTCTTTCCCGATCGATTAGCTAAAGAAGGCAGAACAGAGATTATAAAAGTCATAGAAAAACAGGGTTTCAACATTATAATACTCTCCCCAAAAGAGACGAAGTATGGCTGTGTAGAGACTTGGGAGGATGCTCAAAAGTGTGCCAAACTTTTCAAAACTCATAAAGAGGAGATTGAGGGAGTTATAGTTTCTCTTCCCAATTTCGGGGACGAAAAGGCTATTGCTAATACACTTAGATTAGCCAATCTTAATGTGCCAATCTTAATCCATGCTTACCCAGATGAACCTAAGAAAATGAAAATAGAAGACCGCAGGGATTCTTTTTGTGGCAAAATATCTGTATGCAATAATTTAAAGCAATATGGTATCCCTTTCACTCTAACAAGCCTCCACACTGAATCCCCTAGGTCTCAAACTTTCATCAAAGATTTAAAGTTCTTCGCCAGCGTTTGTCGAGTCGTTAAAGGTTTAAGAGGAGCACGCATCGGAGCGATCGGCGCTAGACCAGCTGCCTTCAATACTGTCCGCTATAGTGAGAAGCTCCTTGAAAGATTTGGCATATCGGTTCAAACAATTGATCTATCGGAAATATTAGGTCAAGCCAATAGACTTCAAAATAAGGATCAACGCGTGAGGGGCAAGGTTGAAGAGATTCGCAATTATTGCTCCAGCAAAAACATCCCTGAAGGGGCTATATTGAAGATGGCGAAACTCGGCCTTGCGATCTCCGATTGGATTAAGCAGAATCATCTAAATGCTGTAGCTATACAATGCTGGACTGCCCTTGAAGAGTACTACGGAATAGTGCCTTGCACCATCATGAGCATGATGTCCGAAACTTTCGTTCCCAGTGCCTGTGAGGTCGATGTTGCCGGAGCATTATCGATGTACGCTCTCCAACTGGCTTCTGAAACACCTAGTGCTATCGCCGATTGGAACAATAACTATGATGATTTGGATAAAGCGATATTATTCCATTGCAGCAATTTTCCTAAGAGTTTTCTTCAGGCCCCCAAAATGAGTTTTCAGAGTATCATTGCGGAAACCGTCGGTAAGAAAAATACTTTTGGAACATGTGTCGGGAGGATTAAGCCTGGCCCCATAACCTTTTGCAGAATTACAACAGATGATGAGGCAGGCTGTATCCGAGCATACCTAGGAGAGGGTGCGATTACCGAGGACTCGCTAGAGACTTTTGGAGGATGGGGGGTGGCGAGGATTAAGAATCTACAAGGATTATTGAGATACATATGTAAAAATGGCTTCGAGCATCATGTTGCTATAAGCAAATCTAAAGTAGCGAAAATACTAGAAGAGGTATTTCTCAATTACTTTGGCTGGAAGATTTACCACCATAATGAAGGAAAGTAATGCCATTCTCACCCAGCCAAATTTCATGGTAGGGCTTTATCCGCTCATAATTGGGGAGCGATGATGAATATTGCTTTAATAACCTTGTCGGTAAAGTTGTGATATTCGTGTTTTACATCCTCTGGGACAAAGAATGCTTCCCCTTCACGAACCTCAAAGCTCTGGGCGGTTTCAGGCAAGGAAATAGTTAAACTTCCCTCCAAAGCGTAGACAAGTTCATCCCCCTTGTGACTCTCAAGCTCGGAGAACGTGCGGGGGGGCACAGCAATTTTGCCGATGTGAATCAAATCGTTGCTGACGTAGAAGAGTATGGGTATCCGGCTTTCTTTACCATGAATGACCCGCAACGCCTTGTCGTCTGTTACAACAGTCATCCTCACTGGCTTACGTCGGGCTTCCTCGCCTGGGAGCGGCCATTTCCCTAAACCTTCAATTTCCATTTCAACACCTTAAGGTACTTTATACAGTTTCGGTTTGCCCGTGAACTCCGATGGCGGACCTTTTTCTGGATCCCACATCTGAGGTGCTATGGCAAACAGTATCGTAACTACTTCATCAGTAAAGTTGTGACCTTGGTGCCATCCATCCTTTGGGATTAAAAGAACTTCCCCCTTCGAAACCTTGTGAACATCCCCGGTTTCAGGGTTAAACATCGTGAGGGTGCCCTTTAAGATGTAATATACTTCATCTCCCGCGTGAATATCTGGAGGCTCGAACCTTCCTCCGGGGGGTATTTGGTAAATACCCACGTGGAGTTTATCAGTACTTACGAACAACCAATTAAAATCTACGTGAGGTTTCCTGCCGTATGTAAAAGTTACTATCTTGTCGCTTGTCAACAGAATCGGCTTTTTTTTATCTGGAGGAAATGGGTGCTTTCCATGAAAATCTTCAAGTTTAAACGGCAATTTCAGTCACCTTTCAAGATATTCCCATTAAACTCTTATAAATATTTCGAAGTTTAATGAACGCCAAGGGAGATAAAAAATTAAACTTTCATTAGATTCTCATAAATATTTTCATTAGATTCTCATAAATATTTTCTGCTTTTCGACTCGTTTCATTACCTAAATATGTGACATCGAACCTTTGATGAAAAAGTTTAAAAACCATACTCAATACAAACACTTAGATAAAATGACGGAAAAAAATGTACCCTCGATTATATCTAGAATATCAAAATACATTGATACGCGAACTAGGCTCCTAATCGGGAGCATCATTATTTTATCAATTGCGCTTACTTTCATAGCACCAGCTTTCTTCACAATATTAAACTTTCAACTTGTACTCGAGACTATGGTCATTTTAGCCGTTCTTGCCATGGGGGAAACTTTTTTATTAATAGGGGGAGAAATCGATATCTCCCTAGAAT
The DNA here is from genome assembly GCA_964345105.1 of Hadarchaeota archaeon (SeqCode). Classification (GTDB taxonomy): domain Archaea; phylum Hadarchaeota; class Hadarchaeia; order Hadarchaeales; family Hadarchaeaceae; genus DG-33. The sequence goes on from CAYFPZ010000008.1 coordinate 10,834, forward strand.
CAATAATGATGTTCGTTGCTGTTACGGTAGTCCGTGCTCAATATTATTTTAGCTGGTACTACGCCGTTATTCTGGGCATGCTTGCTGGAGCAGGATGGGGAGCAGTCAATGGGTTTTTCACGACAAAGTCAAGAATACCGTCTTTCATAGTAACCTTAGCTACAATGATGGCAATAAGAGGGTTTGCACTTATACTGACCGAGTATAGATCTTGGACATACCCCTGGGGAATGATAGATAATCTGTTTAGATTTAAAATCACCCCAGTTATTTCCATAGCTATTTTCTGGATGATCGGAATAGTTATAGTGAGCTCCCTTATCCTAAACAGAACTAGGTTCGGCAGGAGAGTGTATGCCTGCGGGGGAAACAGGGATGGGTCAGAGATGATTGGGGTCCCTGTGAAAAAAACAAAATTCTGGAGCTTCGTTTTAATGGGCGTAATGTGCGCTATTGCTGCATGTTTAATATTGACCAGAAATAGAGCTGCAGATGCTCTCATTGCAGAAGGTTATCTAATGCCAACTATTGGTGCTGCCATACTCGGTGGTGCTACTCTTGCCGGAGGAACTGGGTCAGCTTTTAAAGGGTTCCTTGGAGCCCTTTTATTGACTCTTGTAATGAACGGCTCAAATCTCATGGGACTCGACCCTGCATATCAGAATATTTTCGTAGGAAGTATACTAATAACTCTTTTAGCTCTTGGCATATTATGGAGAAGGTGAAAACACGCCCCCAATTTTATATAGAATATCAAAATACATCGATACGCGAACTAGAGTCTTAATTGGGAGCATCATTGCTTTATCCATTGTGCTCACTTTAGCAACACCATATTTCTTGACAACCTTCAACTTTCAAATTTTAATCCTGTCTATGTCCGTTTTATCCATTCTTGCCATGGGGGAACTTTTAGTAATAGCAGGAGGAGAAATCGATATCTCATTAGAATCACTTATTAACTTCGTTTCTATTACGACGCTCCTCCCCATATTTTGGCTCCGTGTCGACTGGTATATCGCCATTCCTCTGGCCTTGCTTGCTGGGGCAGGATGGGGGGCAGTCAATGGGTTCATCACGGTAAAGTTCAAAATACCATCTTTCTTAACAACTTTAGCCACATTGATACTCATACAAGGATTTGCATACATAATGACCGAGTATAGATCTTGGTCACTCCCCAGAGGAGTAATAGATCAGATATTCGCAAATAAAATCGTCGGAATTATTGATACAGGTGTCCTTTGGATGATCGGGATAGTTATAGTGGCCTACATTATCCTAAACAAAACTAGGTTCGGCAGGAGAGTGTATGCCTGCGGGGGAAACAGGGATGGGTCAGAGATGATTGGGATCCCTGTGAAAAAAACAAAATTCTGGCTTTTCGTTATAATGGGCGTACTAGTCACTTTTGCTACCCTGATAACAATGAGCCGAGCAAAGTATGCAAGTCATCAAATAGGATACGGTTACCTAATGCCGACTATTGGCGCTCCCGTACTCGGTGGTGCTTTGCTTACCGGAGGAACTGGGTCAGTCCCTAAAACGTTGCTTGGGTCCTTTTTATTCACTCTCATAATCAACGGCTCAGCTCTCATTGGATTGGAACCTGCTCATACGTATATTCTTTTAGGCGGTTTTCTATTACTCATTTTATCTGTTGAAAGACTAAGAGGAATTAGGGTAATACCACAGTTAAGAAGGTTAAGGTCACTCACTTCTTCATAGCATTGAGTGGCCAATAGACGCTTTGTCTACAAGGGTGGTGTTGTAACTTCTGTGTCGAGGTAAAGGTGCCGTGTTCCAATGTGCCTTATCTTCACGGTGTATGTTGTTTCTGGGAGGCAGTCGCTCTTTAATGGTATCTCCACTCCGGGCTTGATGGCATAATGAGTTAATTTTTTCCACAGCGGGGGCTCGGGCCCTCCTTTCGGATAGATATTAAATTCCACGGTCTCGGCGTCGGTAAATCCATCTATCGCCCTTATAACAATGCAATTTGACCTAATTGCAACTGCGGCCAAGTCTAGTTCAGGATACTGTGGATGGTTTATGAAGTCGTAGGCCATTCCAACGAACAGCAACACTGATAAACACACAACCAAATTTTTCTTAGTAATCTGGGCTGTTACTCCCAATTTTCTCACCTTTTAGTATAACTTAAGACACTCCTTTCTGCTTATTTTCGAGGCATCACCCCTAAATGTCACTTTCCCCGTCTTGAGGATTACCACTTTATCACACATATCGAGAGCGAGATCCACCTCGTGTGTTACAAGGATCGTGGAACAAGTTTTTTTAATGTCCTTGAGTATATCGAACATCTTTTCTTTTGCTAACTCCGATAAAGCGATGACAGGTTCGTCCAGAAGTAAAATTTTGGGTTGGAAATAGAAAGCCCTCATGACCGCGAGAGCTCGCCTTTCTCCTCCTGAAAGATATCTTACCTGCCGGTTCACATCATAAGAAAAACCCATTTTTCTAAGAAACTCCGCCGCTGTTTTCCTTTCCCTTTCGAAATCGACAAAGGGAACTAAACCTCCTAAATGCGGCTTAATCATCTCCTCCGCCATGAAAAAATTTTCGGCGACGTTTAATTCTTCAATTAAAGTTGAATCCTGATATACGCATTGTATGCCTTCTTTGATGGCATCTCTTGGGCTTTTGAATACTTTCTTTTCCTCGTTTATGTAAATTTCTCCGCTGTCTGGTCGGTACACGCCACGAAGTATTTTAATTAAAGTGCTTTTGCCTGCCCCATTATCCCCCAGTAGTCCTGTAACCAGCCCCTTTTCCGCTTCCATGTCAACATTGTTAAGCGCATAAATAGTACCAAAAGTTTTCGTTATATTTTTAACTTCCAATTTTTCCTTTTTCATATTGCAGCCCTCTCAAAGTAGTAATCGATTAATCCTATAAACTTATCTAAATTTTTACCCATAAGTTGTTGAACGGGAAACTTTAAATTGTACAAAGAACCCTCACTCAAAAGTATATTTTTTATCTTTGCCACCGAATTAGCCGCCGCAGTAGGACCTTCTACATCAGTCCCCCTCATGGGAGATTGTCCATCCGCCAAAGGAATCCCTGCGGGTCTCCCATCCGGTAGTGTTCCCGTAATCGAGCCGAAGGCGATATGGCTTGATACAGTCGAAGTGCTAGCCTGTAATACTCCCCCAATTGGGCCACGTCCATATCTTGTGTTTTCAAAAGTTGGTAATTTTTTAGCTACATATGCCAGTGCATCTCTTGCTATAAAATCTACCTCATCGATATCATTTCCGTATTTTGGTTCATTTTCACACAAAGCTTTTATTTCTTGGCCGGTGGGATCTGTAGAATTATCTTCAAAATTAGTTTTCAAGGCATGTAGTAACTGCTCACCAGTTATTTTCTTTTTATCGAATACCAAACTCTTTATAGCAAACAAGCTATTCCCTATATTCGCAGTCCCGATTGTCTGTTGCCCGGTGAAATCGTATTTCGCTCCACCGTCCTGCAACTGCTTGAGCCTCTCCAAAACAGTGGTAGGCGAAGCTACTACCGAGCCGATTACTAATGGACAGTATTTCGCCAATGAATAATCCATAGTGTTTTCAACTATGGCTTCTAATCTCAGATAGTAATCAATTTGATCTATAAAGTCCTCCCAAAGCTCATCGTAACTTGAATAGGTGGATAAATCTTTTCCACTTTTGTTTGGATGTAGTTTAATTCCAGTTCTTGGATCTTCTCCTCCGTGAAGTGTCATTTCCAGTACTTTCGCCATGTTAAACCAACACCCTCCAGTCCTTCCTCCGCGCAGGCCGGGGGCACCTGGCTCTACACATCCGATTATACAGTAATTAAGGGCATCCCTTTCTTGATAACCTCTGTTCAATAATGCGGGTATATAAACAGAGTCATTAAAAACGGCGGGGAACCCTATTCCAATCCTAGCTGTTACTGCGACTTTTCTCTTATACTCCATCGACGCTTTTTTATGCCATCTGGCGGTGACTGAAGGATTTTCCACGCGAGTACCTGCCAAGGCATCAAGAACTATGTAGGTAAGCTCATTTGTCGCATCCCTTCCGGTGTCCGGATCTATACCTCCTATTGTCAGGTTTTGGAATTGCGGAGCGCCTCTAAAGAAGTCTGTAGAACCCCAACTTCGTAACCGGTTCATCTCGTATATTTTTACAAAAAAGCACTCAACTAATTCCAAAGCTTCTTCTCTTGTGATATTACTTTTCTCCACATCTTTTTTGTAGTAGGGCCACAAGAACTGATCAAATCTCCCCAAAGATAGGCCTGATCCATTATCTTCTATTTGGGGGACTACATGCGTAAAAAATACGAACTGCAAAGCTTCATGAAATCCTTGAGCTGGATTTTCAGGGACTCGATCACATATTCTTGCTATTTTTAACAATTCTTCTTTTCTCCGCTCATCCTTTTCATCAGCGGCTTTTTTCTTAGCTAAATCCCCATACCGATGAGCGAAATCTATAGCCGCTTTGCAGGTTATGATAACAGCATCGGCGAAAATTTTCTTTTCAAAATCTTCCGGTTTATGTGAACCCTTAAGCTCTTCAGACTTCTTTTCACAAGTTTCAATTACTTTTTTTAACCCATTTTTGAGTAACCATTCATGATCAGGCGCATAATGTCCGATTCCTCCCTGAAGGTGATCTTGTAAATTTACTACTTTTATTATGTCATGGGCTATTCTCGCCTCTTCCGGAAGAATGCTATAAAAATGCTGCGTATGGGTTCCATGTTCCGCCCACCAATCAAGTATTTCTTTCAGCTCCGGCAATGTATTCTTATCAAAATGGTACGTGTCCGCGGGCCTCTCCCACGGATGATAATATTTCCCGTCCAATTTATCTAATCGCTCGCTCTTCTCATCAAATATCTCTCTTAAATGCCATTCAACGCCAAATTCAGGGAAAAGTTCACAGCCTTTCGGTTTTCGACATCGGTTGCCGACTATCAACTCCCCCGGAAGTATATAGATAGGTAGTTTCCTTAGATTTTCTTCGAGTACTTTGGCCCTTAACAAAATGGGGGGCAAGCCTGGGTTATCCTTGTAAATTTTGGTAACAATTCTTATCCGGTCCATAAAGACTTCCCAAGTCTGGTTCCTTACTAAAGAAATTAAGCTCTTAACCCTTTCAGTAAGCTCAGCTGGAACAGCTAGCTGGTAACTCCCTAAAACTTTAATTTTTTCTTCCGTTGCTTCCATTTTTCTCCAAACACAAGAATCATTTTTTTTTCTTAAATAACTTTCCCTAATTATTCAGCCACCGTGCAAACTACTCCCTACCCATGATATCGTTCCGATACTGCTATTTTTCTAAAAAGAAGTAAAATCCATTTTAATTACTAATTGTTCTAATTAAAAAAATTTTTAGTTTATTAACATTAATTTTTTCTAAAATTGGCCTAAAATAAAAAATTAATATTTAAAAAATATATCTTAATATCACCATTTTTTTGTTAAAATTGTGTCCTAAAAATTAGTTAAACACACTAACCTTTATATATAGATATAGTATAAATTGGGTACAGAATAAGTGGTGAAACAGTGACACCAAGTTCGTACGACAAAAGAGGGATTTCGACAGCTTTGGTGGTTATTGCTATTGTAGTAATAGCTGCTGTAGTTGTTGCCGGAGCTTATTTGGCTCTCCAAGCGCCAGCGCCAGGAGAAGAGGAAGAAGAAGAGGAAGAAGAAGAGGAAGAGCCAGAAGTATATCCTTCTGGAAAGAATAACCCGAATATTAACGCACTAGATCCGGAATTTATGCGAGACCTCGTTGACTGGGCTGGGCCTGCGAACAGTCCTTGGACCCCAGTGGGACCTTATGGTGAAACGCCCCTAAAGGTGACTGCGATACAACTTACAGACGAGGAATTAGCAATACTCAAAGGAGCGGCAGTGCAGGGCTACTATACGGCTGCGACTATTGACTTAACAGTTACTCTCTCGAATATAATGCAGAATAAGACGTTGTTAGATTATGGGATTGCAGGGAATATAGGACTCAATTCTACTGAATCAATGGCGGAACAAAACGATTTCATAAGAAGCTTAATTCCCAGAACAGACGTGGACCTTCTTATAATCGAAGCGTGGGATACGGACGGCACAGCGCCAGCTTGCCTCGACTTGGCAGCAGCTAACCCCAACATTGGCCAAGTTTTCCTATGGGGTGCGGTAACAGGTATAGAAGCGACTGCATCTTATTTGGGCACCTCAGATGCAGATGGTTACGCAACGGGAATTGTAGGTGCTGAAATGATTGTGCAAGCATTAGGAGGCGAGGGAAAGATAGGGATGATCGAGTTCGCATTAAAACAATATGTCAACGATTGGCGCAAAAAAGGTGCTCACGATACCTTTGACAAGTACCCAGGTATTGAGATAGTTGATATAAAGACATATACGGACACTGCTGAATGCAGAGAATTAGCCATGGGAATGCTAACGGCGCACCCTGAAATAGTAGCTATTTGGGTCCAATGGACCGAGCCATGCGCTTTTCTGGCAGCCGAAGCAGTCGAAACGCTCGGTAGGGAACGTGAGATAATCATAGTTTCCAACGATTTGGCGGGAGAACATGGAACTGACAAAATGATAGATCCCGACTCTCCGATATTAGGGCTTGTAGATTCTAAACCCCCAGATATGGGAGCAAATGCGGTGCGATTAGCGCTGAAGTATGCCGCGGGAAGCACTGAATTCACGCACTCCTATATTTGCACCGTAATTAGACCTATATCCATCTACAACTTGGAGTGGGGATACCAAGAAGCTATGATGGGCGCAACAATACCAGATGCTCTCCTAGCCAGATTAGTGCAAGTCAGACCGAGCGGGTACACGGAAGACTTGTTCCCATACGGGGAAATTTAGTCTACCAAAATATTTTTTTTTATTTTTTTATTTCTGCAGTACTAGTTAGAAGCATCAGACATACACTTGGAACGCGGTTTGATAATGCTAAGTTCAAAAATTTTCGTCCTGATTTACCTCTCAATAACGGAACAAAGCCTGTCGAAGCAACTTTTTAATGCGGGGTAAAGGGACTTATAGATTTCATAATATTTATCGTAAATCTTTAGGTTTTCTTTTATTGACTCCGTTCGACTTACTTTTTTGATTGTCCTTTCGCATGCCTTGCCGACGCTGCTGTATACCTTTGCCCCAACTCCGGCTAATAGGGCCGCGCCAAAAGCTGGCCCCTCTTCTACATTTATTGTAACGATCTCCGTTCCGTATACGTCTGCTTGAATCTGACGCCACAGGTTGCTCCGAGCCCCACCCCCCAAGGCGCGAATTTGGTCTATTTTAATCCCGAGGCCCCTCATTATTTCCAAGGAGTCCCTCATCCCATATGCCACACCTTCCATGACGGATCTTACCAAGTGGGGTTTTCCGTGCTGTAAGGTAAGCCCGAAGAAAACGCCCCTTGCGTTGGGGTCTCCGTGGGGGGTCCTCTCCCCAGCCAGATAGGGGAGAAAAATCAAACCCTTGCAACCGGGCTCGGCCTTGGAAGCCTTCGTGTCCAATAACACATAAGGGTCTTCTCCCGTCAACTTTCCAGTTTGGAGTTCAAACTCCGCTAGGTTATCCCTAAACCACCTCAACGATCCTCCGGCTGAAAGCATCACCCCCATGAGATGCCACTTCTTCGGGACCGCGTGACAGAATGTGTGAATCCGACCCTTAGGGTCTGTTTTAGGCTTATCACAGGAGGCAAAGACAACACCCGAGGTTCCTATTGAAGCCCATACCACCCCCTCTTCTATCACGCCACTCCCCACCGCTCCTGCTGCATTGTCCCCCGCACCGCTGACTACCGGGGTTCCAAGCTTTAGTCCGGTACTCTCGCTGGCTTCTCTTGAAATTTCCCCTGTAATTTCGGGCGATTCATAAACCTTGGGAAGTAAATCCTCTCGAATGTCTAGTTCATCCAGCACTTCCCCAGACCATTTCCTTTTCTTCACATCCAGAAGTGAAGTTCCAGAGGCATCAGAAACATCGGTAGCATAGTCGCCGGTTAGTTTGAATCGGATGTAATCCTTCGGCAAAAGGATTTTATTAGACTTTTTATAAATATCGGGCTCGTTCTCCCTAACCCACAATATCTTCGGCGCCGTGAAGCCCGTGAAGGCGGGGTTGCACGTCAGTTGAATCAGTCTGTCCCTCCCGATCTTTTCCGTGATTTCGGCACATTGGGGGGCTGTCCTTTGATCGCACCAGAGAATGGCTGGTCTCAAGACTCGGTTTTTCTTATCCAGAAAAACGGACCCATGCATTTGCCCCGTTAGGCCCAAAGCGGTGACTTCCCCACTTCTCAGTTCAGAATCCTCGAGGACTTTTTTTAGACCTTTCACCGTGGCATTCCACCAGTTCTCTGGATTCTGTTCTGCCCATCCTAGTTGCGGAATGTGAAGAGGGTATTCTCCAAAGGCCTTAGAAACAACTAGCCCTTTTTCGTTGATGAGGAGGACTTTCGTGCCCGTTGTTCCCACATCTATTCCTATCAGGTAACTCATGCTAATACCCATAAGCTACCCTTTTATGAGGCTGGAGGTGGTCGTTGCTCCGTCGACTGTACCCCATGAGATGGTCTCCTTGATTTCGCTCAATTTGGCTGTATCCACAAATATATCCATCACGTCGGCCTCAGACTGTCTTTAAGCAAGAACACTATTTCCAATATTCTCTCCATGTTTAAATATGTATAGAGAACAAATTCGCCGGGGATGAAAATGCCGAGACCGAGAAAGGTGACCAGAGAAGTCTTTGAGGAGATGAAGCTCGGGGGGCAAGAAGCACCTATCGAGAACCGCGAGGGAAGAAGGTAATAATGGTAGGGTCAATGAAGCCGACGTGATCGTCAGGCTTGTCGACTAAGATTGCTTGAAGATTAACGATTCTAGAACCCGAGTAAAGCTTCGCCGTAAAAACGCAGGAATATCTCAAAAATGATAATTGCAATAGTGAAAATTACCACACTTTTTGGCGAGATCTTGATGCCGTGCCCTTCCTCTTTAAAGTAACGTATCAGCCCAGCGCCCGTTGCAGGCATCTCTTCTCCTCGTCTTCTGCGCATCACACCACCATCATTTTTTAGGTCTGCCAGAGTTTAAGTCTTTTCGTCCAAGCGGCTTCGAAAATTTTTTCTGCCTACACAAATATTTGAAGGGAAAATGAGATAATTAAACTAGATCAAACTGTAGCCAAATTTTGTTTCACAATTACAGCCTTGCCGTGGTCATCATCCTTGTGGAAATAATAGGTTTTTAGCCCT
>CAYFPZ010000009.1:0-18995 GCA_964345105.1 Hadarchaeota archaeon (SeqCode)
TCGGCACGACCCCGATAAAAGCGAACGTGTATGTGGACGGTTCCCTTTTGGGAGTTGCTCCCCGGACTAGGTCATTGGCAGCGGGCACCTACACGATTTCTTTCGGCGATGTCCTGGGCTACCTGACCCCGGCACCTGAGATCGTGACGCTAGCAGCTGGCGAGACGAGGACGGTCACAGGAGTCTACACGGAGATACCGCCGGAAAAAATAGAGAACCAGTCCCCGACATACGAGTTACCCTCGATAACGCCGGAGGAAAACACAACGATACTGGTAGAAAATACGGCCCTAACGGATATTACTATACAAGTCGAGAACGCTGCCGAAAACGTAAAGATTACCGTGCAGGAAGTCACAGAAGATGCAGCGGGAATAGCGATAGGGGCTCCAGGGGCCACATACAAGTACCTGAATATAGTCGCCGAAAACATAACGGACGCCCAGATCGAATCTGTCGTCATCCGCTTCAAGGTTGAGAAATCGTGGATAATTTTAAATGATATCAACATTGCAACGATAACTCTTAACCGCTACGACTCTCTCACGGGTGAATGGACGTCTTTACCGACCACTTACTTGAGCGAGGACGACACGTATGTCTACTTCTCTGCCGTTTCTCCGGGGCTATCGATATTCGGGGTGTCAGGCAGTACAATCATCCCCGCTAACTTCGAGTTAAGCAATCTCGTAATAACCCCAAGCGAGGTAAGCGTCGGTGAAACAGTAAACATATCAATCGTCGTCAACAATGTGGGGGAACGGACTGAATCCACTACGGTTACTCTGGGGATAAACGGGGTTGTAGTCGATACACGGAGCGCGACTCTCGACGCGGGTGAGAGCACCACAGTAACCTTTACGGTATCTGAAGATGTGGCTGACACATACACGGTCAATGTCGCGGGTCTGACAGGAAGTTTTGTGGTAACGGCACTACCTGCTCCGCCCATCGTCCCGCTGGCCTTGGGCATCATAATCATCGTGTTGGCGGTAGGTATCGTGCTGTGGCTCAGGAGGATCGGATGAATGGCTTGAGTTTAAAAGGCCGAGGGAGGAATAAAGTGATAGTCGAACTCGGGATTGGCGTGCTTGCGATAGGGGCCGCAGGTTACGCTCTTTGGACGCTGCGCCAGCGAAAGGCGATGCTCCGCAGGCATGTGTTGAGGCAACGGGAGGTAAGGAAGTACCTAGAAGAACAATAGGTTTGGGCCCAGCGCAAAAAATGTGACTTTTACTGAATATGGTTCTGTAAACTTATATGCCGAGCCTACGTCCTCTTCCCAACTTGGTAATCGAAAAATTGGAGCGAGGTATCAGGGTAAGCTCTCTAGGATTAGTAGTGTGTAGTTATTTGTTAATGTGAGATATATTTTAATATTATAAAAATTGTTTATTCGAAATAATTTTTTAGGCTTTTAGTCCCTAATTTCTCGGAGTAAGCTGCCATCTTCTTCTTAAATTACGGGTACCAGCTTGCCATGCTACCTATTAAGGATGCTGCGATAGGTATTCAGCAATTTACTCAACGTGTTGTCCCAGCTGAACTGTTTCACCTTCTCCCTCCCGCCCTCGATCACTTGTTTCATGGCATCGGGGTTGTCAAGGAGATAATTTATCCCCCAAGCTATAGACTCATAGTTGGGGTAGACCTTTATCCCGTCCACGAAATTCTCGATGTTGTCTCCGAGGCCACCCATATCCGTTGCTATGACTGGTTTTCCAGTCACCCAAGCTTCGAGCAGCACTATGCCGAAGGGCTCGTTCCTGCTTGGAATGCAGACGATGTCGCCCGAGTTGAGGGATTCGAGGTACTGCCAAAGTGGCACTTTTCCTAAAAACCTTGTCGCGTGCCCGACCCCGATTTCGTTGGCTCTGTGCTCAAGATAGCCACGCATTCCACCGCCCCCCACGAAGATAAATTTCACGTCCCATCGATTGCTCAGAACCCTGGGTATTGCTTCGACCAAAAGATCAGGCCCCTTCTGGTATTCGATCCTGCCCATGAAGAGCACGACCGGGGCTAGCGGATGTATCCCGTACTTCTCCTTTACCCTACCTGGGTCAACATGAACTCGGTGTTTGCGTGGGTCGATCGCATTCGGGATAACATCTATTTTTTCGATTGGTATCTTGTAGAGCCAATTGAGCTCGTTCATCATAGAAGTTGAGACAGTTGTGATCCGGTCGCAGATAAGGCCCCCATACCACTCCTTCCCTGAAATCTCTCCGAACTCCCACCAGTCGCCGAAAGCCCCACCGTTTCGGCCGTATTCGGTCGAGTGATAGGTCAAAACCAAGAGATAGCCCTCCTGCTTTAGGTCGTGCAGGGCATCAACGACATGCCAATCGTGTCCATTAATGATATCAAACTTGCCACGATATTTTTCAGTTTCGTGCAAACTAGTGACCATGGCCTTAGACATGTTGTGGGCGAAGGCGAGAATATTTGGGCCAGGGTCAAATACTACTCGATGATAATGAACGCCGTTTATGTATGCGTAGTCTGTTTGCCCTTTATCCGCCCTAGTAAAGATGTGGATTTCGTGTCCCCGTTTCGCGAGCTCTTCTGCCAGATTTGTGGCTACTGTGGCAAGCCCTCCAACGCGAATCGAGCGTAGAGATTCCCATACAAGAAAAGCAATTTTCATTTCATTCTGCCGCTTATTTTAATTTATCTATTTTTGTATTAATAATTTTGTGGATTTTTTTCCTGAGATCAGACGCGTCGGGATCCACCTTCGCGATTTTGTCAGCAAGTTCAGCATCACCGATTGCGTGCCGTATCCATTTCTCGAAGTGTTTGAAGATGACGTGAAAGCGTATTGAACGCTCGGGAGCAACTTGCAGAACATCTAGGAACTCGCCCAAGCTGTGGGCAGAGAGATTTATGTAGTGGGCACCCTCATGGAAGTGAAATGCCTTGACTGGAGGGAGCACCCTCAAAAGGCGGACCAAGGCCTTTTCAGGACCGCTCAGGCACTTCGCCACTCTTTCATAAAAATCCGATAGAATCCTCAGAAATAGCCAGAAAGCCTCCACCGGCGGCTGTTGGCTGAAATACCCATGCACTGCTCCGGGAGCGCCACCACCCGTGTACATGTAGTAGATGTGATCACTTGCCTGCAGGTCCCTGAAGAGCCTCAAGATTTTTTCGTTAGCGGTCTTTCTAGCGTGGGGTTCGAGCTCCTTTATCCCTCGGTAACATGTCCGCTGCATGTCGTTGCCGAGCCAGGCGTTCGTGCTCCGCTTGATGTCGGCCCATGACAGTGTATCAAAATCGTGGACGTCTATTTCTCCAACCGGTTCATGGAGGAGTAACTCGGATGGTGTAGAAAATTTAAGATTGTGATTCTCAACTAAATTCTGCGGGAACCACTTCAGGAAATCGTGGATGCCGGTCTCTGGCCACTGGTGTTCGCCGAAGGTTTCGTAGTCCATGAATATGTTGATGCACTGCCCGGGAGTCGCCGAGAGCCAGGAAACATATTTGTCGGCAGTTAGGGGCCATCCCTCCCAATCTCTGTTTGAAAACCTGAACGAAATGTCGTCGGAGAGTCGGTAGTTCCTAAGAAGGACCTTTATCCCAGAGCCTTTTGCGGAATAAATGTAGTTCGGGGACCTCCACCCAAGCACGCGTTCAGCCCCCTCGGTGAAAATTCCACTGAAGTTAAGTTTGTCGATGATTTGCGCGATTGAGTTGTTGTAGATGAACTCCGTGTTTTCGAAGATGGTCGGCATTTGCCCAAATAAATCCCTCATGAGCTGTCTGTGCATTGAAACCTGCTCGATAAACTCCTGCCTCTCGGCGGAAAACAAGCTAGAGAGGGAGTGAAAGTAGGTCTGGCAGAGGAGCTCCACACAGCCGCTATGGGCGAGCTGCCTGAATGAGTCGAGGAGATCGGGGCTCCACCGCTCACACTGTTCGATTACCACCCCCGATAGGCTATAAGCAACCTTGAACTTTTTCCGCTCTCCTTTAAAACGATCGATATTATCGAGAATTATCCTATTTGTGGGGAAGTAGCATTTTTTCGCTACTCTTTCGAAAATCATTTTGTTCCAAATGTTGTCGAAGTAGAGGTCAAAGAGGTCTTCTAACCTCTTTCCCTTTGCGGTTCCCTCGCTGAAGTTATTGTTGATGCGGAAAGGTTGGTGAACCTCGAATGCTAGGCAGACCTCGGTCATGCGATGCCTCCATATTTACTCTCGAAGGACGGTCTTTTTCCTTTAATTTCCTCCACGTGGGCTCTGAGAATTTCGGCGACGCTCCAGGCCTGAGAAATGCATCCCCGCGGGGCATGGGGTTCGTTACCATCGAATATCTCGGACACCGTCCCGATTCCTGCCTCAGTTAGATGGCTGCCGACAAGTCTTTGTAAAAAGTGCATCGCCTGCTCTCGACTGCCCGCTTCCTTGTGAACCCTCAGAAACGCCGTGACGAAGGGGCCGATCAGCCAACTCCATACTGTTCCTTGATGATAAGCGAAATCCCTCTCGACGACGTTTCCTTTGTATACCCCTTTGTAACTGGGATCACCTTTCTCAAGGCTTCTGAGCCCGTAGGGGGTGAGCAGCTTCTCCTGTACCATCGAGACGATTTCTTCAGCTCGCTGCCCGACCACAACTGGGAAGGGGAAGCTCACGGTAAGTATCTGGCTCGGCCTAATGCGTTGGTCCCGTGAGTCGTCTCCCACTACATCATATAGGCATCTCCTATCCTCATTCCAGAAATCGGCAAGGAAATTTTTTCTAACTTTTTCGGCTAAACCAGCGAATTCGAAAACTTTGTCAATCCGTTCTGCTATTGTCTCCATGGCCCGGAGAGAATTGTACCAGAGCGCGTTGATTTCCACAACTTTTCCTAGCCGCGGTGTCACCATCTCGCCACCAATCTTCACGTCCATCCAAGTAGCCCTGTTGCTCCAGACCAGCCCATCTTCGCCTACCCTCACACTTTCGTTCAGGCCGCGCACATAACTGCCCACGATTTCGTTCAGCATGTCCCACAGCTTGTTAGCGATGGCGGTATCGTCTGTGTAAGTCAGGTACTTGTGGATTGCATAGATAAAAAGTAACGAGGCATCCGCGGAATTGTAGTCCGCCGTTTTATCCTCAAACCAGTTCGGTATCAACCCACCTTTTAGACGATTCGCGATATCGAGCAGTATCTCTTTAGCAACACTATGCCTGCCCGTGACCAGAGTCAGACCCGGAAGGCTGATCAGGGCGTCTCTGCCCCAACACCCGAACCAGTGATAACCAGCTATCACCTTTCCGTCAGCGATGAAAGAATCCGCTGCCCAGACTAGGTCTTTTTCCCAGCTCGCGCCCCCAATCGCGCTTATTTTTATCAAGTTATCCAGCCTTTCGAGAGTGGCCCGGTGCTCTCGTTCGAATTTTTCCGTATTTTCCGAGTAGAGGAGTTCAAAGTCTTTCCTAGCCCCAAATCCACCAGCCGCAAACACGTTGAAGTCATTTTTGCCCCTTCTCAGCTCAAGCTGGAAATTTCCAGGCGCGTAGTGGTCTTCCATAAACTCGTACCCACGTTCCCTCTCCTCGCGGTACACGAAGTTTCTATACCATCGAGCTTCCTCGGGCAGTTCCGATTGCGTATAGCGCATCAAGTCTGAACCGATGATTAGGGTCGGGGCACCTTGGTAGCTTGCAGTCATCTCAACTTGCCTGTGCCGCGCCAACTGTCCAAAGCCGATGGAGCCAGCCCTCGTCAGTTGATGAATACCTCTAGAATTCACAAGCGGACGGACCGATATTCTCGCCGGCTGGTCCAAGATGTTCCAGACCTTGTAATTCACGACAACAGCATTGGTCCGGTACGGCATGAAAATGGTTTTTTTGACAAGTAAGTCGGGTAAGTCATAAGTAAATGTTGGCAGCGGGTCTGAACAAAATCGTTTGAGATGCATGTGGCCACCAGGATATACTAAACCAGGATACTCGTTTGCCGAAAGACGAAAAGTTTCCGAGTCGGTTTGAATCTCTTCTTCTAATTTTGTGAGAAGCAATTTCCTATCAAATGGAGGCGTTGCGGTGGGCACTACCAGTAACCCGTGGTACTTCCTGGTGTTGACCCCAATTATCGTTGATGACGAGTAACCGCCGAGGCCATTCGTTGTTATCCATTCCTTTGATATCGCGGACTCGTAATCCCTGAGGGCAGGGTCTGAAAATTCCAAAATTCTTCATCCCACATCTAGTTTTTCGACGGAAGATTTCTCTGGTCTTCCTTGGGCATACAAAATCAGGATTCTGACACACCTACTAATTTTTTATAAATCTCGATTGTTTCCTCTGCCACTTTGTCCAGAGTATACCTTTCTAGGACCCGTTTTCTAGCATTCCTCCCGAGTTCCTTCCTCAACGTCTCTGACTTGAGCATCTCTATCGCAAATTTGGCTATGTCGTAAGGGTCATCTGGGTTGACGTGAGCCCCGCACCTATCTGGACCAGAGGGTATGATTTGTTCTCTGAATCCTGAAATCCCTTTCGCTCCGACTATCACTGGCTTTTCCATGCTCATCGCCTCGGTGCACACGATACCAAAAGGCTCGTACTTAGATGGGAAGACCGCGATATTACAGGCCGCGTAGTAAAGCAATCGCTCTTTTTCGTCTACATATTCAAAAAGTGTCTTAACGTTGTTTTGAATCCCTAGGTGACCTATCAAGCGCTTGATCATTTCTTCTTGATCACCTTTGCCCAGAATCACGAGCTTGGCGTTTGGTACCTCTTTTAGGATCATCGGCATTGCGCGAACCAAGGTATCGGCGCCCTTCACCCACGTGAGCCTCCCGATGAAGAGTATCATCGGGTCAGTACCCACTCCTATCTTCTCTCTAAATTTCGTGATTTTGTCATGGGAAAATTTTCTGCTCCCCGGATTGTATTTTTTCTCGTCTACACCATTTGGTACCACCTGAATTTTCTTCTCGTCGTAGCCAAGCGATATGAGGTGGTCCCGCATAGCGTAGCTAACGGTTATTATAGCGTCTGCGATCGTCCCCGCCAACTTTTCCAGATTTTTGACTGTGGGGGAACCGTTGGTGACCCTTCCTTGTTCTGTGGAGTGCAAGTGAAAAACGAACGGTTTCCGGAGAGCCTTCTTACATACTATCCCCGCAATCGCGTCGAGCCAGTCGTGTGCAACTATGATGTCGAAATTCCGCTTGTCGATCCGCGTTAGGAGATTTATCGACTTAGTTGCCGACAGCATGTTGTGGACGAAAACATCGGCGACGTAATTTTGGGAGGCTGTGGGCCACCGCTTGATGTCCTCAGGCATTATCAGGGGCAACAAATCGACCACATCAGTTACGCTCGGCCTGTGTACCTCCACACCCTCATAAAGATCCCGGGTTATCGCGTCTCCAGGGTTCTTCGAGAATACTGTTACGCTATGCCCCATCCTCGCAAAGCGCCTAGCCATCTCGAACGCATAGGTACCCAGACCGCCCACGAAGAAAGGTGGGAACTCGAATGGAAAGTATAGTATGTTCATTTTTGGCTCTCTATGTGAAATTATTAGCTTGAGTGATATTAAATCATTCCTCACGGTTTAACCCGCCTAGTTACGGGGCGGACGGGATTACGACCTAAAATTACACGGTTTGGACTGAAGAGCGGCCCCATCTTTTTTTGAAAGAACCAACAATGTCGCCGACCGCACCACCGTCTAGGTTTTTTCACATAGGACTTGTAGAAATCATACCTTTTACCACATCACACCTCAATTTAACTTCAGTATTGAGTAATTCAAAATCGCGGCGAAACTCGACCATAAAATGTAAGGTACTAGCATCAGCCCGGCCAATAGTGAAACGCTAAGAAAACTGATAATAGTTAACAAAATAGCAACCCATAGACCCACAATTACTACAAGCCCACCGAGAAGGGACTTCTTCCCGAAGAAAACAAAGGACCAAAGGACATTCAGGACTAGCTGGATGCCGAAAATTCCCATTCCTAATTGCACTTGCGGACTGCCTAAGCCTTCGCGCAGTATGAGATAAAGGGATATGCCCATGAGGAGGTAAAGGGTAATCCACACCGGGCCGAAAATCCTGTTGGGCGGGGCAAAGGATGGCTTTTTCAGATTTTTGTACCAAGTCGGAATCGATGGTATGGTGAAGATTGAACCTATAAAGCCTGCAACCTGGCAAACCAATATGCTAAGAACGAGTAATACAATCTCAATTGCTATTTCCATGATTCCTCAATAATTTCTTAACTCACCAAGTAAAAAACAGGTAGGGTCCGCTCCAGTCTAACCCGTGCAAAAGCGGGCCGGACGGGATTCGAACCCGTGTTGCAGGCTTTCTCCCGATATTGTCCGGAGGCCTGTGTCTTATCCAAACTGGACCACCGGCCCGTTAGTTAGTGTGTGCGGAAAAATTAAATATGCAGATTAGATGAGGTTTTAACCACGCTTTTTTTCTGGGACTCAAGGTGGTGGAGGCCGCGTTCCAAACTCGACGGAAAGGGGCATTGTTTGGTTGTTTCTCACGATTGTCAGTTCAACTGTCTGACCTGGCGAAGTGTGCTCTACGAGGTAGGTTAAGAAGTCGTCTCCGTTCACAACACGGGTTCCTTCAATAGCTATTATTATATCCCCACCGATCATTACCGTCCCCTCTACGGTTTGAGCTAGTTCTGTGCCGC
This sequence comes from Hadarchaeota archaeon (SeqCode), assembly GCA_964345105.1. GTDB lineage: Archaea > Hadarchaeota > Hadarchaeia > Hadarchaeales > Hadarchaeaceae > DG-33. Next base: position 8,679 of record CAYFPZ010000009.1, read on the forward strand.
CGCGCAAACCTGCTTTATCAGCTGGCTCCCCACTCACCACGTTGGTAATCAGCCATCCGTAGGTGAAATCCGTGTCCATCAATTCAGCGATTTCATAGTTCATATCAGTCCCTAAAACGCCTAACCAAGAGTGCTGGGTGTAAGATCCTGTTTCTACTAGCGGCCCTATTTCACGCAGTATTGTGTTGGACGGTACCGCGAAACCAAGCCCTTGGGAATCGGCTATTATGGCCGTGGTTATCCCAACAACTTGGCCGAGATAGTTAAGCAACGGCCCACCAGAGTTGCCGGGATTGATTGGCGCACTAGTTTGAATAATGTTCGCGATTGAAAAGTTGCCGATCGTTGATTCTCTTATCGTTCGCCCCAGCTGACTTACTATTCCCACAGTCATTGACCCCGTAAGGCCAAATGGATTGCCAATCGCCACCACGGGGTCGCCTACTTTCAAGGTTGATGAGCTAACGATTTGAAGAGGATTTAATTCATTCTCTGGAGCGTCTGTTGAAAGTACTGCCAGATCGGCATATGCGTCTGAACCCAGCACGGTTGCCGCATACGTATTTCCATTCCTGAGAGTTACGAAAATGCTTTCAGCGTCATCAACTACGTGGAAGTTTGTGACGATGACCATCTGTCCTTCGTGATCGTATACAAACCCGGATCCTTGAGCCTGTTGATATTGTGTACCGAATATCGTATCTTGCACGATAACTCCTTGGATCACCACAACCGAGTTTTTCGTCTCGTCGTACAGCTCAGAAAGTGAAGTGTTGTCCCCAAATATGTAGACAATATTTTCTGAGGGTTGAAGGTTGGAAATTTGGTCCTGGAGTGTTGAGACTTGATTTTCTAGGTCGTTGATCCTCTGTGAAGTTATCAAATAGCTTAAGGTTCCCCCTGCGAACAAGCCGACTATTAATGCTACTGCTATCATACCTGAAAGAAAACCAGTAGTATATCGCTTCTTAGGTCTCCCCAATTATACCACAAAATAAATTTTGATGTTATTTTCTTTAATTCTTGCGGTGCGGGGGCCCCATTACTTTTGGTGGCGGGCCCGGAGGGATTCGAACCCTCGATTTTCTGGTTTCTCCCTCCAACGCGAAGGCCGAAGCCAGATGTCTTATCCAGGCTAGACCACGGGCCCACATAATTTATATCCCCCCAACATTTGTACTCTTTTATTTAACATTCGATGTGGCCTTAAGAAACAAAACCGAAGGTGACTAGTGATAAATGAAGAGTCTCAACCTCCGTAAGCTTTTTCTAACTTAAAACATCCGATTGATAGGGGACTCAAAGTTGAAAGCATTGATGATAATCGCAGACGGGCTCGCGGGAAGGCCAACAGACTATAAAGGAAAAACCTGCTTGGAAGCCGCCAATACTCCGAATATAGACGAGTTCGCCCGAAGAGGACTTACAGGATTGTTGGACCCTATCAAACCCGGCGTTAGACCCGGCAGCGACACCTCCCATTTATCCATCTTCGGATACGATCCAGAGAAAGTGTACACTGGCCGAGGAGTTTTCGAAGCACTGGGAATCGGGATGGACGTGAAAGAGGGAGATGTTGGCCTCCGAACCAACTTTGCAACCGTGGATGAAAATTTTGTTGTTCAAGATAGGAGAGCTGGTCGAATTCTGAGCGGGCAAAAAGAACTCGAAAAAGCTCTCCAAGACCTAAAGCCCTCTCAACCAGATGTGAAGATTTTTTTTAAGGCCAGCATCGAACATAGAGGTGCATTGGTTCTCCGAGGACCAGGACTTTCCAGTCGCATCACCGACGCTGATCCCCATAAAACTGGGGTTAAAGTACCAAAAGCTAAGCCAGAAACCGCGGAAGAGGCGGCGAAAAAAACAGCAGAAATCGTTAATGAAATAGTAAAGCAGTCCTACGAAATCCTGAAAGGCCTTCCACTGAACAAAAAACGGGAGAAAGAAGGCAAGCCACCTGCCAACATACTCCTGCCTCGTGGGGCGGCGATAAAACTCGACCTGCCCTCGATAAAAGAACTCTATGGAATCAACGGGGTAGCAATCGCAGCCGGAGCGCTCTACATCGGGATAGCCAGAGCCATAGGACTGCAGATTAAACGAGCTGAGGGAACCACAGGCGGGGCTGACTCCCCTATTTTAAACAAGGCCAAGCTAGCCGTGAAGGAGCTAAACAAGGACGCTGACTTCGTCTTTGTTCATATAAAAGGAACGGACTCTTGCGCTCACGATCACGACGCCGAGGGCAAAATCGCCTTCATCGAAAAAATAGATGAAGTCATGGGATACTTCTTAGACAATCTAAACTGGGATGAAACTCACGTAGCTTTTACGAGCGACCACACGACGCCTATCATCTATGGTGACCATGTCTCTGATCCGGTTCCCATAATCTTCGCAGGACCGAACGTTATGCCGGACGAGGTAAAAAAGTTCAATGAGAGGAGCGTCCTTAAGGGCGGGTTGGGGCGAATTAGTGGCCAAGTAGCGCCCATACTTTTTGGGTATTGCGACTGGTTGGAGAAATTCGGCGCTTAACCCGACTTTTTAACGGAACTTCCCCGTTTAATCCTTGTTCTAGATAATCCAAGGTAGATCAGCGTGTAAGCGATGATACCCGCGGGCCCAACTAAAACCATGGCGATTAAAAGTCCAACTTGGGGGACCAAGCCTATCAGCATGGAGACAATTCCCAACAAGAGACCCGTGACGAAGATCAACCAAAAATTTCCTTTGGTCATACGCCAACATTCCTTCAGGCATCCCACGGGCCCCAAATCTTTGAGCACGCAAGCTTGAGCGAAGAGGGCTAGTCGTATGCCGATGTAAAACATGGGTATAAACCACACAAGAATTGCGAGTAAGAGTACTGCTAGGAAAACGTCTAAAGGCGCAAGTACGGCAAGTCCTATAAACAAGAATAGCGGGCCGACGACGATTAACCCGACCAAGACCAAGGCGACGAATAACCTCGGGACGTAGCGTATGCCCTTCACCAGTGTCTTGTCCAAACCCATCTCTTTGCCACGTTCTCGGGCGCTAGCTTTTAAAATTATTGCGGCATCGGCGCACACAAACAGAACCATGTAAGCAATACCATAGACCACAATCCATACTATCCAGTCCCTCAAAAGGCTAATAATTTCTGAGGAGGTTCGGATAGTTGCCCAAGGAGTCAGGGTGCCAAAGCTTAGCCAGATGTGAACGAAGGCGATTAGGACTACCGCAAATGGTAATAGGTATAAAATGATGAAGCCCAGCTCGTCGATAAGTGATTTGAAGGATCTTTTCAGAATTTTTATAACATCGATTTCTTCCTTAACTCTAGCACGGGCTGTTTTACGGCGAGCAGTCGAAGCTGCGGCGGAAACCTTCTTCGATGTGGCGGCTCCTAAAGTAACCAACAAAATCCCAGTGAGTATTAACCCGATTCCGGAGTAGAACATGTAAGGATTTGGTGTTTTTACAAACCAGCCAAACAACGATGTGGTTTCAACAGCGACCGTGTAAGCCATAACGATTGATAATAAGCCGCCAATTATTGCAACAACTCCGATTGCCAGCACACCTTTTCTCACATTCACCCTCCAAATTCAAAAAAACCATTCCAACCTATAGGGATAAATAAGAGTATGTTTCACATCACTCGGAGGTGTGAAATGGCTGAATTTGTGAGAGGAATTAAAGCGGGCATTATTGCAGGGATTATCTATGGAATTGCTAACATAATGCTAATGGTGGGCTTGACGGAGGTTATATATCCTGGGTACTGGGCACTCGCAGGCGCGGCCGGAGCTACAGAAATGGTAATCGGTATATTTACCGTTACGGCTATCATCTCCGGAATCATTGGGGGACTCATCTTCGGGGCTATATATGCGGCAGCTTACGATTCGCTACCAAGTAGCAGCATTGTAAAAGGCATTATAGTCGCAATAATCCTCTGGTTAATTTTCAGCGTCGCACTTAATTACGGCACCATCGGCACTTATCCAATTATAGCAGTGTTTGGTCTGATATCCTCGCTGATATGGGGGGCGTTCGTCGGCGTCTTCTGGGACAAATTCGAGAAATAGGTCGGTGCCTATTCACATTTTTCTTTTTTTTAATCTGGTTAGTGTTTCTTCCAACCCATAAAACTAAAAAGAGAGAGAGGAAATAAATAAAGATAACATTAAAATGTGATTTGGTGAATTAAATGGAACCACGTGAAAAAGTCGAGAAGGCTCTGGCCAAGATTAGACCTGCACTTCAAGCTGATGGTGGAGACGTTGAACTCGTCGATGTCACAAGCGAGGGTGTTGTGAAGGTAAAACTAGTCGGCGCGTGCGCGGGCTGCCCAATGTCCACGATGACATTGGCGATTGGCATTGAACGGACGCTTAAGAAAGAGATACCAGAAGTCAAACGGGTAGAAGCAGTCTAGCGCGCGAATAAAAACTTTAGCTTCTTAGGCTCCACTATACCTCGCTCGGTCACGATTGCCTTTATCAAGCGTGCTGGCGTGACATCGAACGCGGGGTTGAAAACCTTAACTCCTTTAGGCACCACCCGCTTCCCACCAATGAAAATGACCTCATTCACATCCCGTTTCTCAATCGGGATTTCCCTGCCGCTTCTCACGCTTAAATCAATCGTGCTGGTTGGGGCAACAACGTAAAACGGCACGCGATGTTCTTTGGCGAGTACAGCTATAGAATAAGTCCCGATTTTGTTTGCGACATCGCCGTTCGCAGCTATTCTATCTGCACCGACCAGAACCAAGTCAATCATTTTTTTGGAAAAACAATACCCCACCATATTGTCAGTGATCACCGTGACCGGGATGCCCTCGCGCTTCAGCTCCCAAGCCGTCAGCCGCGCGCCTTGTAAAAAGGGGCGAGTTTCAGTCGCTATGACTCTAATGCGTTTTCCTTGACGCCGCGCAGCGCGGACTACCCCAAGGGCTGTACCGTAATCCACAGTCGCGAGTGCGCCAGCATTGCAGTGCGTGAGCACAACGTCTCCACTTTTAAGTAATCTGGCCCCATGTTTTCCCATCTTGCGGTTTGCCTCGACATCCTCGTCGGCAATGCTTTTCGCTTCCCGCACAACTGCAGCGCGAATTTCCCTCACATCGTGTGCTGAACGAGCTACAGAAAGAACGCGCTTCAAGCCTACGAACAAGTTGACTCCAGTCGGGCGGGTCCGTTTCATCCTAGCGGCCGCTGCCTCCAGCTCGCGCAGCATCTGGGCTCGCTCTCTAGCCTTACTTCGCAAAGCGGCGACCGCAAGCGCCATCGCTACCGCCGCGGCGAGCACTGGCGCCCCCCTTATCTGCATGCGCTCGATCGCCCTAGCTACTTCCTCGACGCTCTTGCACCTGACCAACTTCAACTCTTGAGGCAGCCTCGTTTGATCGATCAGTACAACACTTTTGCCCCGGAGCTCAATCGTCCGCATGTCCTCACCGCTTTTCCCTGTTATTGAGATGACACAAAGTATCGCGAACCAGTAATGTCACCCCCAAACCCAAACCGCCCCATGCCAACCAAGGGTTAAACTCACCTACCATTAACGATTTGCAGCCAATTAACAAGATACTCCAAACGACCAGAAAAGCTCCGATGTATCCATGATGAATATGCAACCGTTCACCTGCTGATTTCTTACACTTCAACTTAAATAAAATCGTGCACAGATTGATGCGGATTTCATGCTCACCGTCGCGCGAAAAGCCGCAGAGCTGATCAGAAAACACCGAAACGATTCTATCGAAATCATCTCACACATGGACGCCGATGGGGTTTGCGCGGCCGCTGTAATTTCAAAAGCTCTCGATCGAAGCGATATCAAGCATCATACGAGGTTCGTTCGTATGCTCTATCAAGAGGTCGTCGAGGAACTAGACCCTGCCGACCTGACCGTATTCACCGATCTCGGGAGTTCGCAGCTTCAAAATGTCCGCAACGGATTTTCCGGGTATGATGTCATCATCGCCGACCACCACGAACCGGAGCGGGCGGATGGCTGGCCAGAGCTCGTCCACCTCAACGCCCACCAACACAGCTTGGACGGTGTGCAGGAGATTAGCGGAGCAGGGATGGCCTACCTAATCACTCGAGAATTGGATCAAGCCAATCAAGACCTCTCGGCGCTCGCAATTGTGGGTGCAATCGGTGACATTCAGAATGCTTGGGGAAAGTTGCTCGGCTACAACCGGCAGATCGCCAAGGACGGCATCGATTCAAAGGTATTGGAACAAAAAATCGACTTGATGCTTTACGGACGCCACACACGACCAATCTTCAAGACGCTCGAATCCTTAACCGATCCCCCGATTCCCGGTGTCAGCAATTCGACCCCCGGTTGCATTAGCTTGCTCAAGGACCTCGACATCCCGCTCAAGAAGGATGGTGGATGGCGTCGACCAGTTGACCTCACCGATGCTGAAAAACGTCGACTGGCAACCGAGCTGATCACGCGGGCATACACAAACGTGCCTAAGGAGCTCGTGCAATATGTTCCGGGGCTGATAATCGGCGAGGCCTACACGCTGTTGAAAGAAGATAACCGCTCGATACTCCGCGATGCCGATGGGTTCGCAACTTGCATAAACTCGACCGCGCGCCACGAGCAACCGCTGATAGGTTTAGAGGTAGCCAAAGGTGACCGCAAGACTTACCACCGCGCGATGTTGAACCTGCTCCGCTACCACAGACGGAGCATAGCGAAAGGCATGGAATTCATCGAACAAAGTGGGCTTGAGCGAGGACCCAAAGATTACCTGCAATATTTCGACGCAACAGATGCACTCAAGGAGACTTTCGTTGGCACCGTGGCGAGCTTAGTCCTCGGCACCCAACTCTGTGACCAGTATAAGCCTATCGTCGGCATCGTCCGAGTTCAGGGTACCGCAAAAATCTCGGCGCGGTGCTCCAAGCTGCTTTTCCTGAAGGGATTAGACCTTGCACGAGCGATCCGAGACGCTGCCACAGTCGTTGGGGGTGAGGGTGGCGGGCACGCGGTTGCCTGTGGGGCCCAAGTGGATGAAAAAAATATTCCAGAATTTTTACGGAAGTTCGAGGATCTGATAATCGGCCAGCTAAGCTGACCTAAAATTAAGTTTTTGCCTTCCTTTTCTGCTGTCTTTCATAAATATCCGCAATGTCTTTAATTGTGTTGACCTCTTCCGCCCTTCTGTCTTCTCTGATTCTTATGTAACGAGGGAAGCGAAGGCCAAAGGTTGAAGTATGCTTTAATTCAGGTGACTTTTGTATTTCTTCATACACCATTTCGAAAACTATCTTGGGTTCAAAGTACGCATCGCAATCTATTTCTATATCGACATCTTCATGAGGCTTCTTGAGCTGAATCTTCTTGAACAACTTCGTGAGTTCCTTCAAATCTTCATCGGTATAACCACTCCCGCACTTCGTCACCGTCTTAAATTTCCCGCTCTTCTCATCGCGCGCTGCGAGTACATAGCTGCCGAAGAATCCCGCGCGCTTCCCCCTGCCGTAGAGTCCTCCAACGACAACGAGATCGAGGGTCTCCAGCGTGGGCTTGAGCTTGAGCCACACAAACTCCCTCCGCCCTGCGCGGTAGCTCGCCTCGAGGTCCTTCGCGAGTAGCCCCTCATGACCGATCTCGATTGCCCAATTCATGAACTTCTTTATCTCATCGGATTTACTGAGGACCTGCTGTTCAACAACCATTACCTTGCCTTTTACCGGCTTGACTATCTTTTCAAGCATTTTTCTCCGCTCGAGGTATGACTCATCGAGCATAACACTACCATCCGACATCAGCAAGTCAAACAGGTGCAGCTCAACTGGGATTTGTTCGATCGTCTGCTTGATCTCGTACTTGCGGCGCCGCTTTAGCACCTCTTGGAACGGCATGGGTTTCCCCGTACGTTTGTCGATCGCCACCAGCTCTCCGTCGACTATCGCTCGCTTCGGCTTCAACGCTTGGCGCAATGGATCGACGAGATCTGGAAACATGTTTGTGTAATCCTCCATCCGCCTCGTGAAGAGCGAAACTTTGTCGCCGTCCTTGTGGACTTGGACCCTGATACCATCGAGCTTTATTTCAAACGCTGCCTTTCCTTTCATCCGCTTAAGAACCTCGTCAATCGTCTCAGCTCGCTGCGCCAGCATGGGGTTCACGGGGTGCCCCACGGCGACACCGAGCTTCTCCAGACCCCTTTCCCCACCCGTGGCGACAGCCTTTGCAACAATTGAGTAGTCCGTCGTGAGCATGTACGCGTGCTCAATTATCTCTGGCTTCACGCCAAATGCGCTCGCTATCGCATCCCGAAGCCTTCCTTCGGCCACGCCTATTCTAAGGTCGCCGATTACGGTGCGGACAATGAACTTGGCCTCAAGCGGGGCGGAGCTTGTCAAGAGTTCGGCAATCGAAGCTATCTTTCGATCCACCGAACCCTCTCCCGTGATTTCAGGCAACTGTTTGATATTATCAAAGACCTTTTTTACCGTCAGCTGCTCGGTGAAAAGAGTCACCTGCTTTTTCTTACCCAAGAGCTGCCTCGCCACTTCGCCGAGATCTCCAACCTGATTCATTAGCTTGTCGACATCTGGGGGTGAGTAACCGGAAGCCTGTGCAACCGCCTTCTTTAGCTGTTGCAGCCCGACGCCAGTCTCCTTCGAAACGTAAGCTGGCCAAGGTTTGCCGAGCAAGAGCAGCACAACTCGCTCCATCTCCTCGGCCGGTGTGCTTTTCAGTAAGTTCACGATGCGCGAATTTTTTTCCAAATAAGATGGGGTATTTTCTAGCTTTTCAAAAGCTTCGGCTAAAGTCGTGTAACGCATCCCGACCCTAAACTATCTTAGCCCTTCGACCTAAAACTCTTAACACCAGGCTGATCCCGAGCCTCGCGCAGGTACTCGAAAATGCCGCTCCTCGGGTCTATTCTCGTTATAATTTTTCCGTTTTTAAAAATTCTTACCATCCCATCTTCCCCAGAGACCGTTACCCCTCTTGCTTTGGTCGCCGAGGTCATTGTTGCTACCGCCAAGTGCCGCGTGCCCAGACCACGTGGAATTTCAACTTTGACATCTGCGTCAAGGTAGCGCTCCGCAGCGATGACGCGCCCATCGTCTCCCACGATGAAAGCCCCATCAAAAGTAGCGTATTTCTGGATGAGCCCCCATTGATCTCTATCTGTGATATTTACCAAGTAACTCTTGAATGGGTTAATCATCAGTTGGTGCGATAGCCTCAAGACCGCTTTGGTGTCCCCGATTATGAACGCCGCGCCCACAGGCCCTCCGCCCAACGCCCCTCTCCCGAGCTTTAGCGATATCTCAGAAGCTGCGGCCAGAACGGAGTCTGATTCCACCGTCTCAATCACTGACTCATACCCGGAAACGTGCAGAATCAAAAGGGCATCGGTGCTATCAGCGAAACCATCCCCCGCCAAACACACCAAACGCTCCCCCGGAGAGAATATTCCTTCCTGCAACCCGCACGCCATTGCATGGTGGACTTGACCAAATCTCCCCTGTGCCCGCGCCGTCAGCTTGATCAGTTTTATGCGGGAGCTTTTGCCGAATCTCTTGTAAGTTTCGTGGCTGGGCGTGGCGAGGACCACTTTTACCTCCTTTCCATGGGTGTCAAGCAGGTTCTTCTTGAAAAGAGGACCGCAATTTTTACCAGTTTCAGTTAAAGCGAGAATTGCGTCCGCCTTAACTTCTAAAGCAAGATGCGCAGCCGCCTCGGCTAGTGCTTTGGGGACATCCACCTGCTCAACTCTCCGTCCCCCCACCAACCTCAGCCAACAATTTTGTTTATTTTAAGGGGCTTAAAACCCTTTCCCTCAAGCGAAATTTTGTGCCCAACCCTTACACCTGCATGAGAAATCGTCCCAACAGGGGCCTCAATGAGATAATTAACAATTGCCTTGGGTCTGTAAAATCGCCAAGATTTGAGCCCCGCGCGAAGCTCGACGACCCTGAAACTCGAATCAAGATAAATCAAGTCGATAGGAAACCATACGAACCACATGTGCACGGCGTAGCGACCGGGCTTGGAAAACTTGAATAACAACGCCTTGCCTTGCTGAAACTTGCGCCTGAACATCAGCCCTCGAAATCGCCGCCAAAATGTGTCCGCTAGCTCGATCTCGCTCGCCAAGAGTTTACCCGTATTGCGATCGACCAAGCGCATGGGCCCACACCCCAACCTTTCTGCGAAGAAGTTTTAATGTTACCCAGCCTATCAGCATTCGATTGTATGCTGGCCGAAGCCAAATTTCGAGCTACTATCGTTAAGATGCTTCGCCGCGCCGAAATAACTTTGCCCGAAGATGTCGTG
>CAYFPZ010000010.1:0-51667 GCA_964345105.1 Hadarchaeota archaeon (SeqCode)
TAACTCATCAGATATTTCGAGAATTCCTAACGGAGGCAACTGGTGCTAAAGTCGCTTTACTCGCCGTGCAACCAAAGGACACAAGTTTTGGAGAAGGTCTTACAAAAGAGTTGGAAGAAGCCATTGAGCTTTTATCAAATTTTTTGTCGAGAGTTCTCCCCCAAAAGGAATAATGTACCGTATTTTTGAACTTCGATTTGCTTTTTCATAGCTCAATATCAGTGGCTTGATGATGAAACTTTTCCAGAAACTTGGGCGGATACTTTACAAGGCCCCAACTTTGTAATCTCATCAACAACTTCCGTAACAATTTTAACGAATCGTTCAGCCTCTCCAGCTGATACTGTTTCGAACCTGAGCCTCTTCGGTTCTACCCCTAACTGCTCTAGTATTCGCTTGAGCAGGGCAACTCTTCGTTGAGCCTTGTAGTTTCCAGAGATGAAATGACAGTCCCCAAAGTGGCATCCAGCGACCAACACCCCGTCCGCACCTCGTTTAAAAGTTTCTAGAATGTGAACGGGATCTAGCCGCCCAGTGCACATCAGCCTGATGATGCGGACGTTAGGCGGATAACGCATGCGACTCGTTCCAGCGAGGTCAGCTGCAGCGTAGGAGCAGAAATTGCAAAGAAAGACGATGATTTTTGGTTCAAATCCGGTCATGTTATCTACCTCCAAGGTCACCTGTGTACTTAAGAATTTTGATTTTTATATTTTTCACCCTATTTTACAAGGCTCCACCGAGGGTTACATCGATCATCCGCTTGACATCCCTTTTTAAAGCATCTGGAAGTCCAAAGATGCTAATATCCATGAATCCCCGGATAATCAGCGATTCGGCCTCAGACTCTGAGAAACCCCTCGCCATCAAATATTGGACTTGCTCTTCCGCTATCTTCCCCACGGCGGCCTCATGCGAAAGTTCGGTTCCCTTCACCTTCCCTACCAGCTCTGGAATCGCGTGGATAAAGGCTTCATTGGAGAGCAAAAGCCCCCTGCATTCAAGGTGTGCCTTGCTGTCCTCATGCTCTCCAACTAAGAGTCCACGGGCATTTATCTGCGCATTGTCCGAGGCTATCGCCCGTGCTATGATTTCCCCCTTGCTCCCTTTGCCTTGGAGGACCACTTTCGAGCCCACATCCAAATAGGAATTTTGCCCCCCGTGTAGGATTGTGTTGAACCTAACTCTAGAGTTAGCTCCCTTGCAGTAAGCAACCGGGTACATTTGAAGGCTTTTCACGGGTTTCATGCACATGTAATTGTTAATGAACGTTGCACCATCGCCCACAAGTGCCGCAGTTCGAGGTCGAACATTGAAATTTTGGGCCCAGTTATGGATCATGGTGAAAGTGAGCTTTGCGTTTTTCTTCACGTAAAATTCGGAAATGCCCACATGCAGGCCGCTTTGAACGTTTGGGTGAACCGTGCAGCCAGTTATTATCTGGGCTTCAGAGTTGGGTTCTGCTATTATCAAGTTGTGAACATTTTGGTTGAAATTCTCTTTTGAGATGAAAATGCATGCTTGTAGGGGGAGCGTGATTTTTTGACCCTCGAGTACTCGGATGAAATAGCCCTGATCCCACTTTAACTTGGCTAAAGTGGTGAATTTGTCTGTGTTTGCGTCAACAATCTTCCACCAATACTCCTTGGCCCAGCGGTATTTTTTGAGTGCTTCTTCAGTGCTCATTATTTCGGCTTTTCCCCTGAAAGTTTTTCGAATTGCTTGAAGGACAGCAGAATGATCTATTTGAAAATATGTGCCGGCTCGTTCCTTTTCCTTGGTAATTCCAACGCTTAAGGCTCTCTGGACGATATCCTTTGGCAGTGTCGAAATAGCACATGGGGGCCAAGGTGAAGTTTCTCTTTTGAAAGCTCCCACATCCAAGTCGGGCCCAAAAGCCGCTGGCTTCTCGATTGCATTCAACGTAGTCTTTTTACCCTTGGGCATTGCTCACACCACTTGTAGCCTCTTTTCATGATCCGGTTGATAATATTGATTGGTTTTCCAGAGCAGGCGATCATACCATAAAACATCACATGGGCTTTGTCCACTTTTAAGTAGCGCAGGATGTGGCCGAGGTGGGTTATCAACAGGCCGGATCGCTTCTTGAGGAATTCGTTAATCGCCTTGCCTATAACCTCAAGATTTTCAACATCTACTCCTGAGTCGGGCTCATCGAATATCGCAAAATCTGGTCGTTGAGCGAGCAACTGTAAAATCTCCGTCCGCTTGAGTTCGCCTCCGGAGAATCCTAAATTTAAATCTCTGCCGAAAAAATCCACGGGGATGTTTGTGGTGCCTGCCAGCTTTACTTCATCGACTTTTCCCTTGGTGAGGTGTCGCAAAACATCGCCCAGTTTGACCCCTCTTATTCGAGGGGGGTTTTGGAAGGCCACACCCATGCCTAGCTTCACGCGCTCATCCGTTGGCATGGTGGTGATGTCAGTGCCATTGAACCGAATCTTGCCCGATAGAATGTGGCAGCTCGGGAAGCCCAAAATTGACGTTATCAGCGAGGTCTTCCCGGATCCGTTGGGCCCGAGCAAAACGTGGGTTTCTCCTTTGGGTATCTCTAGGTTAACTCCCCCGAGTACCCGTTTTCCCGCGATTTCCACGGTTAGGTTCTCTATCCTTAGCATTTTCAAGGTCGCAACCCCATTTTAACACTCTTCGGGATAACCTAAAAGTTTCACACCAAGACACATTTATTAATCTTCACGATTTAAGGTGCAGCGATGGACGACTTTACATTTGGATTGCTATATAGCGTTGTCGCAGTGGCCCTCGTGGGGGTCTTGTTATTCTTGTTAGGTCGAAAATTCGATAGGCGGCTTTACCTAAAGCCCGTGATTTACGGCTTTTTCTTCGGGGCTGGTGTCAACTTACTTTTTGGAGGGGGGATTTTCGCCTTTTTGGTAGGTGGTGCGGTTACTGGCTACTTGCTCGCTCGGGAGATTAGAGATTGGTGGAGTCAATTCCGAGCTGGGGGGTTGAATGGTACTTTAATTATTTGCAGCCCCATCCTCTCGAACATGTTCATCCTCTTCACACGAGGCATCTCGGATATCATAGTTACTCAGGCTAGTCCTGAAGAGGTATTATTCCTGCTTTATGGGGACATGTTTCTCTATGCTTTTATGTTGGTAGCCATTGTTGGCATTGGCGCCGTGCTGGGGGGATTGCTGCGCAAATTCTTAAAGCCTTCTGAGATGACACTTCAACAATAGCGAGTTTTTCTCTTTACAAAGAACTGCTTTTGAAACACAAATCATTTATCCCGAAAAATTAGACGAATTCACGGTAGCGGGGTAGCTACCTGCAGCGGGGTAGAGCAGCAGTAGGGAACTACTCTGCCCCCACGGCAGCATGGAGTGCCCGCCGGTCGTGGAAAACCACGGGCGAAGCTCATAAGGCGTCAAGCCATGAGTTTGGCGCTCCTGCGAGACCCGGAGGTCAGTGGTTCAAGAGAGAGCGGCGTAAAACCTCTCTCGGAATTTCCACTCCCCGCTACCTTATCTAGCTTGATAGCCTGAGGAAGTCAATAGGAGATTGCTCATGTCTATTATCGGGTTGGTCGCGCTGACTCTGCTCATGGGGCCATTTGGCGCTATACCGTTCGCGTTTGACCAAGGAATGTCGACTGTTGATACCGCAATCGCTGTCAGTATTATCCACGCGACTCTCGTGCCCGTATGGTTCGGGTTTTTTGAGTTTATCGGATATAGCATGCGTTACAAAAATCGTATTATCTCCCGTGTTATGGGGTACGCAGCGACTAAATCTAAAAGGTTCAGGATAAACATTGACGCTTACATACAAAAATTTGAGCGTCGAGTTGGACAATTCGGTTTTGCTCTAGGTGTGATTGGATTCACATTTTTGGTTGGCGTCTGTTGGGCAGCTCTCTGTGCTTACATACTAAACATAAAGAAGAAGACGATCCTCGCATCCATCGCTGTCGGTGCGGTGATTTCCAGCGTTTTCTGGACCTTTGTGTTTGCTGGAATTGTGGGGGCCCTGCCCAGCCCATTGACACTTTACCTAATATTGATTGCTGCGACGTTCGCTTTCCTCATATACAAGAAGGTTCGCGAGCGTAAACTATTACGGAAAATTTTTCGCCCAATCTTAAAAAGTCGCTGATTCTGCGCTAGCATCAGAGGAAACCGTGACCGCCCTTTGGGTGCTCATGTGTTTCATTTGATTAGTCCAATTTTGTAAAGGTACTCAGCTGCTAGCACTGCACCCTTCGCTGCGCCAAGCTCGGTGTTGTGTGAGAGCACGGTGTACTGGAAACCATTGTCAAAAGCGTTCGCTTCCACTCCACCGATGGCTGCGACCATGCCATCTTCCAAGTCTGAGTCGAACCTCGGCTGGGGCCTGTCGATTTCATCCATGACTACTATCGGCTGCTTAGGTGCGGTCGGTAATGCCAGTTTCTGCGGTTCGCCCCGATAATTTTTCCAAACTTCTTTCAGCTCATCAATACTGCATCCTTTCGTGGTTTCGATGAAAACAGACTCCGTGTGGCCATCGAGGACCGGGACGCGATTACACTTGCACGCAATCTTAAATCCCGCTGGTGTGATTTTGCCCCCGCTGAATTCTCCGAGGAGCTTCACTGTTTCTTTTCTGACTTTTTCTTCCTCCATGCGAATGTATGGAATGACGTTGCCTTCGAAAACACTTTGTGAAAATTTATCCAGTCCAGCCGGGAGGTCGGATCCCTGTACCTTTCGCTGTTCGGCCCAACTTTTGACCGCACCATACCCTGCTCCAGATACAGACTGCATCGAAGCCATCGTCACGTGCTTAAGTCCGAACTTATCGTGTACAGGCTTCAACGACATCACTAGGCCAATAGTCGTGCAGTTGGGCTGAGGCACGACAAATCCCTTCCAACCTCTGCCTTTTTGTTGCACATCTATGATGTCCGCATGTGACTCATTCACACTCGGCAGGTATACGAAGCTGTCTTCGAAGTAGCGGTAGGCGGAGGCCGTGCTGATTACTGGCTTTTCCACCGCGATGTTTCCCTCGACCTCTAGCGCCGTTTCCGACGGCAATGCTGAAAAGAACAAGCTGTTTTCTTCAAGGCTTACTTTGCGAAGATTCTGGACCATCATGTCTAGAATTTTTTTGCTGGGCGCTCCTTTACAAAACCATCTTGAATGTTCCCTTCCATAGTTTAGCGCGTCCGCATACTTCTTGCCAGCAGACCTTTCCGACGCATACAATGCCGTGAGCTCGAACCACGGGTGCTTCTGGAGGTTGAGTACAAATTTCTGCCCAACCTCGCCCGTCGCGCCCAAGACAGCAATTGGGATTTTCGCCATTCAGCCGCCCGCTTTAGTGTGTTCTCAAGTCTTATTTAATTTGGCAAGGTGAAAAGATTTAGGTGTTTTGATGCCCCGCCGGAAGTACGGACACATGGTCGGGCCGCTTCCAGCCCCACCTAAACCCGAGAAGTGTAGATTCTGTAGGCGTGGGTTACCCTGTCCTTTCCATAAGCAAAGAAAACCATCTTTGAGAAAAAAGTAGTGATTGTCATTTTGATTAATTTTTAAGTAGACAATTTGCTAATTTTTGTTAGGAATTCTTCTTGTCGTACCCACAGTTTACGCTTTAGAGTCCTGAAGTCCCTCTTGATATTTTTCGAATCATCGAGAGCACGCAATGAAACTTCCTTAATCTTTTTCAGATCAGCGCTTCTGACATCTATTACCTTATCTTTCTGATTAATGAACTCCATAAAATTGTAATTTTTGAAGTCATAGGCAACATTTACTATTGGAACCTCACTTCCGAACGCTAGCACTGTAGAATGCATCATCATCCCAATGACCAAATCTAGTTTACCGTAAATGAATTTCATTTTGTATGGGTTGGGGGCTGTATCCACCACTTTGAGCGGCAATTTTTTCTTTCGCATTACCTCAACAACGTGGTGCTCATCTGGATGGTGTGCTAAATAGACGATTTCTGCGTTTAGATGCTTAATTAAAAATTTGCAAGCTTTGGTATACTCGTCAATTGTCTTGCGCAAATATTTGGGGTATAGCGCCCAGTAGTGACAAGCCACGTTTACGCCTATCTTTATTTTACTTTCATCTAGGACAACTTTGCTGGTCTTTTCAGAATCAAGAAAAATTGCGGGGTCACCTATTACGTGCACATCGCCTACCCCTAAATCTCTCAAAAATTTACAGGTGTATCCGTCCCGAACGGAGGTGAGCTTGGCGCACGCGTTCAATAATCGAACGCTTTCTACTTGCTCCTGAGTTAGTTCTTTGTCCCCGAGATTTCTGAGGTATCCTATCCCATAGAGCACGATCGGTATTTCTACAGATTTGATAACTTGAGCATCCATCGGGAGAAAAAATTTGGAGTATAATCCCCCTCCCCCGATTACGCAAATATCATGCCGGTTGATGGTCTCGATAAATTCGGTGGGTTGCGGTTTTTTTAGTTCTTCGACTTCGCCCGGAGTATAGGTAAATGGTTTCAAACGGGAGCTTAGCATGTCTCTGATTGAATAAGCTATAGCGATTTCGCCTATGTTATAAAAATCCTCTTCTCTTCTACAAAAATGAATTACACTAGACAAGGTACTCCCGTTTCACTTGAGTTCATTAGACTGTAAACCCAAGACATCCTGCATGTCTTGCACAATGCCTGGCTTGCCATTTTCAACGATGTGGCGGATTGCCTTCATCGCCCCTGCAGCAAACGTCTCACGACTCTGCGCACGATGAATTATCTCGAACCGTTCCTCCGGGGTGAAAAATACCACCGTGTGTTCACCGACAATGTCGCCTTCTCTAATCGATTTAATTTTGATTTTATCCTCGCTCCAGTTAAATTCCCTTGCGATAATTTGCGCAGCTCTGCGTGCAGTCCCGCTGGGAGCGTCGCGCTTGTGCACATGGTGCGCTTCAACTATTTCTACCCCGTAATCGCTGCCTAACATCCTTGCAGTTTTCTCGATCGATTTGAAAAATACATTTACACCGACCGACATGTTTGGTGAAATGACCGCTCGGATTTTCCCCTTTTTCACGGCTTCTTCCATTTCAACCCACTGTTCTGCCGTGAAGCCGGTGGTACCCACAACCACAGAAACGCCCACTTCGGATGCTGTTTTGACGTTCTGAACTGCGGCATCTGCTTTGGTGAAGTCCACTAAGACATCTGGTTTTGATCTCCTTAGAGCCTCAGCCAGTTTATCTGCGCCAACAATCTTTACGCCAAGTCCGCCCACGCCAGCGAGTTCCCCGGCGTCCTTTCCTGCGTTTGGGGTACCAAGGGCATCGATGGCCGCAACCAACTCCATGTCCGCTTGTTTCGCGACTTGGCGCACAATTAGCCTGCCCATTCGCCCGCAGGCACCGCAGACAGCAACTCGAATCATTTTACCAGTCTCATGTCGACTAGAACCTTGCGCAATTTTTTCTGGTTCTCCGGCTCGAGCTCGACTAATGGTAGCCTGAGCCCTCCGGCGGCCATACCCATCCAGTTCATCGCCATCTTGACGGGCCCTGGATTGGTCTCGATAAACAATGCTTTGAACAGCGGTGTTAATTCATCGTTAATCTGTTTGGCTGTTTCGACATCACCGGACCGAAAAGATTCTACTATCTTAACCACTTTATCAGGCACGAGGTTTGCTGCAACCGAGATGATGCCAGCGCCCCCACGTTTCATAATTTCGAGTGTCAGCGAATCATCACCAGATGTCACAGTAAAATTTCCACCGCTAGTTAGCTCAATTATCCGCGTGATTTGCTCTAGGTCTCCGCTTGCCTCCTTTACTCCCACGATGTTATTTAGCTTGGCCAGTTTTGCCATGGTCTCAGGCCGCATGTTGACGCTCGTGCGTGAAGGTATGTTATAAATTACCTGGGGTATGTTAACCTCTTCTGCGAGCCGCTTGTAGTGTTGGTAAAGGCCAGCTTGTGTTGGTTTGTTATAATAGGGCACCACGAGTAGCGCTCCGTCCGCGCCCACTTCCTTTGCGTGTTTCGTGAGCATGATCGCTTCCCATGTGCTGTTGCTCCCGGTGCCAGCCAGCACAGGGACTTTTCCCTTCACCGCATCGACAACGATTTCAACGACTCGGTTGTGCTCTTCGTAGGAAAGCGTTGCGCATTCGCCCGTTGTCCCAACCGGCACCAGCCCATGAATGCCGTTTTTGATTTGAAATTTAACATTTTCGCGTAGTCCTTCCTCGTTAATTTTTCCATTTTTATCAAAGGGCGTGACCATAGCCGTCAAGGCGCCCTCGAACATTAACCAACCCCCTTCATCGCCTGCCTGAGTAACCTCAGGGCTTCCTTTCGGTCGTCCCAGTTGACGAAGAAGCTAATCGACGCCCGGCTCGAGAAGATTTCAATGACGTTTATTCGAGCTTTCGCGAGGGGTTCCGACAATTTGGCTATGGCACCCGGCGTGTAGATAAAGCGCTCACTTTCCGCTATTAGCAATGCAATGTTGTTTTCGCTCGTCACTGATTTCATCTTTCTGTTTAGAGTTATGCTTTTGTGTAGCAACTCAAGTGCTCGGCGGGAATCCTTCTCCATAACGTAGATTGAAAAAGACCTTGGACCGATTGAGACGCCGAAGATATTTATGCCCGCTTTAGTTAGAGGGGTTGCGGACTTTACAAGTATCCCCGGCGTGGTCTGCATTTCTTCGCCAACTATCGTCAGCATCGCAAGCGGTTTTTCGTGCGCTCGAACACCCACAAATTCGACCTCCTTTGGTCCTACAATAGTTGTACCCCGAACAGATAAATTACCATGACGGAAGTGTATAACCTTAGCGTTTATGCGGGGATTCTTATAACTCATCGCTCGGGGATGCATCACCTGTGCCCCAAAGCGTGCTAGATCACGCATTTCTTCTACTGAGATATGCTTGATTAATCGTGCCCTCCTGATTTTGTTGGGGTCAGCGGTCATAACTCCCTCGGCATCGGTGACGATGGTCACCTCATTTGCATCTAAGCATTCTCCCATGAGGAAACCCGTTATATCGCTTCCCCCTCGTCCGATCGTTGTTATATTGCCTCGCTTATCTTTGCCCAAAAAACCGCATATCACAGGGATTGCACGTTTTTTCATCAAAGGCAAAATGAACTTTTTGGTTCGCATCCTCGTCTCGACCAAATTCACGTTAGCCAATCCGAAGTTGCTGTCAGTCACCACCGGCCACTCATGCTGCTTGGGATCTATATACTTTGCATCCGCCCCAAGGCTACACAACGCTGCAGCGAATACTCGAGCACTTGTTTGCTCCCCCATCGCCATGATATCATCGAGTTTTCTGGCGCTCACCTTGCCACCAGTGCCCGTTTTTGCCGCTTTAATTAGTTCATCGGTGGCGTGCCCCATAGCAGACACGACTACTGCCACTTGAGTGCCCTTTTTGTATTCTCGATAGACGGCTTCCGCTCCCAAGCGTATGCGCTCGCCATTCGCGATGCTGGTTCCCCCAAACTTGACAACAATTCGTCTCACTTAAGCCACCTAGGGATTTGGTCGAGGCGCGTCAAGTCTTGATAACTTTCTCGCTTTCGGATTATCTCGAACTTGCCGCGGTTGATTAAGACCATCGCCGGACGGGGCTGAGCTGTATGCTGGCTAGATATTGCTAAGCCGTAAGCCCCAACATCGAAGATGACGGCCAGATCTCCGGGTTCAACGGTAGGCAACTTACGCTCCTTACCCAAGAAATCGCCGGACTCACAGAGGGGACCAGCGATATTGAAGAGTTTCTCATTTTTTTCTCGGATTTTGTTTGCGAGTTCGATATGGTGGTAGGCTCCATAAAGGGCTGGCCTAATCAGCGCGTTCATCCCCGCGTTAACCGCCACCCATGTTGGCATCCCGGGTCGCTCCTTGGTGTAGCCGACACGCGCCAGCAGCACACTTGCGTCGGCGATTATGTACCGCCCTGGTTCAAAGACAAGTGTCGGTTTTGTGAGATTCTTTTCTTCGACGACCCGCTTGACCACAGCCACTATGCGCTCTGCCACTTGCTCGGGTTTGAGCTCTGGGTCATCAGGTTTGTAGGGGACTCCGATACCGCCTCCAAAATCGACGAATTGGAGGTGAATGTTAAACCTTTTTTTAATCTCGACTACTAGAGCCATAAGTTTCTTAGCCTCTTCCTCGAAGGGCCCGGAGTCGAGGATTTGAGAGCCGATATGGGCGTGGATGCCAACGACTTTGACGTTCTTCATTCTTGATGCGAGCTTGTACGCTTCAAGCGCCTGCCCACTCGCAACATCGAACCCAAATTTGCTCTCTCGAAGCCCCGTGGCTATGTAAGGGTGAGTCGGGGCCTTCACGTCAGGGTTCACCCTAAATCCTATTCGTGCTTTTTTTCCAATCCTTGAGGCGATTTTTTCAACCACATTAAGTTCTTGAATACTGTCGACGTTTATCAAAACTTTGTTAATTATCGCGTACTCTAGCTCCGGGGGTGATTTGTGGTTGCCGTTGAAGATTGCCCTCTCACCAGGAACGCCAACATTCAGGGCGTTTCGAAGCTCATTGCCAGAGCTAACCTCCGCACCCGCATTCTCGCTCTGCAGGATTTTGCAAATCGCCAAGTTGAAGTTAGCCTTGAGGGCATAGCAGACAAATACGTTTGGCCATCTCTCGGCAAAGGCTTGGTAGAAACGCCTGTAGTTCTCGCGCACACGCTGCTCATCGACTACATATAAAGGGGTTCCAAATCGCTCGGCGAGTTCGACCGCGTCGGCGCCCCCGATCACGAGATGTCCTTGTGGGTTGGTGTTGAAATGCGGTTTCAGCATTAGCATTTACTCTCAACCTCGCGAAGAGCTTCCCCGAAGATATCTAGGCCGAGTTCGAGTTCGCGTTGACTTATGATGAACGGTGGAGCTATTCGAATTACAGATTGTCCCCCCCGGAAGACGATGAGCCCCCGGTTCAAGGCTTTCTGTATAACTGCATTGCGCTCTTTGATTGCTTGCTTCTTTGTTCGCCGATCTTTGACCAATTCCACAGCTAGCAGCAGTCCCTTACCCCTAACTTCGCCAATCAAGCGGGACTCTTCGGCAAATTCGTGCAGCCGCTTGAGCGCCAGCTCGCCTAGTTTGCCAGTTCGTTTCACGAGTTTCTGTTTTTCTAGGATATCTAACCCCTCGAGGGCCGCCGCGCAGGCGATTAGGTTGCCCCCGAAGGTCGAGGCGTGCGCTCCAGGTTCCCAGTCCATGACCTTCGCGCTGGCTATTGTCGCACCTATTGGAGCCATCCCACCAGCTAGTGCTTTCGCTACGCACACGATGTCAGGCGTTACTCCCCAATGCTCCATCGCGAACATCTTGCCCGTTCGCCCGAGGCCTGTCTGGATCTCGTCGGCTATAAAGAGCCAATCGTGCTCCTCGCACAGCTCCTTCAACATTGGGTAGTACTCAGGTGGGGGGATGATGTACCCTGAGCTACCTTGGATCGGCTCGGTGATGACTGCAGCAACCTCCTCAGGCGGGATTACTTTTCTTATTGATTTACGGATGTACTCAATGCATGCGAAATCGCACTTTGGACAACTCTGGTTGAGGGGGCATCGGTAGCAGTAGGGGTAGGGCATGAAGCTCACGCCCGGCACTAGCGGGGCAAAGTAGCGATGGTGCACGACGTTTACTGAGGATAGACTCATCGCTCCGAAAGTCCGGCCGTGGAATGCTCCTGTGAAGGCAATCATGCGTGGGCGGCGGGTGTGCCAGCGAGCGCACTTGAATGCTGCTTCCACTGACTCGGCACCACTATTTCCGAAGTAAACGCGCTTGGCAAACTTTCCAGGAGTAATCCTCACGAGTTTTTCAGCGAGCTTCACCTGCGCCTCGTAGTAGAAATCGGTTCCGGCGAAGTGCGTGAGCTTCGTAGCCTGTTGCTCGACGGCGCGGATGAGTTGAGGGTGGGAGTAACCAAAGTTGAGGACGAACATGCCCGATGTGAGATCGAGCAAGACGTTTCCGTCCACATCCCGCACGTAACAACTCCAACCTTCCTTCGCCACTATCGGCTCAGATCGCATGTAGGAAGGCGACATCACACGCTCATCACGTGTAACTATCCCTTTTGCCCGCGGTCCGGGGATTGGTTTGACAATTCGTGGACCGTTTTTTACCCATGCTGGTTTTGGCAAACTCTCACCCTAAAGGTTTACTCAAATATATCTATTTAAATAATTACGGCAGCGCAACACAGCGAGCTAACTAAGTTTTTTATAGCCAGCAGCGCCTTTTCCTTCAGAGGTGCACTTGTGGTAAATCCTAAAATGCGTGTTGGAAAAAAGGATGTGTTAGCAGTTTTACCGAAACGAAGGCGGGGAGCACACAAGGGTGACTATGGGAGGTTACTCGTTGTCGGAGGCGGATTGCGTTATGTTGGAGCTCCAGCGCTCGTTGGCCTAGCCGCGTTACGTTCCGGTGTTGACCTCGCGATCATTGCTGCGCCTGAAAAAGCAGCTTGGACGATAAACTCATTCTCACCAGATCTTATCACAATCAAACTCCCCTGCCGCGACCTTGAGCCCCCCGCACTTTCTGAATTACGGAACGAATTTAAACTCTCAACGGCCGTAGTCGTGGGACCAGGGTTGGGCACGCTCGCGAAGACACGTGACGCCATAATCGAGATAGCACGCACGCTCAAGGAGGCACAACCAAACATGCCCGCGCTCTTCGACGCGGATGGGTTGAAAGCGCTGGCATCAGAGCGAGATTTACTTCAGGGGATGCGTTGGGTCCTGACGCCCCATGCGCGTGAGTTCGAATTACTAACTGGCGTGGATCTTCCAGCTGACATAAACGGACGGGCCCAACAGGTCAAGGCCGCCGCAAAGCAGTTCGGCTGCACTGTGCTGTTGAAAGCATGGGTAGACATTATCGCATCACCTGCTGGGAAAGTGAAACTCAATTACACGGGCAACCCCGGAATGACAGTGGGAGGTACAGGTGATGTTCTTGCGGGGATCGTGGGAACCTTCTTGGCGCAAGGGGTAAAACCTTTCAAGGCTGCGGTCTCTGGAGCTTGGGTATGCGGGCGGGCGGGAGATCTGTGTCTTCGGGAAAAGAGTAATGAATTCTTGGCATCAGACTTGCTTGAAAAGTTGCCCGAAGTTTTCAAGGAGGTTAGGGGGAGGAGATGAGATTGTGGTGAAGTTTGAGGCTGCCGAGCGACGCCTATTTAAAGTGAAGATATGTATGCGGTGCAACGCCCGCAACCCTTGGAAGGCAACCAAGTGCAGAAAATGTGGATACAGCGGGCTGAGGTCGAAATCGAGGGAGCCACGAGGATGAAAGTAGAAGAGCGATTGAAACGGATTATAGCTCGAGAGGGCGCAGCTCACTTAACGCTTATAGACCCAGCAAAACAGGCACCGAGAGTCGCCGCGCAAATAGCATCCGATGCTGCATTTGCAGGAAGTGACGGCATCATGGTTGGTGGCTCTACTCGCGCGGGTGGCAGTCTCCTCGACCGAACTGTGGTAGAAATAAAAAAAGCCATAAAACTTCCTGTTATTCTTTTTCCTGCAAGCGAGGCAGGATTAAGCCAACATGCGGATGCAATCTTTTTCATGAGCATGCTCAACTCCCGTGACCCATATTATATTACGGGTGCTCAAAAGCGCGGGGCGCCGCTCGTCAAGCAATTCAAGTTGGAAACCTTGCCCATGGCATATTTATTGGTCGAACCTGGTCAGGCGGTCGGGCGGGTCGGGAAGGCGGACCTACTCCCTCGCGCTAAACCTGAGCTGGCCGCGGCATACGCGCTCACGGCGCAATATCTGGGAATGAGGTTCGTTTACCTCGAGGCAGGTTCAGGGGCACCTATACCAGTACCAACAAACATGGTGCGAGCGGTGCGGGAGGCAACGCAGGTGACACTCATCGTAGGGGGCGGGATAAAAACACCAAGAGCGGCAGCTGAACGCGTGAAAGCCGGCGCAGATGTTATTGTAACTGGAACCATCGTTGAACGCGCAAAAGATAGAGTAGCAAAAATTCGTGAAATTGTGAAAGCAATTAAACTAGGCCGCGGTGTTTGGCGCAGGAAATGCAAGCGTAACCTTTGAAGCTGGGAGTAAAAACGCGCCTTCGATCGATACCGGGAATTCTTGGGTCGACTCTGAAACCCTTCCTCACTGCTACGGCTTTTATCCTAGGCACCATTCGCCCGCAATAGACGCAGGAAATTGGCTGACTTCGCCCACCTGCCTTATAGCGACCCCACTTCTTTCCCATTTTCTCGACCACACATTATTCAGAATTGCAGGCTATAACCATTTTGGGTGGTTAATTAGGGTATTCATTGCTGGCTCGTTATTCTCGCTGGCAGCGGGAGCTTAACCGAGTAAAAAGTTTGGTGGGATGTGAAAACTCCTGTGAAATCTGGAGAAAATACTAAATTATAGCACAAAATCCTTATAGAGGTTGAAGTGCAATTTCCATGAATGGCATGATAGAAATAAGATTTCATGGTCGCGGTGGGCAAGGAGCAGTGACCGCGGCTAGGTTGCTTGCCGAGGCGGCTTTTGCGGAAGGTAAATATAGCCAAGCTCTTCCATTTTTCGGCGCTGAAAGAAGAGGAGCCCCGGTGCTCGCGTTCACGCGAATCGATAACAGGCCAATTCGTATCCGCACGCAAATTTACGAACCTAACTACGTGGTGGTACTAGACCCTTCACTGCTAGAAGTTGTAAAAGTCGCTTCTGGTATAAAGCATGGTGGGCTAATAGTGCTCAACTCTAATAAAACTGCTCAATTTTCCAATGCTAAAACCGCTTTTGTCGATGCCACTTCAATAGCGAAGGAGATGCTAGGAGTGCCGATAACAAACACGGCCATGCTGGGCGCTTTTGCGAAGGCAACAAAGCTCGTGTCGTTGGACTCTCTCATAAATGTAATCAAAGGGCACTTTTCCAGCAAACTTGCAGAGAAAAACATCGCCGCGATAAAAGCAGCTTATGAACAAACAAAGGTGGTAAAATGAAATTGCCCCCTAGCACGATTATCCTTAAACCAGGGAATAGTGAGCAAAATGAAACCGGCAGTTGGCGAAGCCTCAAGCCAGTGGTCGATGCTGAAAAATGCAATGGATGCGAGTTGTGTTGGCTTTATTGTCCTGAACCAGCAATTACCAAGGGCAAACCTGTTGTTATTGACTATCGATATTGTAAGGGCTGTGGTATCTGTGCCAACGAGTGTCCAGTCAAAGCGATAGTGATGGTTGAGGAGGGACGAAAATGAAACAACTTATTAATGGCGACGAAGCCGCTGCCATCGCTGCAAAGCTCGCGCGCGTCAAGGTCATCTCAGCTTACCCAATAACCCCGCAGACTATTATCGTAGAGAGGCTTGCCGAGTTCGTGGCTAATGGCGAGCTGGATGCAGAATACATCAAAGTGGAGTCAGAACACAGTGCACTAAGTGCTTGTTTAGGTTCTGCGGCTGTAGGGGCGAGGACATTTACTGCGACTTCCTCTCAGGGATTAATGCTTATGAGCGAGATATTATTCGTCGTTTCAGGTATGCGGCTACCCATCGTCATGGCAAACGCAAATCGATCGCTTTCTGCACCTCTCAGCATTTGGTGTGACCAACAAGACTCAGTAGCTGTACGCGATTGTGGTTGGATACAGCTTTATTGCGAGAATAATCAGGAGGTTCTCGACTCGACGATTCAGGCATTTCGCATCGCTGAAGAGTCCTTGCTTCCAGTAATGGTCTGCTTCGATGGATATATCCTCTCACACACGGCCGAGCCAGTGGAGATTCCTGAACAGGCTGAAGTCGATAAATTCCTTCCCACTTACAAGTATACTTATCCCCTCGATCCAGAGAAGCCCGTCACGATGGGTGCAGTTGGGGTACCAGAGTACTATGAGGAATTCAGATATATGTTGCAAGAAGCTGTACTCAAATCGAAGGAAAAAATAATTGAAGTTGGACAGGCATTCAGTAAACAATTCGGAAGGAACAGCGGCCTCATTGAATGTTATCGAAGTGATGATGCCGACGTGATTTTGCTCACAATGGGCTCGTTGAGCGGCAGCGTAAAAGAGATGATTGATGAGTATCGCGGTCACGGCGAGCGAGTTGGACTTGTGAAGGTGCGAGCATTCAGACCTTTCCCAGCGAAAGAGTTAGTAGACTCGCTTGGCCATGCCAAAGCCGTGGCTGTACTCGAAAAAGATTTCTCACCTGGTTCAACGGGGGCACTTTTTTCGGACCTTTCTGGGGCGTTTGTAAATTCTAGAAAGGCTCCGCTTTTGTTGAATTTCATCTGTGGTCTTGGGGGACGTGATGTTTCATCACTTCAGATTAGGAAAGCGACCAAAGCAACGGTGGAAGCAGCGAAAACTGGTGAAGTCAAAAAAACTGTCCGATGGCTAGGGTTGAGAGAAACTATGGTGGGGTTAAGACCATGAAACAAGTGCCCGAAGA
Organism: Hadarchaeota archaeon (SeqCode); assembly: GCA_964345105.1. Lineage (GTDB taxonomy): Archaea > Hadarchaeota > Hadarchaeia > Hadarchaeales > Hadarchaeaceae > DG-33. The sequence continues at coordinate 16,481 of CAYFPZ010000010.1, forward strand.
AGAATTGCTCGCACCTGGACATCGTGCATGCCCAGGGTGCGGCAGTATCCTTGCGATAAGGTACGCACTAAAAGCTCTTGGTAAAAACACTATCGTTTGCGCCCCAACTGGTTGCATGGAGGTTGTTACCACACCATATCCAGAAACCGCTTGGCGAGTACCTTGGATACATGTTGCTTTTGAGAATGCCGCCGCAGTTGCTTCTGGAGTTGAGTCTGGTTTGAAAAGTTTGGGTAAAAGTGGCATCAAGGTCGTTGCGATAGGCGGCGATGGGGGTACGGTAGACATCGGGCTTCAAGCTCTTTCTGGGATGGTCGAGCGCAACCATAACGTGCTCTACATTTGTACTGACAACGAAGCTTACATGAACACGGGTATACAGCGAAGTGGAGCAACACCCTACAGCGCATGGACAACTACAACACCCGTAGGCAAGGTGAAGCGAGGCGAGGATCTCCCGAAAAAAGATATGCCAGCAATAATCGCGGCTCATAGTGCCCCTTATGTTGCGACTGCTTCAGTTGGCTACCCTCTCGATTACATCAAAAAAGTGAAGAAAGCAGCCTCGATTGAAGGACCAACTTATATTCACGTCCATTGCCCGTGCGGTCCGGGGTGGAGGTTTGATTCTAGCAAGACGATTGAAATCGCCAAGCTTGCGGTGTTGACAGGAATGTGGAATCTCTATGAAATCGAGAATGGCGTGTTTAAGCTCACTTTTAAGCCGCCCAAGCGAAGGCCGGTTGCTGATTACTTGAAAATGCAAAGGAGATTTAGGCATCTCAATGATGAGGAAATCGCGGAAATCCAGCGGATGGTAGATGAACAGTGGAAGCGTTTCGGCATCAGTTAGACGGGTTTTTAAAACTGAAGTCTGATGTGTTTAAAATTGGGTGGGAATTTGCGCGCTCGTGCTGAAATAGCAGTCACTGGCCTAGTGCAGGGTGTAGGATTTAGACCGTTCATCTATCGACTTGCTACTCATCACGGGCTCACCGGCTTCGTCCGGAACATGGGCGACGCGGGAGTGCAGGTGGTAGTCGAGGGTGATAAAAGGGCAATCGAAAAATTTGTCAACTCGTTGTGTCCCGAACAACCCCCGCTCGCACGAATAGATGACGTCCGAGTTGTGTGGAAGAATCCAACCAACGAATTCGCTATTTTTAGGGTAGTGCCGAGTGAAATAACTGGTTTGGGGCTTCCTTCAGTAGCGCCACCCGATCTCGCGCTCTGTGAAGATTGCCTACACGAGATGCTCGACCCAAGCGACCGGCGCTATAATTATCCCTTCATCACCTGCGTCAACTGTGGCCCTCGCTTCACTATCATCGAGAAGCTTCCCTACGACCGCCCCCGAACTTCAATGAAGGCTTTCCCGCTCTGCGCCGATTGTCTCCACGAGTATCAGAACCCCCCAGACCGACGATACCACGCAGAACCAACGTGTTGCTCCATCTGCGGTCCCCGGATGAAGCTCTACGATGCAGAGGGTAATCCCATTGATGTGCCCGAACCGCTGCGTGAGGTAGCGCGTCTGCTTGATGGGGGTAGCATAGTCGCCATCAAGGGAATAGGAGGAATTCACATAGCATCTAAAACGACCGAGGATGGGGCACTCGCACGCATGCGGAGGGCATTCAACCGCTTTCAGCAACCATTTGCGGTAATGTCCAGAGATATTAAGACAATCCGAACTTTTGCGGAGGTCGGTAAAGCCGAACTTGAATTGCTTACATCCTTCCGACGGCCGATAGTTGTGCTCCAACGCTCTAGCGATTACGTGCTTTCAGAGCTCGTGGCACCAGGTTTGGATTCGGTTGGCGTGATGCTCCCTTACTCGGGAATTCATCACCTCATTCTGAACTACGGCAAGGATCCTGCCTACGTCATGACGAGCGCAAATGTCGCTGGGTTACCGATGATGATAGATAACAATGAAGCCTTCAGGAAGCTGCGCGGGGGCGTCGATTACTTCCTACTTCATGATCGGCTAATCGTCAACCGATGTGATGACTCGGTAATCAAGGTGATCGATGGAAAGCCAGCATTTTTGAGGCGTTCGCGAGGTTACGTGCCGGAGCCCTTGAAGCTCACTTTCACGAGTGATAGAAAAGTGCTCGCAGTGGGAGCGGAGCTCAACGTGACTTGCTCGGTTCTGACGGGCGACCGGTGCTTCCCCAGTCAACATATAGGCGACACCACAAAAGTGGAAACTCTCAAATACATGCAATCAGCTGTTGATCGGCTTATGCGCCTGTTAAAATTGGACTCAGTTGACATAGTTGTCCACGATTTACACCCCAACTATACAACAACAAAGATTGCACCGCGGATGGCAAAGAAGCTCGGAGCAAAAACCCTTTCTGTTCAACATCATCACGCTCACCTTGTCGCCCTGATGGCAGAATGTGGTCTGAGCGAGTTTGTCGGCATCGCCATCGATGGTGTTGGATATGGTCCAGATGGCACGATATGGGGTGGCGAAGTCATGTTGGCCGACCTTAACTCGTTTAAACGTGTGGGCGGGCTAATGAGCCAGCGTATGCCGGGGGGTGACTTGGCAGCGATATTTCCAGCGCGCATGGTTGCAGGCATCCTCTGGCCGCACATCGAGCGTGAGGAGCTTGAGCGGGTTCTGGACGAGTTCTGCGCGAGTAGCTTCAGACGCGGGAAGCAAGAGAGAGATATAGTTATTCGCCAACTCGAGCGCGATTTGAACGTGTTTCAAACGAGTAGTTGCGGCAGAGTACTCGATGCCATCGCCTGCCTGCTCGGGATTTGCAACGAACGAACCTACGAGGGCGAGCCAGCGATTAAACTCGAGGCGGCAGCAAACAAGGGGGAAGCAGGTGAAGCAAGGCTAGAACCCGTGATCGAAAAGGTCGACGGGATGGTGGTCGTCAACACATCTCGGTTGCTTGTGGACGTACTCGATGCCATTCGAGCACGAGTTTCCCGCAGACACATCGCGGCTGCGGCCCAACGAACTATCGCTCGGGGGTTGGCGTCAGTCGCTATCGAAGCAGCTTCCTCTAAAGGGATTGAAGTCGTTGGGGGGTCAGGTGGGGTGTTCTACAATAGAGCGATCACCACAGCAGTGCGCAAGGAAGTCGAGAAAGCGGGGTTGAGATTTGTTCAACACGAGCTTCTGCCTTCGGGTGATGGTGGTATCTCTGTCGGGCAGGCAATCGTCGCAGTAAAACAGCTATAAAAGTTCATACACCTATGGCCCAGAAGACCACTAAAATAGAATTGTAAGCGTTGTGAGTTATAATCGCTCCAGCCAGTCCGCTTACCAGATAGCAGATCCCGAGCAGGAGCCCCGCCCCGACCAAAGGTATCGCGAACGCGGGATAAGTACCGGGATTTGAGAGGTGGAACGCGGCGAAGATGAAGGCCGAGACCAGCACCCCGATCCATTTTGAGCGAGTCCGCCGTGCTACTTCCTCGAGTAGAATCCCCCTGAATATCCACTCCTCGAAGATCGGCAGCACATTGACTACAATGAGTAACAGTAACGGATACTGCTCTTGGAGCACTATGAAGGGATATTCCTCCATCGAGTACAGCTCCAATCCCGCTCCATGAAGGATATTCCCTACTATGGTCGCCACGATGAGCGCTGCAGCGGTAAATGCAAGTGCAATTGAGATAAGCCTAATCGACTCCCGCTTTCGCATTCGACGCGTGATGGGTAGCCAATAACGTGGACGTATTCGCTCGAGGTAGGAGGGCCTCAACACAACGAGCTTACCGACTATGAGACCAAGCAAGACGCCGGCCAGGAGGATTCTAACGAGGTCGAGCCATAGCAACAGATCACGGAACATACTTTTTAGAGAGCTTCTCGTATCGCCGATTTATGGCTGTACTCACCTTTATCGTCCAAGTGGGTTTGTTTTCCCGCTGTCGGCGCTCGACCTTTCCCTCCTCAGCCAATCTGAAGAGATCGACCCGTAGGTGGGCGATGTCGATCCCAGTTTTTTGAGAAAGCTCTTCGATGGTGAGCGCGACTCCGGCCTCTCTTAACGCCGTGAGAATTTCATCCTTTCGCAAGTTTTCACCTCTCCTTCAACTTTTCGAGTACTTCAAGGATAGATTTGATACGATCGAGCAGCTCTAAGGTCTTGACGTGGTCAGTTTCCTTTTCGAGCTGAGTGGCAAGCGTATTTAGCTTGGCACGTAGGATATCTTCAACTTTCTCGATGGGGACAGCTTTGGGCTTAGCTTCAGCTTTCGGGGCTTCGGTTTTTTCGCCACAAACAGGGCAGACGACTTTCCCCTTAAACTCGAAGAGGGCCCCCTTGCAGGTGCCGCAGTGCACCGAAAGCATTTTCCCCCCGCCGAGGAGCATTTCCGTCATTTTAGCTATCCTTTCGTCCTGCATTTGACCCCAAACTCTTTATGAGGCCCCTTCCTTAAAATTAAGTGGATTGGATATGCGAACGGGTGATAACCGTGTCCTCGGATGTCAAGCTAAGGCAAGTAGCGGAAATCATGGCGCGCGTGGCGGAGGACACTTCAGTCCCTCGTAATATTCGAAGAGCTGCTAATGAAGCTAAAAATGCCCTGTTGAAAAAGGAGGGCGATTCAGTGCTCAAAGCTTCTTCTGCGACGATGATACTTGACGAGATAAGCAATGACCCCAATATGCCCATCCACACCCGAACGACGATATGGAGCGCCCTCAGCGTTTTGGAAACAATCCGCGAGTGAGGTAAATCATTCTTGCGACACTCTCGACAGCCTCTGCCACGAGAAATGCCTTATGTGGCGTATGCTTAATGGTTATTAGCCCGTGCTTTTTCACGATGAGCTTCTGTGCTGTCGGAAACCGTTATAGCCTTAGGGGTTTCTTAATTTTTGGTTAAAATCTAGGTGATTGCATGGAATTGGATCTGAAATCTTTCGTTCAGACCCTCAGGAAAAAAGATACAAAAAAGGCTAAGGAATGGCTCGAGCAAATCAGGAGCAGAGTTGACTTCAATGATGAGTTCGTGCGAGGCTATTTGCTGGCGCTGCAGGGCATGATTGCGGCCCTCGAGGCCGGAGGAGAGCTATCAGTGATTAACCGCGTGGTGAATGGAGGATACAAACAGGAACAAGTTGTAGAACTCGTCAAAAGCGTGCAGGAGAGGCTCGCACCGAAGTTTAGACCCAAGGATGAAAAGGGGTTCGACACTGCGTTGGTTGAGGTGCTTCAGGAATTCTCTGGAGAAAATGTCTAATTATATACCTGTTTTTAAGTTTCTGTTTAATTTTTATCTTGAAGATTTTTGAGGAGTTCATGCATCGTGCGCTGGGTTTCTCGCATCCTACCCCAATTAAGCATAGATTTCAATTTAGCCTACAGTTTTAGTCTTAGCCCAGCAAATCCTTTATACACTTTCGGCGAGGGTATACCGTCGGAGGTTGCGCGATGCTACATTTCATAGGATTCATTCTGCTCGCCCTAGGCGCGGTGATGTTGGTGCCGGCTCCAGTGGCGTTTCTAGCCAACGAAACCTATTTGCTACCATATTTCGTAGTCCCAGCAGTCATCGTCTTCGTGATAGGGTTTTTCCTAAGGCGGCGTTTTCAACCTGTGGATATAACTTTAGGCAAGGCAATGGTGCTTGTCGCCCTTGGTTGGATCATCTTCTCGGCATTCGGCTCGATACCCTACATCTTAGGCAACTACATGCCAGTCGAGGACGCTTACTTTGAGAGCATGTCTGGTTTCACAGCTACGGGGCTAACAATGATTTCTAATGTTGAAGCAGTTCCACCCACCATCCTTTTCTGGCGCAGTCTAACTGAGTGGGTGGGCGGTATGGGTGTGATCGTTCTCTTCTTAGCAGCCCTCATCGGCGCGGGGAAAGCAGCTCGGAAGATATATGTTGCTGAGGCGCGAGCCGATCGCATCGAGCCAAGTATTCGAGAAACTGCTCGTTCCTTATGGAAGATATACGTATTACTTACTCTTCTGGGAATTGTTGGGTTATACTTCGCAGGGGCACCCAACATGTCGCTGTTTGAAGCAGTTAACCACTCAATGACGGGGATTGCCACTGGCGGATTCAGCGTGCGCAACGTGAGTTTCGCTGGGTATGGCATCCCAGTGCTTGCAGTTACAATTTTGATAATGATGGCGGGCGCGACTAGTTTCGCGATTCACCGAAGGGTCATGACCGGGCACTGGCGAGAACTTTTCCAAAACATCGAGGTTCGGCTGATGCTCGTACTGATAGCGCTGGCTACGCTTTTGCTTGTGTGGAGCGTGGGGTTGCGGGACGCGCTATTTCAATCCTCCTCCGCTTTGACGGGGACAGGTTTCTCCACGGCCACCCTCGCAACGTGGGGAGATCCCCAAAAGGGACTGCTCACAATTCTCATGGTTGTAGGTGGCGGGTATGGCTCAACCTCGAGTGCGATCAAGCTCATCCGAACCGTGATCATCGTTAGGGCGGTCCACTGGATGATTAAGCGAAGTTTTCTTCCCGAGCGGGCGGTTGTGCCGATGAAAATATCTGGTAGGATTTACAGCGAACAGGAGATGATGGAAACCGCCATTTATGCATTTCTCTACATTATCGTGCTGGTAAGCGGTGCAATAGTGCTGATGACAGTGGGCAACCCAGCCATTAATTCGGTATTTGAGTCAGCCTCAGCTCAAGGGAACGTTGGCTTATCTGTGGGGATAACTTCAGCAGCAATGCCTTTGGCTGGGAAGATAAGTATGACAGTTCAAATGCTGGTCGGACGCCTCGAGATAATTCCAGTGATAGCATTCGTTAGCTACCTGATAGCTAAGGTGCCTCGCCCTCGGCGGAAGCCCTTCTAGATGGCGGGCGCACAAAGACGCGGTATTTGTCGGAGCCCTCTAACTCCATGATTATCCGTTTCGCAATCAAGCCTTTCGGGTTGGTCAACCCTTTTACCCTTTTATCTAAATCCTCGAAGTCCGCGAAGAAGCCCTTTTTCCGCTCTTCGATGATCGCCCACATAAGTTTCTTCCCTATTCCCGGGATTAGCTCAAGTTGGTGGAAGCGCGTAGTCAGAGGCGCGGCACGATTAAAGAACTCTATGAACCGTTCTGGGGCTTCGTTGATCAATCCCTCTATGGCAACTGGCAGCTCTGCTTTTGCCGCAGCTGTGAGCTCCTCGTAACCCACACGGCGTTTTATTCTTTCGACTTTGTCTCGCCCGCCCTTTCCAATAAAAACGCGTTCGTGAGGGGTAAATGTTACTCCTGTCATGGGAACGATTTCAAGCAGGGTGAAAAACGTGTCACCAAGAATTTGAGCTATGGGCTCACGCAGATGAATTGGTCTAGGATCGCCCGGGTTCCCATGAAGCAAGAAATCCAATACTATGCCTCGGTCTTCATACTTCTTATCGACCAAGAATACGCGCCTCCAACTAACTAGGAACTACTTCCTGTACTCTTTAATTAGCTCTAAAATTTTCTTGATATCCTCGTCGTCAAGCCTTGTTCGTTCTTTTGCGAAAATAAGTTCCACATCCTCTTTTCTCTCGGGCATCAGATCAACGAGTGCTATTGCTTGATGTTCCCTTATCTTCTCAAGCTTGAGCAACTCACCGACCAGTTCTTCTGTTTTTTTGACATCTAACTTCGCAAATTTTTGCGCGTAATCGTAGGTGAGTCGTTGCCCGTACTCCAACTCTCCCTGCTTTTTTTGTTTTTCGAGGATTTCAAGCACTTTAGCCAATGGTACGGGTTTTTCACCCGTTACCTCCTTTCCTATCATCTTGCCCCCACCATTCTAAGGTGTTCTGGGCGGGAAATAACCTTTTTGATAGAGCCCCCATCCCTAACCTCGACCACGTAAGCTCGCCCACAACGTTCCTGAACAACTCCAATCCTGCCATGGTACCGCGGGTGGGGCTGCCCCCTCGCGATGCCTGGGTCAAGGATAATTGCAACCTTCGTGCCAGGCCCAAGCTGTTGAATCACTCGGCTCACAGGCGAAAGCCCACGCTCACGAACGTGCTTGGTGAGCTTTCTTCTGCTTTTGCTTCGAAAACCTTTCGACCGTTTAGTCATGATAACACCATAAATAATAGACTCTCCTAGCACATCTAAACTACTCGTCCTCACTTAAGAACTTTTTCCGCCAGCTCCCTTTGTTTCCACATCATGAGATATTTCCTTCGGCAATTGTTTTATTAGCTTCGCAAACGGGCCAAATTTTGGTCCCCGTCCTTTTATCATCTTTTTAATCAACTTTTTCATGAGTTCATATTGTTTTAGCAATTCTTTAACATCTGTCTCGCCCGTACCCGCGCCTCGGGCTATTCGGCGAATCCGTGAGGCGTTGAGCACCTTCGGATTTTCGAGTTCCTCAGGAGTCATTGACTGCATGATCACCTTAAAACGCTTTAGTTTCTCCTCTCCAACCCGCATCTCTTCTTCTGGTATAGCTACTCCTAGTCCAGGAATCATCTGCATAAGCTTCTTGAGGGGGCCCATTTTACCCATCATCTCGAGCTGGCTGTAAACGTCTTGCAAAGTGAGCTTGCCTGCGAGGATTGCTTTCATATCAGCAGGCTTCACCTCTTCGGCCTTTGCGGTCTCCTCTATCTTCTTCAATAATGTCTCAATGTCGCCCATCCCGAGCAAGCGAGCCACGAAGCGCTCGGGCACAAAAGGCTCGAGATCATCTAGGTGTTCACCGACACCTATGAATTTAATCGGAGCCTCAGTGGCCGCAACTGCTGAGAGTGCTCCCCCACCTTTTGCCGTGCCATCCAATTTGGTAATCAAAATCGAGCCTATGTTCGTTGCGGCTTTGAATGCGGCAGCCTGCTCTTTTGCCTGTTGCCCTATTGTCCCATCCACGACAAGCATGATTTCGTCAGGCCCTATTGCTTTAGCAATTTGGCGCATTTCTTCCATCAGGGCTTCCTCTTTGCGATGCCTGCCTGCTGTGTCAACAACGATTAATTCAAAATGCTCTTGCTTGAACTGCTTGACGCCCTCCTTTGCGAGCTTAATCGAATTCTTGGCTTGGGGATCGCCAAAAAATTTTGTGCCAACCTGTTGACCAAGTTGGCTGAGCTGTTCGTACGCACCTGGGCGAAAGGTGTCCGCGCAGACAATGCCAACCTTGAAGCCCCGTTTCTTGAAGTGAGCTGCTAGCTTTGCCACCGAGGTCGTCTTTCCACTTCCTTGAAGGCCGACCATCAGCAGTACCGTGGGTTCTCCGGGCTTGAGTTGTAGTTGGGTTGGGCGCCCCATGAGCTTGGAGAGTTCTTCATATACAATCTTGATGATGTGTTCCTTGCGTGCCATACCAGGGGGGAGCTTCTCCTCGAGCGCCCGCTTTTCTATCCGTTTCGTCAGCTCCAGCACGAGTTCTACATTGGCATCCGCCTGCAGCAGAGCGCGCTGGATATCCCGCACTAGCTCCTTGATTACCCGCTCGTCAATGTGGGGCGCGCGCGTCAGCTTCCGGAGGGCGCTGTGCAGGGTTCTACCAAGTCTATCGAGAACCATAGAGTATCACGTTCAATAATCGTTTGTCAAGTTGTATTAAATAAACGAGAGGCTAGGAAGCTCGTCTCTTGGGCATTAAGATCGTGCGGATCGGGAACGGAATCGTGATGCCCTCCTTCTTGTAGCGCTTGTGCAGCTCCTTGATAAATTCATGGGTAATCAAGTACTTGTCTACGAATTCCCTAACCCTCAGGATGACGGTGAAGTTTATGCTGAAGTCGCTGAAGGTGTGATAACGAATGAAGGGCTCGAACTCAGGTATCCCACCCGTCACTTTTTTCAACACTTTTTTGCCTACATCGATGGTTACTCTTTCAACCTTCTCAAGGTCGCTGTCGTAGGCTACCCCAACCTGGACCAAGCAGGCCATCTGTGGCTCGGGCAAGTAGTAATTGGTGACGATTGCTCCCGCCATTTTCGAGTTCGGCACTATAATTATGTTGTTAGGAAGTTCGCGTACTTTCGTGCTACGCCAGCCGATGTCTTCCACATAGCCTTTTTGACCTGAGTCTAGCTCGATATAATCCCCTACTCTCACGGGTCGGTCGGACATAATGTAAACGCCGGCGAAGAACTCGGACAACGTCCCTTGAAGGGCGAACGCAACTGCGAGGCCCCCTATCCCAAAGGCAGCGACCAACGCGGTCACTTGAATGCCAAGTGCATCGAGTATAAGTAGGAATGCCACAAAAAAGATGACGATTTTCATGATTTTCTGAAGCGTTGGCACGAGTGTCTTCAAGCTGGGGCGCGCTGTGCCGTAGTACTTCAACATCCCAGTTATAATCCTTGTGGCGCACCACGTTGCTATTAAGAGTATCAACAGGTAGCTGATAGTCGGAAGATATTGCATGACCCCTGCAGGGACAAAAGTTGTGCGCTCGAGAGCAAAGTTAATCCCCATGATCACGAATATCGCAATTATCGGCACTTTGATGGCATCGAGAATGATATCGTCGATTTTGGTTTTTGTTTTTCTGGTAAGCCTAGTGATGTAAACGTTTAACACAAATCTCAGCGCATACCCCGCCACAATGAATCCAATCAATATTAAAATGGGCGTTAGTATTTGCCAGAGTTCTTCAATGGTCATTCTTTACACCAACTTGTTATTTTATAAACATATCTAAAAAACATATTTAAAACATCGCTTCCACTATTTATTTGGTTTTAATGGTCTCGGCGAAGGATGTCCAGGAGCTTGTGAAATCGAAGCTGAAGGGATACAAATTTCTCATTGTTTCTAACCGCGAACCCTACATCCACATGTACACGCCTGATGGGGTGCAGGTCAAGACTCCCGCTGGAGGTCTGACGGCAGCCCTAGACCCCCTGATGCAGGCCACTGGCGGGATATGGGTGGCGGGCGGTAGTGGGGATGCCGATCGGGAAAACGTCGATAAACAAAATCGGTGCCGGGTTCCCCCTGGTAACCCAAAATATGTGCTTAAAAGGGTGTGGATGTCAAAGAACGAGGTGGATAAGTTTTACTTCGGTTTTTCGAATCAGACACTCTGGCCCCTTTGCCATAACGTGTTTCGGGAACCCGTTTTCGAGAAATCGTTCTGGAATGGTTACAAGCACTCGAACGCACTGTACGCGGAGGCGATCAGGCAGGAGACGAAGGTAATAGATAAGGCTTTCATTTGGTTTCATGACTATCACTTGGGGCTAGCACCAAAAATTGTCAGGAACGGCGCCCCGAAAAAACAAAAGCTCGTGCTTGCTCACTTCTGGCATATCCCCTGGCCTACTTGGGACACCTTCACACTTATACCGTGGGCGAAGGAGATACTCGATGGCATGCTTGCGAACGACCTCATCGGTTTTCACCTTCCTAGTTATTGTATCAACTTCTTGGCGAGCGTTGAGAAGGTGATGGGGATTAAACCCGATTATGGGACACTTAACGTGAAATATAAAGGACGCACCATCCACGTGAGGCCCTTCCCTATAAGCGTGGATTTTGACACTATCGATAAACTGGCGAGAAACCCCGGGGTAAAGCGGGAGATGAAGCGCGTCCGAGCTCCCCAATACATCCCATACAAATATATCGGCGTAGGCGTAGATCGGATTGACTACACAAAGGGCATCCTTGAGAGGTTCCGGGCCATAGATCGGTTTTTGGAAAAGTACCCCGAGTACCAGAATAATTTCGTGTTCGTGGAAGCGGGAGCACCAAGCCGCACCCGAATTCCAGCCTACATGGAACTGAATGAGGAGATATCCAAAGCTGTAGACAGGATTAATTGGAAATATATGAGGGGCTATTGGAAGCCGATTATTTACATCGAGGGAAAGTTGGGTCCTGATAGACTTTTCGCATTATACAGGACCGCTGATATTTGTATAGTGAGCCCGATTCAAGACGGAATGAACTTGGTGGCAAAGGAATTCATCTCTGCAAATGTAGATAGCACGGGTGCGCTGATGCTGAGTAAATTTGCGGGAGCAACAGAGGAACTTGAGGATGCTGTAATAGTCAATCCCTATGATGTGGAGGGATTTGCAGACGCAATTAAAGATACTTTGGACATGTCGCCGAAGGAGAAGCGTCGAAGGATGAAAAGTCTAAGGGCCAATGTTAAGAGGAACAATGTTTTCAAGTGGTTGTCAGATTTTATTTGCGAGGTCGCGAAATTCATCTCGTGATTCGAATGGAATATCTTTTCAATCGCTGGGAGGAGGTAGAGCGAGCTTTAGCGCCCGGCGCTTTGTTACTGCTTGATTACGATGGCACCCTCACTCCCATTGTCGAAAGGCCAGAACTTGCTATCCTCTCACCAGATATGAAGGAATTGCTTAAACGTGTGTCCCAGCACTACACGCTGGGGATAATAAGCGGAAGGTCGCTCGCTGATGTGAAAAGGCTAGTTGGGCTGGAAGGGATATATTATGCCGGAAACCATGGTTTCAAGATAATTGGCCCGGGAGTGGAATTAGTCAAGCCCGAGGCTGAGCGCGTGCGCCAAACCTTGGTCAAACTTTGTAAGGAGTTACAGGAAAAACTAAGCAAAATCAAAGGGGTGATTGTTGAGAACAAGGGGTTGACGGCAAGCGTCCACTACCGATTGGTCGCGGAGGAGGAGTTTAATCATCTAAAAAACATTTTTGAAAAGGTGGTTGGCCCGCACATAGATTCAGGGGTAGTAAAGATTACCCGTGGAAAGAAAGTTTTCGAGATAAGACCGAACGTTGAGTGGGGCAAAGGAAAAGCTGTGCTTTGGATATCTGGTGTAGTTGACCCCAAAGGAGAGCTCAAGCCAATTTACATGGGAGATGATCAAACAGATGAAGACGCGTTTTCGGCTTTGAAAGAAAAGGGCGTAACAATATTGGTTTCTGAGGAGTCGATAGAATCGAACGCAAAATACTTCGTAAAAAATATCGATGAAGTTAAGAAATTTTTTGAAAAACTAATAAATTTGAACGCAGAGATAAGAAGGGGATGTAAATGAAAGCATTGATCCTAGCGGGCGGATTTGCAACTCGGCTTGGTACTATTGGCGAGCAGATGCCCAAGGCAATGGTAGTTGTCGAAGGGGACACAGTTCTCGGCCATTTGATTAAGAAGCTCGAAACCGAGAAAATCGAGTCGATAATCTCGATAAATAAAAAGTTTGAGAATTTTTTTGAAAGATATAAAAATGTTCTTATCGAAAAAGCGACGGCGGAGGAAGAAAAACTTGGAGCAGTTCGGGCAATAAATAATGCAATCAAAAAGTTGAAAATTGATGAGGATCTTTTGGTGGTGTGTGCCGACAATTATTTCTCCTCCGATTTCAAGGGTTTCGTCTCCAGTTACACAGGTGAGCCGCTCATCGGCGTTTATTACGCTGGTCAAAAACCAGACATGAATCCAGAAGAGATGGCGACGATGAAATTTGAGGGAAGTGAAAGTTTTCCGCCGCCGGAGCAGAGCTTTTATCTGACTGATTTTAAAGAAAAAGTCAAACCGCCACTTAGCGATTATGTCAGCGCTGGCATATACATCTACCCAAAATCAATTTTTCCAATATTAGACGAGTTCTGCAAGAGGGGAACGCAAGACGCTCCTGGATTTTTTATTAAACATTTACATGAGCGTGGCGTGAAAATCAAGGGTTATTTGTTCGGGGGTAAGTGGTGCGATGTATCTAATAAGAGCCACCTCCAAATCTTTAGTGATGCCAGACTTGTGAAGAGCGACGATCGTTACATTATATGTGATAAACCCTTGGGCGAGAACTTGGTGCTTTCCATCACAATCTTGCATGCGGGTAAACATACGACTGGACACTCCCATCCAGTCAATGAAGTTTACTTCTTCGTTGAAGGACAGGGCGAGATCGAGCTAGATGGTAAGCGGAGGGTCGTGAGGAGTAAGGATGTGCTACCGATAAAGCCTAACGAGTTTCACCGCGTTTACAACACCTCGGACATAGATCTCGTCTTCATATGTGTGTTTGAAAAATATGGAGAGAGGGGATAGTTCCAAAAAGTAAAAGCCGAAAAGCTTTGAGTATTCTGGGATAAATTTGACAAAGATTACGTTTGAGAAGACGCTTCAAGAAGCTAGGCTACTAAGTCCTCTACAGGATTTCAAGCTAGTTACCCAACCAATCGAACTCAGGAAGGACCCGCTAACCGGAAGACGGTGCAGAATAAACCTTGAGCGTGCGAAGAGGCCGAAACAAGCAGCCAAGGCAACCGATATAGAAAATATCATCGAAGCCTCTCGGGCCAAATGCTTCTTCTGCCCAGAAAATTTGGAGAAAATGACTCCAATGTTCCCAGAGGACTTTCCGGAGAAGAGGATAAAGGTCGGGGCCGCATGTATATTCCCGAATCTTTTCCCGTTTGGTGGGTTCCACGCAGTTGGGATTTTCTCGGAGGATCACCACCTAGATCCCAATCAATTTTCACCGAAGTTACTTGAGGAGTGTTTCGAGGGGTGTTTGAGGTATTTCGAGCAAGTGAACGAAAGGCATCCTGAAATCAAGTATTGGCATATAAACTGGAACTACATGCCACCTGCTGCTGCCAGCATCATCCACCCGCACGTTCAGCTTACAGCGGACCCGGGCCCGACTTCACGGCTCCAAGAACTCATCAAAAGTAGCAGATCCTATTTCGATAGAGAAGGGAGGAATTATTGGTCAGATTTAGTGGAGGCGGAGAGAAATAAAGGGGAGAGATTTATCGGAAAAACTGGCCCCGTGGTTTGGATTACGAGTTTTGCCCCCGAAGGAAACAGCGAGGTTGTAGCAGTCTTCACCGGGATTTCCGCGATGACTGACCTTAAAAAACGCGGGCTCGGAGATTTTTGCGATGGACTTTCTCGAACTTTGAAGGGTTATCACGCCCTTGGAGTTCAGAGTTTTAACATGACGACATTTTCGGGTCCATGTGATGAGAACTTAAGTGAGTACTACCTTCTCAATGCAAAGTTGGTGTCTAGGCCTAACCCGAGACAATTTTATACGAGCGACGACGGCTTCATGGAGAAACTTCATCACGAGAGTGTTATCGAGACCATGCCGGAAATCCTTGCTGAAAAATTAAGGGAACACTTCTAGGCATTGGTGCGGAGTCTATTTACCGAGTACTTCGGAGAAAACATTCAAAAGAGCTTGAGCGCCTTGCTTGATGTAACATTTTTTCGCGGTTTCGAATCCTAATTTTCCCATTTCGTTTGCCGCTCCGGGTTTCGAAAGCACTCTGATTATCTTACTCGCGAGTTCTTCGTGATTGTTTGAGGAGAAGATACAACCATTTTCTCCATCGATGATGATTTCGGAAACCCCGGCTCCTGAACTGACCACGACGGGCTTTTTGTATATCCACCCCTCAAGCACTGCTAACCCGAAGCCCTCCAACACAGAGGGCAGGACCACTACATCGGCTCTTGTATATGCTGCTCTTAGCTCATCCCCGGTTAGGTATCGGGTGAAGATGATTCTTTGACGAACACCAAGCTTGCTTGCCAGTTGCTCTAACCTATCTAACCACCTCACCCCTTTCGGGAGCCCTAAGCCACCCGTGCGAGCACCCGAAAAACTCCCGTTGCCGACTAGCACAAGTTTCACACTAGGAAAGTGTTTGGCAATTCGCGCCAGAGCTCTAACTGCGGTATCTTGACCTTTTATTGGGTCAAGACGGGCAACCACGAGGATTATCATGTCATCGTTGTTAATCCCAAACCTCTCGCAAAACTGGCTGACTTTAGTATTCGACGCTCGACCATGCGCTTTTTCATCGATGTGGGGGTAAATCTGATAAATCCTACCTTTAAAACCCGCTTTCGACAAACTTCGCTTGTATTTCTTACAGCTCACGATGACGGCGTCGTAGTCTTCCAGATATCTTTGTAAAAAAGTCCTCCATCCCCGAGTCATCTTCGTCATGTCGAGAGGAATGTGCCATCGGAAGATTTTTCGCGTCACTGGGCCAGTCATTGACCCAACCAAAAGCAGCTGGAAATCGTGCACGTAAAACATGTCAAAATTAATCTCGGCGTGCAGGTCCATCATCTTCTTTGCGTAGTGCCAGTTGAAAAGGGCATAGTCAACGAAGTGCCTGCGAGAGATCCACGTTTGTTCCATACCGTGGACGTTTCTCCACATTGTCTCTTTGAAGTGTCCGTAGCTAGCCATTTCATGGAATTCTAATTCGATTCGGTGCAGCACTATCCCGCCGAACGATGTCATCTCGGGACTCAGGGGATTGATCGCCACCCAGTGGGGCCTCCGAATCTTATTTGTCTTGTACATCCACTGAAGCATTGGGGCGACCATGCCCGTGACTCCGCCTGGTGTGTAAACGAAGTCTTCACCTTCCAAGAGCATTTTTAGCTGCATCGGTTTCGAGAGGTCACCATATTTTTCGAACAGTGCGTCAGGGTCTAACTTAAACCGTATTGGAGGGGTTTGAGAGCTTACGCATAGTGATACTTTTCGCATCAATTTAATTTGTTCACTGCCTTTTTACATTTTTCTAAACTTAATAAACTTTCCTTCCATAAAATTTTAATTAACTCAAACTGTTATTTTATAATGATGGACTTTATTGAAGTGACCGTGCGGCGAAATCCAGTATTAATTAAGGTAGCGGCTGAATTCCACCAGTCGGGCATAATCCCGGCCAACACCGTTGTGATAGACCTTGATGCCGTAAAGCGCAACGCTGAAATTATAAAAAGTGAGGCAGACAAATTTGGTGTCTTGAATTATTTTATGACGAAACAATTTGGGAGAAACCCATTGGTATGTAACGTTATACGAGATTCAGGAATCGAGAGCGCTGTGGCAGTTGATATAGAGGATGTAAAATGTTTGCACCGGCACAAGATACCTGTTGGCCATGTAGGACACTTAGTACAAATCCCAATGCACGAGGTGGAGTACGTTCTGAAAGAGGTAAACCCTGAGGTCATAACCGTTTTTAGTGTGGAAAAAGCTCAAGAAATATCTAAAGCAGCTGAGAGGCTTAGAAAGACCCAGAAGTTGTTAGTTCGTGTCGTCGGTAAGGGCGATTTCTTTTACCAGAATCAAGAAGGAGGATTCCCGGAAGAAAAAGTCGTAACAGTTGTAAAAACTATAAATAATCTTGAGGGGGTTAAGGTCGTCGGCGTGACATCTTTCCCTTGTTTGCGCCTCAACCTTAGGTCTAAGAAATTAGAACCTTTGCCAAATTTCGACACTCTCATAAGGACAGCATCCAAGCTCGAAAAAGAACTGGGAATGGAGGTAAAGCAAATCAATGCTCCGGGCGATACTTCGGCGGTGGTAATGAAAATACTTGCGGAGAAGGGTGCGACTCATGGGGAACCTGGACACGGTTTCACCGGTACGACCCCTTGGCACGCATTTGAAGACTTACCCGAACTCCCGGCGTGGGTTTACGTGAGCGAAGTCTCACATTTCTTCGGGGACAAAGCTTTCGCCTTCGGCGGCGGCCTTATGAGTGCTGATGCACCATTAGGCTTATGGACGTATTTATATCAAAAGTTCCGTTTGTATGCTCTAGTGGGTCGTGAACCCGAAACGATTGTTGAAAAAAAGATACTTGCTGAGCCCGCTGGGTATATTGATTACTACGGCCCTCTCTATCCTGGCCCAAGTGATAAAATAATGGTGGGCGACACGGTGGTGTACGGCCTCAGGAACCAAGTTTTCGTTTCTAGGGCTAATGTTGCAGTAGTCGGCGGAATACAGCGAAAAAGACCGAAGTTATTAGGTATTTTCGATCGGACTGGTAATTTATCATCGTAATATATTCTATTCTTCTAGTAGCTCCAGAACTTCTGGGGGTAAGGTTCCTAGAGAACCTTGTGTCTGCTTGTAGAATCCGTCCACAAGATTGGTTCTCACAATCGGGAAGACCTTACTAACGGTATAGATTCCTTGTAGTTGCGCTTGTTGACCCAGCAACCATTTGAGTGCAGCATTGATCGAGTTTTTCCCCATCTCGATGGCATCGGCTGCGCCGCATCCGATTATTGGATAATCGCGGTCAGCAATGAATGTTGCTCCAGTTATCCCTCCGAGGTCTGGGGCAGCTACGACCACCTCGCCTTCCAATCCTAGTGCAACCACAGCCTCAGCCGCTCCGGTTGCTGGTCCCATCATCCAAGTGCACCAAATAGCGTCTATCTCCGGGTTAGCTTGTAACATTCCCAATGCTATATCATACCCCTGACCTGGGTCGGTGAATCCTTCTCTAGTGACTACCTCAATGTTAGGGTACTTGATAAACGTGTTCTCAGCTCCAGCTAGACGCATTACGTTGGTCCATTGCTCTAATGCGAAGTATATTATTCCGACCTCTCCTTCATAGTCCATTGCATACGCAAGTATTTCAGCTGCAGATGCTCCTTGTCCATATCCGTCAGCATCTACCAAGCCGATGTAATTAGGTGTGTCGTATAGACCCACGGGTGTAGTCCAATTGTGAAGTTGTGGAACCCCAGCCTCTGAGAGCGCAACAAAGGCTGGCCCCGTAGTTACTGCCTCATACGCCTCAGCAATGATGAAACTTACATCACCAGCCTTGGCTGCTAAGGAATTTATCTGATCTATTTGTTCCGATATCGACTCAGATCCCAAAAATGCTATCGGTGGTTTTCCCACTCCAGCAAGTACTGCATCCATCCCCACCTTGTTTAGTATTTCTGTTATGTCTAGAGTTGCACCCATGAAATAATACTCTCCCAACTCTAAGTCCTGGGCTGCCGCCTTTTCTGCCTCTGTGAGTTCCAACACTGTGGCAGTAGTGATGGACTCACCTGCAGGGCCACCCGGGGTCCATGGAGTAATGAGATTTTCTTCTAAACTCGTGATCCATTCTAACGGTATTTCCCTGAACTTTCCCACTACTCCCTCTTCAGGGGGTCTAGTAAGCAAATATGTACCTAGGCCGGAAACAATTGCTACAGCCACTACCAAAATAACTGTAACAATCCCGCTAACACTTTTTTCTTCTCTCATCATGTCCATTCACTTTTTATCATACCCCGAAATTATGGCACAAGCACCTCTCTTGTCATGTAAATTTTTCTCATAAGTTGAATAAGGGATTAAGAAATAGAGTTCAGAAACATTGTTCAGAAACACAGTTCAGTAAGAGAATTGATATTCTCAAGCGTTCGGGCCTATTTTCCATGCAACTTGATTCTAATAGGCACAGAGTTTACCTTCTTAACACCTAGAAGCAGAAAATTCCAAATAATAGATAAGTGTAAATATATTACGATGGTAAAATTTCGATATGACGGATTTTACATAGATGATGAGAGAATTCCTGTTTATAGTGGGGCTGTACACTACTGGAGGTTGGACCCTAAAAAATGGGGGGAAATTCTGGACAAAGTCAAAGGAATGGGCTTTGAGGTAGTTACAACTTACATACCGTGGGAGATTCACGAAGTTAAGAAAGGCGTGTTCGATTTTGGGGAGAAGGAATCAAGTAAAGACATCGACAAGTACCTGACAATATGTGAAGAGAAAGGGTTGAAGGTGTTGGTCAGGCCCGGACCCCAAATAAACTCCGAACTGACATGGTTTGGATATCCTAAACGGATTTTGGAAGATTCCGAAATTCAAGCTAGAAGTGCCCAGAATACAAAAGTCGTGCTTACCCAAGTGCCCCGACCGATACCCGCGTTGAGTTACGCTTCAGAAAAGTTCTTCAAGGAGACAGCAGAGTGGTACGATGCCATTTGTTCCATCTTAAGAAAACACAAGGCCCCCCAAGGTTGTATAATGGGAGTACAGGTAGACAACGAATTGGGGTACTTTTTCCACATCAACCCGTATGTAGTTGATTACAGTAATTCCTCAATAAAAAAATACCAAGAGTTCCTGAGGGAAAAATATCAGACCATAGAAAACCTGAACGGTTTATATAAAACTAATTATGAATCATTCGAAAAGATAGACCCGCCTAGAAGGTTCGAAGGCAGGAAAAAAGAAGAACTTCCGTACTACATAGACTGGATCGAATATCGGGAACATTACCTCATCAATTCACTCGATAGATTAACGGGAATGATGAGGGAAAGAGGTTTAGATGATGTGCCAATCTTCCATAATTATCCTCATCCTCTTGGCCCTGGAGGATCGGTCGGTGCTACCACTACCCCGTTTAACCTCCCAGAGTTGGAAAGCAAGTTGGATTTTGTCGGGTTCGACATATATTCCAGAAAAGAACTTTATGACCATGTCAAAACCATTGTTTCCTATGTCGTGGGATGCAGTAGATTTCCATTCATTCCTGAGTTTATAGCAGGGGTATGGCCTTGGTACTTCCGACCGGGCGAGCTAAATGACGAAGAATTCGTGACAAAAGCAGCATTGATGCACGGGATAAAAGGGTTCAGCAGATACATGATAGTGGAGAGGAACAGGTGGATGGGGTCTCCGGTAACGAGAGACGGACGGATAAGGGAGGATCGTTACAAATTTTTCAAACGCGTTAATGGAATTCTGAAAGAACACAATTTTGCAGATTTTAAGAAAATGAGTGAAATAATGTTAATTTCTAATAGAGACTATGATCGGCTGGAGGCAGCATCGGTTTTGATACCATTTCCTGGAGATTTTCTTGAGCCTCTTCTGGGCTTTTCTGAATATCCCAACTTCAGCACTGTTTCAGAGAACGACTTCGGATTTGATAAGTCCATACAACTTTCTAAGACGAAGTGGTTCAACGCCTACTATCGGGGACTGACTGAACAGGGATATTCTTTTGTTTTAGGCGATACCTCTTTGAGCATGGACAAACTAAAGGAGTACAAAGTTTTAGTTTTGGCTTCATTTGAATACATGACTTCTGGTTTTCAGGAGAATCTACTGGAGTTCGCAAGAGATGGTGGGGGGATAGTGATGCTTGGGCCAAAGATTCCTAACTTGGATGAGCACTTCCGTTATGCGAACATACTAAAGAAACACCTATCGCCGGAGAAAAGTTTTGGAATCGCCTTAGGCGAGAAAACTGTGGGAGTTAAGCACGAAGTCGGGAAAGGCAGCATGATTCATCTGCCAGAACTTGATAAAAGGGAACCTGGAAGGATTCTAGGTCGGATATTGGAAGATGCTTTTGTTTGGAGAGTAGAGAAAAACAATCCGAGGATTGATGTAACAATCCACGAAAACATCAAAGAGCCTGAACGCAGACTCGTTTTCGTTGCAAATCCAACTTCCGACAAAATCCCAACAGAAATTGGATTAGATAAGATTCCAGTATCTGTTAGGGAGATCTGGGATAACAAGGCCGTGGAAATCAAGGATGGTAACATTGTTGATGAGTTGTCCCCGTACACAATCAGGATATATGAGTGTGTATTGGGGGGAGGATAGCATGTTGCACGAGAATCCACTGATGATTGATATAGATGTCGACCAATGGCGGAATCTGCACGAGAGGTTTCTAGAGTCCGCGAAGGAAAAAAGAAGAATAATTGTAATACATGAAGACGGAGAGATATTGAAGTTTGTCCATTCTAACGGAGAGGACGTCATCAAGACCATCAATAAGGTCATAAATCCCCAGATAGATGCCAAAAGGATTTACGAAGATAATAAGGAAAAAGCTGACTTCGTGCTAATGCTTGATCGAAAAGCCGTAGAAAGGTTTTTCGCGGAAATCCAAGACTCTTGGAGCGCTAGTGAGGATTTGGATGAATATGTTTACAGGATGTACTTGAAACTTGACGAGTACAAGGATGAGATAGTTACCTACCCTGGGCCAGCTAGGAAAAATCTCGGATTGCGATGGAGGCTACCAATAAGTTATCCTCAAGTTAAAGAGCTTGTTCAAAGGTATATCCCCCCCAACTCAGTGGTCATAGTTGGCGTTTTTGAAAACAGCAATTTAATTTGGGGAAGCCTAGTGTTGGGGTTTGATGAAAAAAGAAAAATAAAGCTGATTACTACAATAGACAAGTCCCAAGTTATACGGGATTGGAGGGAAGAATACAAACAATTTGTAAAGTGGGTGGAAGAGAAATTCTGGAAATGCTCGCTTGGTCTTTTCATGGACAGAGGCAGCGTTGAAATGATATTGGAAAGTGACAGGAGGTTGAATACTATCCGGGATTTAATCAGAGCGGGTAAGTTGATAGCTTATCCAGTTCCCGAAACCCTACAACTTGGTTAAATTTAAATTCTATCAGTTAGAAATACAATCCTCTTGGTTAGGTTAACCCTTGAAATTTTTTCACCTTTTAAAAAACTTCGCCATCTCTTTTAACGACCGTCTCTCTTTTTGTTGTATGGACCTGATGGACAGTGCTCCTACCAAGATCATTCCCATGAAGATGTTCTGGTAAGCTGGCTCCAACCCTAGCAAGTTTACGCCGTTAATTATGGTGCTTAATACTAGACAACCTAGCGCTGTCCTGATAATCGACCCCCTCCCTCCGGTGAGGAGGGCTCCGCCAAGTATTGGAGCGGCGATAGCTGGCATCAGATAACCCTCCCCCATCAGCGGTCTCGCGGATAGTGATCTGCTGACCACTATCAATCCAGCAATACCAGCCATTATACTGCTTATAATGAAAAGTGTGAATTTTACCCTCCTTGTGGGGATTCCCATCAAACCCGATGCTCTTTCGTTCCCCCCTGTTCCGTACACCCATCGACCGAATCTGGTATATCCCAAAATAATTCCAGCTAGTATGATCAATCCAATCATCCAGAATACGGCTGTGGCGATATCACCAACAAACCTACCATAAAATATCTTTGGTATTAGATTATCCCTGAGTAGAACTGATCTATAGTTACTTATCAAGAAAACAATTCCTTGTATACCTACCAGCGTGCCTAAAGTCACAAGGAAGGACGGTATCCCCACTTTTACTGTGAAAAAACCATTGATGATGCCTACAGCAATCGCCGCAAGCAGACTGATGAGTATGATGTAAAACGTGTTGCTTGGGCTAGAAAGTGCTGCCACCATAGCGGAGAGTTCGAGCACCGAAATAAATGAAATATCTATCTCCCCCGCTACTAGCAAAAAGTGTATCCCTATTGCTAGAATAGCTAAGATACTCATGCTTTCAAATATTACTCTAAAATTTATTGGAGTGAAAAAATATGGACTTGAGAAAGAAAATAAAATAATTAGAGTAAAGATTACCACTAGTAGAACAATACCATTTATGTCAAAAAGTGTTCGCTTCACGTCTATAATATCCAAAAGTTTTCCCTCCTTTCTTCACATATAACGGAGTATTTCTTCCTCTCTGAGGCCTTTTCCAGTTTTGGATTCGAAAGTTATTTCCCCAAGTTTGAGTATTATTAATCGGTCACATACTTGGATGGCATCTTCTAGGGCATGGGTCACAAAAATCATAGGACAAATTTTTTTTGCTTTTTGAAAAAGAGTAAATAGTTTTCTTTTGGCTTTTTCCGACAGAGCTGTGGCTGGCTCGTCCAAGAGAAGGATTTTAGGGTTGAAGTACAAAGCCCTCATGACCGAAACTGCCTGTCTTTCCCCGCCAGAGAAATTGCTTATTTCTTCTCTAACGTTGAGGTGAAACCCCATCTTACTGAGGTACTTGTCGGTCTCCTCCCTCATCTTCTTGAAGTCTACGAAATTAACCAAACCACTCGCATATCTTTTAACAATTTCTTGTCCAATGAAGAAGTTTTCTGCTATACTTAACTGTTCAACCAAGGCTGACTCCTGATAAACACATTGTATACCTTCTCGGATAGCGTCTCTAGGGCTATTGAATTCTCTTTTTTTCCCCTCTAGGTAAATTTCGCCACTCGTGGGTTTGAGAGCTCCACGAATAATCTTAATCAAAGTAGATTTGCCGGCCCCGTTGTCCCCTATTATTCCTAGAATTTCTCCTTTTCTTAGCTCGATGCTTACACCCTTGAGGGCCTGAATTTGGCCAAAATTCTTTACTATGCTCCTGCATTCTAAGATAACATCTGGGGCTGCGGGTTTCGTCAAGAAAGATTTTCCAGATTTTGAGGTGATAGCTCTAATCATTCCTATTAATTTTATTCGTTCTTTATATTTAATTTAATGCTATAGATTTATTGTAGTTTGAGAAATTGAGTCGGTTTACAAATTTTTGTTCGGGTGAACTCTCCAAGTTTTAGTAAATGGTCATCGGAAGTAATCAAGTAATCCGCTTTACCTTCAAGAGCACATTCCAATAATTTGTTGTCTTCCGGATCTTGCTTGATCTTGAAAACTTTTTGAGTTGGCTTGACTTGAGAAGCTTTTATAAAAAGAGTTCGCACTTTCTCCTCAAACTCTCTATTAGCCTTCACGTTCCGCAAGATCAACTCTACTTCCTTGCGAAGTTGGGAAGAAAAAATTAATTCATGCTTGTTCTCGAGGCAGAGTTCAATAATTCTTGCCGAAGCGCTTTTTTGATTAAAATAAGCCGCTATGAAAATATTTGTATCTAAGACCAACTTCAACAATCTCCGCTCCTGAAATCACAGCACGGCGTTAACGAGTTTCCTTATCTGGGCTTGAACTTCGTCGCGTGAACGCGTGCCATCAACTATTTTTAGTCTCTTCCGCCTAGCGATACGCAGGTAATTTTGACGCACCCTTTGTTGAAGCCGCAGGTTTCTTTCAAACTCATCGAGTCTGCGTGATGACTTGATTCGGGCAAACGCAATATCAACGGGCACATCGATTAGGATTCCCAAGTCTGGCATGAGCGCATGTTTGTTGATTGAATTTATCCAGTTCATCGACAATCCTCGCGCCGACTGATATGCGAGCGACGAGCCAACGTACCGTTCGTTCAGCACCACCTTACCAGTCTTGAGGGCGGGCTTGATAACGTCCGAGATATGTTGTGCCCTGTCGGCGGCGAACAACAGTGCTTCGGCAGCGATGGGTAGCTTAAGCTCTCCCATCAAGACGCGTTTGATTATTCTCCCGATTGCGCCATTCGTCGGTTCGTCTGTGATGACTACCTTGCGGCCATGAGAGCGGAGCCATTTCGTTAGCAATTTAACGTGGGTGCTCTTGCCACAACCGTCGATCCCCTCGATTGAGATAAACTTTCCTTTCATGTTTGCACCAGAGTCCCTACCGTCGATAGACCTATGTAGCTATCGGTCAGCCTGAGGGGATGGGCAGACACAGCAGAAAAACGATGAAGGTAGCTACAGCGAGCGATTTCTGACGCTTCGACAATTTTGAAACATCGTCGAGTGCTCCCATGTGGTATCCTCTGAAAAGGAGGAGGATGAGGAAGCCGAATATCCAGAGGGGGAGCTCAGGTAAAAAGAGGCCGAAGAGGAGGAGGCCGAAACCAAGCATGCGAGTGAGTTCGTAGTGCCGCTCCCGACTCATCAGCCCCCGCGCGACGTGCCCACCGTCAAGCTGTCCAGCAGGGAGCAAGTTGAACATCGTCACTAGAAGCACCACCCATCCTGCGAATGCGAGTGGGTTGATACTCATAGCAGCCGGCACATAGCCGAAAGCAAGTGCCTGCAGCACGGCAAATATAGCTGGCGTAAACAAAAGAGAGAGCCCTTCATCAGGTTTTGACAGCATTAGACCAACGGCGGTGAGTGGTAGGGCCACGATGAAACCCAACAGCGGCCCAGCCGCTCCCATTTCAACCAAAGCCTCCTTCGTCGGAAGGGGGCTTTTGATACGGATAACCGCACCGAGGGTACCAAGCACTGTTGGTGCTGGGATAAAATATGGCAAGGTCGACTCAACCCCGTTTCGCCAAGCCGCAATTTTGTGGCCGAGTTCATGCGTCCCCAGCATAAGCATTATCGCGCCGGAGAACAGGGCAGCATATAGGGTTCTGTCGAAAATCAAGAAGTAACCAGAAATTAAGAAGTAGCCAGCCAAGAAGGTCGTTAAGAAGGTCACACCCAAGAGGATCAAATTTATGCTGATCCTCCCCCTGCCAACGCGAGGGTACTTCATCATCATTAACCTGAGCTCGCCCTCACGTTTGCGCATCACGGGCAGATAGCCCCTCTGTTTGGCAGCGTCTAACAAGGAGCGAAATGATTGCTTCGGGTTGCGCGCGGTCACCTCAAGTTCTACCCGCTCTTTTGAGGTGGCGAAGTCCGAAATCTCGAAATGTTTTGAAACGAGCTCCAGCAGTTCTGCCAGCCATTTGGGGGGCTCCTTGGCAACAACTTTTAAGTCCTTGCCGCATTTGGGACATTCATTTTGGACGAGTTCATCTACCTCTCGCGTAGACATCCGATAGTCGGAGTATTTGCAGCTGATGCACTCAAACTTCGCGACCGGGAGTTTCTTCATTCCGTCTCCCTACTCTTTATATCCTTGCCATCGTTGATAGAGTTGATGTTCAACTCCAAGCACATCTAGAATTCGCCCGACTATGAAATTGACTAGGTCCGAGATGTTTTCTGGTTTGTGATAAAATGCGGGACAGGCGGGTAAAATAACCGCCCCAGCGTGTCGAAGCTTGGCCATATTTTCGAGGTGAATCGAATTGAACGGCGTCTCCCGCGGCACGAGCACGAGGGGACGATTTTGTTTTAGCGTGACATCAGCCGCCCGCGAGATGAGGTCAGCTGTCACCCCGCTTGCTATTGCCCCAAGAGTCTTCATGCTGCAGGGGGCAATCACCATTCCGTCCGTGCGATAGGAACCGCTGGCAGGAGGAGCTGCTAAATCTTCACTTGAGTAACTCCGCGTCGCCAGCTCTTGAAGTTCTTCAACGCTTTTTTCTAGTTCAAGTTTTACAATAATTTTAGCTGCGTTCGAAATGATGAAATCGACCTCTATTCCCAGCTGGTGGCAAATTTCTAGCAGCCTTGCGCCGTAAACCGCACCGCTAGATCCCGTGATAGCAACGATCAGATGCATGGGTTTCCCAAACCGTGTTCTCTTGAGGGGACAAGGTTTTAAGCAATTTCCTTCACTTTGGTGACAACGGCGTCCCCGACCTCGGAGGTACTGGATTTGCCGCCCAAATCATAGGTTCGGGCCTTGCCTTCTTTCAGTACATCAATAACCGCTCGCTCGATCTTATCCGCTACCCCCTCTTCTCCCAAGTGCTCGAGCATCATCTGCCCGGCCAAAATTGTAGCAAATGGGTTGGCGACGTTTTTTCCCGCGTGCTTAGGCGCGGAGCCGTGGATGGGCTCGAACATACTTACTCCTTCAGGGTTGATGTTGCCTCCTGGAGCAAGCCCCAAGCCACCTTGGATCATGGCCCCCAAGTCTGTGATTATGTCGCCGAACATGTTGGGTGTGACAACAACTTGGTACCATTCTGGATTTTTGATAAACCACATTGTGATAGCGTCAACAAATGCAAACTCGGTTTCGATTTCAGGATATTCTTTTGCCACCTGCTCGAACACCTCACGCCAGAGGCTGTAGACGTGCGTTAAAACGTTGGCTTTATCAACTGAAGTTATGCGTTTTTTGCCCTTCTTGCGAGCAAGCTCGAATGCATAGCGAATGGCTCGCTCCGCCCCTTTGCGGCTTACCACACCTATCTGATATGCTAGCTCATCTCTGTCAACGTCGATATCTAGGCCAAATCTCACTTGATAAATCGAGCGAAGCACCTCAAGCTTAGCTTTCGATTTACCTTTCGCACGTCCACCTATTCCAACGTAGAAATCCTCAGTGTTCTCGCGCACCACATAAAAATTGACATGCTCTGGCCCTTTGTTCTTGAGTGGACATGGCACACCGGGATAAAGTTTGATAGGGCGGAGGTTGATGTACTGTTCGAAGTAAAAGCGAAGCTTCAGCAAAATACCCTGCTCGAGCACACCTGTTTGCACGCGAGGGTCACCTAGAGCGCCGAGATATATGGCATCCATTTTTGAAAGCTTTTTTAGCTCGTCCTCCGACACGAGCTCCTCAGTCTTAAGGTATTGCTCAGCACCGTAGGGGAACTCGACGAACTCAAGCTTTAAGCCCTTTTTCGCCTCGGCTGCGGCGTTTAGTACTTTTACCCCTTCACGAATTACCTCTGGACCTATGCCGTCACCGGGAATTACAGCAATTTTGTACTTCATGCAACCACTCGCTGAAGCAATTATTTTTATTCACTTGTCCACTTAAACTTAGACGTTTGAGGCGATGTAATGGATTCGACACAACAATTCAAGTTAAATAATACATTCGCGTATATCGCGGCCATCGTGCTTATCACCTGTTTCGTCTTGGTCTTCGCTTTCAGCATCTTACCAAACCTTCCAAACTACCCAAAACAACCAGATGAGTGGCGCTGGTACGCCATATCATGGAACCTCGGAGGCCCGCTGATGTTCATCATCATCTTTCGCATCCACACGCTACGTGTGCTTGGGGATGTTATTCGAAAAGGGCGAGCTGTACTGGGCGTAACGCTATGGGTAAAATTTTGGTTTGGCGTAGCCTTGTTTTTCGGTTTGATGACTTTCCCATTCGTGTTTCAAAATTATGTTGTTTATGGCGCGATGTCAATTTATGCGAATGCTGGGGCGGTGCTCGTGATTGTCGCATGGCTTTCGTTGATAGCATCTACCATCGCTCTACTGCGGACTAGGTGCTCGAAAGCTATGCTGCCCTCAATCGAAAATGCGCGGGAAGTGCATCGAGTCTTACTCGCGCCCGCTTCCATCATTTTCTTCATTTTCACTGGGCTCTCATCTATTACAATCTTGTTTCTGTAACCGCAGATCAGGCGTCTTAAAGCTAGTTGATCAACGTTTAAGGGTCCGCTTCAGATGAGGAAGCAGACCTCCAGCTTGGATTATTTTAAGAACGAAGCTAGGCAGTGGTTCTGCCTTGAATACCTTGCCAGTCCTTAGATTACGCACCACGCCCTCTTGAAAGTCGACTTTTGCTGTGTCGCCCGACTTGAAACCCTTGTGCACGTTGGGGCATGTCAATACATTCAAACCTTGATTAATGGAGTTGCGGTAAAAAATCCGGGCGAACGACTCGGCCACTATTGCCGAAATACCAGCAGCCTTTAACGCAATTGGTGCTTCCTCTCTGCTGGAACCACACCCAAAGTTCCGCCCAGCAATGATAACATCGCCCTTGGCCACTTTAGACGAGAAACTTGGATCAATATTTTCCATCACATGCGAAGCCAGCCAATTTGGATCATGGGTTGCCTCAAACTTGGGTAGGTAGCGACCAGCGATTATATCGTCTGTACTTATGTTATTGTTAAACACCCAAACGCGCGCCATCATACATCCCTCGGGTCAGTTATTACCCCTCTTATCGCAGAAGCAGCAACCGTCGCTGGTGAAGCTAAGTAAACTTTCGACTCTGGACTACCCTGCCTTCCACGGAAATTTCTATTTGATGCGGATATACAAACCTCGCCAGGGCCCAGAACTCCGACATGGGAGCCCATGCAAGCTGCACAACAGGGTGCCTCAACCAACGCTCCTGCTTCTACGAATATCTTGATGAGGCCACCATCAAGCGCTTTTCGATAGACATCCCTAGAAGCAGGGGACACTATTAACCTCACGCGCCTGCTGACCTTTTTGCCCCTGAGAATCGTGGCCGCAGCCTCTAAATCTTCCATCCTCCCGTTCGTACAACTACCTAAAAATGCCTGGTCAATCTCAATTTTTCCCACTTCAGCAACCGGCTTTACATTATCCACGCTGTGGGGGCATGCAACTTGGGGTTCAAGCGCAGACAAATCGTATGTGTGTGTTTCTATGTATTGAGCACCCGAGTCGCTATACACTGCGCTATAACGCTGCTTGGCCCGCCCTGCAAGGTACTTTTTTGTTACCTCATCCGGGGGCACGATCGCGTTCTTTGTTCCCATTTCCACTCCCATGTTGCACATCGCCATGCGACCATTCATCGTGATGTTACGCATACCTTGGCCTGTGAACTCCGCAGAGCAATAGTTTGCACCTTCTGCACCCAAATCTCCGATTATTTTCAAAATAACGTCCTTTGCCATCACCCGCCTCGACAGCTTTTTTTCTAAAACAATTTTGATGCTCTCGGGAACGCGAAACCACAATTTTCCAGTAGCGAAAACGGCGGCCATGTCAGTCGCGCCTACGCCTGTTGAAACACATCCAAGCGCTCCGTATGTTGTCGTGTGTGAATCGGCCCCCACAATCAAACTTCCGGGCAGCGCAAAACCTTTCTCAGGGACAACTTGGTGGCAAATACCTTCAAATATATCGTAAAAGTTTTGAATCTTTTGTTCAGAAGCGAACTTTCTTAATACCATATGATTTAGCGCCGCATCTATCGAATTCGCTGGAACTTGATGGTCACACACTATGACAATTTTTTTAGGATCCCAAACTTTAGCGACGCCTATCTCGCGAAATATATGGATAACTAGGGGTCCGGTGAGATCGTGTATCATCGTCGCGTCGATTTTTGCCTCGACGATTTCACCTGGGCTAACACTTTTTCTACCCGAAGCTCGAGCCAAAATTTTCTCGGTTATGGTCATGCTCATTTAATCACTTTTCACCAAATGTTCATTTCGGCCGTTTCCAAGACATCTAGGTTGTCTCGCTATTTTAAAATCGCTCCCTCGGATGCTGAGCTAACGATGCGCGAATAAAGCGCGAGGTAGCCCTTTCTAACCCGCGGTTTCGGAGGTTTAAACCGTTCAAGCCTAGCCGTAATATCGGCCTCGGGCAAAAGCAATTCCAACTTGCGCCGTTTGATATCAATCAATATTTTGTCACCATCTTGCACGATGGATATTGGACCACCTTCTGCGGCCTCGGGAGAGACATGACCGACGCAGGCACCGTGTGTACCACCCGAGAACCTGCCGTCCGTGATAAGCGCGACCGAATCACCCAGCCCCATACCAATGACCGCAGCTGTCGGGGCGAGCATTTCTCGCATCCCCGGACCACCCTTTGGTCCCTCGTAGCGGATGACAATGACATCACCTTGTTTGATTCGCTTGTTCAAGATGGCTCTGGTCGCATCCTCTTCGCGATCGAAAATACGCGCAGCCCCCCGATGTCGTAACATGCGCGAGCTTACTCCAGCGTACTTTACAACCGCACCCTTGGGAGCGAGATTACCATAAAGAATCGCTATACCACCCTCGGAGTGATACGGCTTCGTCAAAGGCTTGATAACCTTAGAATTGTGAAATTTTATAAACTTCAAATTATCTCGAACTCGGCGTCCCGTGACCGTGAGCGGGCTTCCTCGAACTAACTTGCCCAATCTCTTCATGAGTGCTGGCACCCCGCCCGCCTGCTCTAGGTCAAGCATATAATGCTCGCCGCTTGGTCGCAGATTGCATATTTGCGGTGTGCGACGGCTGAGTCTATCGAACACATCCAAACAAAGTTTGGTGTTGGCATCATGAGCAATCGCGAGTAAATGAAGCACAGTGTTAGTTGACCCCCCCAGCGCTAGGTCAACAATGATAGCATTTTCGAAGGCTGAGCGAGTCATAATCTTACGAGGCGTTATCCCGCGCTGTAACAACTCCATGATTTGCTTACCACTTTGTTTCGCGAGGCGCCTCTTTTTTGCATCTATAGCGTGTGAAGTACCAACCCCCGGCAGCGACATCCCAAGTGCTTCAGTCAAACATGCCATGGTATTCGCAGTGAATAGGCCAGCACAGGAGCCACAGCCAGGGCAACATCGATCCTCTATCTCCCTCGCCTCGTGCCCGCTAAGCTTTCCAGCTTTAACCGCTCCGACTGCTTCGAATGCACTTATGACATCCAAACGTTTCCCCCGCCACTCCCCAGGCATCATCGGGCCTCCCGTAAGCATAATCGCAGGAATGTTAACTCGTGCGAGAGCCATGAGCATGCCAGGCACGATTTTGTCGCAGCTCGCAATGGAAACTACCGCATCGAAACGATGAGCTTCCAACATGAGTTCTAGACTGTTAGCTATTACCTCTCGTGAAGGGAGCGAAAAGCACATACCTTGCGTGCCCATCGCTATACCATCACATATGCCGATGGTATTGAACTCGAAAGGTGTTCCCCCAGCTGCACGAATGCCAGCAGAAACTGCCCCACTCAGTTCTCGGAGGTGCAAGTGCCCAGGGACCACATTGTTATAAGAGTTTGCTATCGCTACAAAAGGGCGTTCGATGTCTGCGTCGGTTAAACCATCAGCTTTCAGAAGTGCACGTCGGGGTAAACCTTCAAGACCTGAAACAACCTCTCGGCTACGAAGCTTCATTGACCCAGCCTCCTAGAAGGCTTCATCGTTAAGCCTTATTTAATTTTCCTGATACAAAAATACGTTATCACTTTTCGATGCCAGCCCACTTGCGTAAATCTCGCCCAATCTTCTCAATGAGATGCTCTTTCGCAGCCTCACGCATTTTCTGCAAGTTTGGAATTTTCGCCTGACTTTCTGCGACCCATTCTTTCGCAAATTTGCCGCTCTTGACATCCGCGAGCATTTTCTTCATCACTTCACGAGCGCGTTCGTCGATTACCCACTTGCCTCTAGTTCTACCACCATACTCTGCGGTGTTACTGACGGCTTTCATCATTCCCTCGATTCCATGCTCGTAAACGAGGTCGATGATTAGCTTGAGTTCATTGAGGCACTCAAAATACGCTATTTCTGGCTGATATCCAGCTTCAACTAAAGTTTCAAACCCAGCTTTTATTAGCTCCGAGACTCCACCCACGAGCACGACTTGCTCCCCAAAAAGATCGGTCTCAACTTCTTCTTTGAACGTTGTCTCCACCACCCCGATTCTAGTTAGCCCAACTCCTTTTGCGAGCGCTAGGGCAATCTGCCTCGCTTGACCACTGGGATCTTGGGCGACCGCGAGCAACCCCGGCGTTCCAGAACCCTGCTGGTACATGCGCCGCAAGAGTGCTCCCGGCGCCTTTGGGGCAATCATGATCACGTCGACATCGTTGGGTGGAATGATCTGTTTGAAGTGGATGTTAAACCCGTGACTGAAGCAAAGCACCTTACCTTTTTTAATGTGTTGAGAGACCTGCTCACGGTAGACCGGCGCCTGGTACTCATCGGGGATAAGCATGTGGACGATGTCTCCCCGCCGCGCAGCTTCGGCGATATCATAGACCTCAAACCCATCAGCCACTGCTTTATCATAACTCGGATCCTTTATGCTTCCAATAATTACTTTGCAACCGGAATCACGAAGGTTGTTGGATTGCGCCTGCCCTTGGTTGCCGTATCCTATGATCGTTATGGTTTTGTCTTTTAGAATACTCAGGTCGGCGTCTTGGTCGTAATAGATCTTCGCCATAACATCAGTCCATAACTTATTTTACACGCGATATAAGAACTTGTCCTGAGCGAGCTACCTCTTTCAGCATTTTTGGGCCCAATGACTTGATCACACGTTCGATTTCGTCATGCTCTCCGCTGAGTTCAGCTATCACCATATTGTTTTTGGACTCAAGCACCCGACCACCCGCTCGCTCGATCTGCTGCACCATCTGCAATAGTTGCTTCTTGTTTAGTTTTCGTGTCTTTAACAGCGTCACCTCTCGAACGATGCTTTGCTCAGGCTCGATTACCTCAACATCCACGATGGGCTCCAAGCGGACTAGTACCCTACGCATGAACTCGGCCATGCGGTCGTCTTCCTTGAACATCAGGATAATTCGTGCCAATCCGGTAGGCTCGATTCCTACTGTTATCGAATCTAAGTTAATCTGACGCCGGGTGAAAGTGCGTGATATCCTCATCATCACGCCGGGGACGTTTTCGCAGAGGACAGAAAAAATTCGGGTTTTCATCTTACACACCTATGTTAACATCTGGTCAATTCTCCCTCCCGCTGGAACCATCGGCAATACGTGCTCGTCGGGGTCAATCGGGATGTCGAGCACCGCTGGCTTTCCACAGCGCAGAGCCTCGCGCAGCTTTGGTGCAACCTCGCTTGGTCTTGCCGCGCGATCCCCCCAAGCGTTGTATGCTTCGGCAAGTTTCACGAAGTTGGGTACTTTGCCAAGGCAGGTAGCGGAACGGCGCTTTTGGAAAAACAGGTCTTGCCACTGTTTGACCATTCCTAAGTAGCGATTGTTGAAGATGCACGAAACAACGTTTATCTTGTTCTCCACGACTGTTGCCAGTTCTTGAGAGTTCATCAGGAAGCTTCCATCCCCCGCGATGTTTACAACGTCACACTTCGGGCGCGCAACCTTTACACCCATCGCGGCTGGGAATCCGAAACCCATCGTGCCTAGACCACCCGAGGAGATGAAGTGTCGGGGCTTCTGCACCATATAGAAGTGTGCGGCCCACATCTGGCATTGCCCCACCTCAGTCACTATGATAGCATTCTCATCGAGCACGCTCATTATCTCCTTGATGACGCGCTGTGGTTTGATGGGAACCTCATCGTAGTCCATTCGAGGAGCAAGATCCCTGCGCAGCTTTTTTACTCGCTCGATCCATCTGCTTGTCCGTCCTCGTCTCGCGTGGGAGCGAAGCCCTTTGATTATCGCAGTTAATGCCCGCTTCGCATCACTGACTATCGGCAGGTCAACGCGAACGTTCTTGCCGATTTCAACTGAATCGATGTCGATGTGGATAATCTTAGCCTTTGGGGCAAAGCAGCGCACATCTCCAGTAGAGCGATCGCTGAAACGTGTCCCGACAGCAAGTAGTACATCTGACTCGGTCACCGCGAGGTTTGCAGCCATCCGCCCATGCATCCCCAACATCCCTAACGCGAGCGGGTGGTCTTCAGGTATCAATCCTTTGCCCAGCAGCGAAGTCGTCACTGGAGCACCGAGCAGCTCTGCAAGCTTAACCAGCTCGACCGAGGCACTCGACCATATCACGCCCCCACCCGCGTAAATTACTGGTTGCTCAGCCTTGGTGAGCATGTCAACAGCCTTTTTTATTTGTCCAGGCTCAGGCTCCAGCTTTTGGGGCTTTTCGTACTTCACTTTGGCAGGTATTTTGAAGTTGGCCTTGCTTGCTTGCACACTTTTAGGTAGGTCAATGTGAACAGGACCAGGCCTGCCCGTGATTGCGATTTTGAAAGCAAGCTTGACTACGTGTGGTAACTCTTCGGCGCGGTGGATGATGAAGTTGTGTTTGGTTATGGGTAACATCACGCTGAGCATATCTGCCTCTTGAAAAGCGTCAGTACCTAGAGCTTGAGTTGAAACCTGCCCGCTTATCGCGATTACGGGCGAGCTGTCCATGTAGGCATTCAGGATGCCCGTTGTGAGGTTCGTAGCCCCAGGCCCAGAGGTCGTCATGCAAACTCCCTGCTTCCCAAGTGC
>CAYFPZ010000011.1:0-4409 GCA_964345105.1 Hadarchaeota archaeon (SeqCode)
TTCTTCCAACTCTTTTGTAAGACCTTCTCCAAAACTTGTGTCCTTTGGTTGCACGGCGAGTAAAGCGACTTTAGCACCAGTTGCCTCCGTTAGGAATTCTCGAAATATCTGATGAGTTAGAGCATGAGTCAATACCGCTGGCCACGAAATCCGATTTAGTTCAATCAACCTTGAAGAACCAGGTTCTAGACCTAGTTGAGCTGCATTAACAAGTAGTATGTGGGTTGGCTTGAAGTGAATAATCGGTTCTAAAAACTTCTCAGGGGACATTTCACACTCTATTAAATGAACCGATGGTGAAACTTTTCCTCGTAGTTTTTTTACGATCCCCACCCCTATGAAATCATCTTTTCGAATCGAGCTTCCAATACCCGCGATGACAACCCTCTGGGCATCTAGAAGCCACTTCTTGAGTTTCTCGTTAACATCATTTTTGATCGCATATTTTTCCATTTGACTTCCCCGTTGCGATAGTTCGCTAACTTATGCAACACAAAAAGATATCCCTAAAAGTGTTTAAAGCCAAGAGGTTCTCTCACAACGGTTTTTATCAAACTCCGATTATTATCGTGTATTTTTATTTCAAGGGGCAAATCGCCTATGTGACAGTGGGAGGCGCATGCTATACATGGATCATAAGCTCTCAAAGCCATCTCTACCATGTTCAGCAGCCCCTCGCTAACTTCCTTACCATGGATGAGCCCCTTCGCTGCATCCCTTACGGACATGCAAATGGATGGATTGTTGTTGGTTGTAGGGACTATCAGATTTACCTTTTCGGTTAGGCCCTCTTCGTTAAGATTGTAATGGTGGATTAATGTGCCCCTCGCCGCTTCGACTATTCCGATTCCTTCTCCCGGGGTACCTGGCTCGTTTCGAATTTCCTTGCTCGTTATCTCTTCGTCTTGACTGAGCTCTAAGCACCTTTCGGCCGCATAAAGTATTTCTATCAGCCTGGCCCAGTGGAATGCGAGAGTTGAGTGCACGGGCTTCCCGCCCAGGGTTTCATACATCCTATCATACTCTTGCTGGGCTAGGGGAGTTGCCATACCATCCGCGGCGTTCAGTCTGGCCAAGGCACCAACTCTGTAAATCCCACTGCTAGGTCCATCCCTCAAGCCTTTCCATCCGATTTTTTTGAGATAAGGCAGTTTCACGTAAGTCCATTCCTCAACGTGCTCCTCGATGATGTCCAAGTACTCGGATGGATCAAACTTCACGAACTCTCGACCACCGGGATTAACCACACGTATTTTGCCATCGTAAAAGTTGACCTTGTTGTTTCGGTCCACTAGGCCCATGTAATATGTCTTTAAAGTGTAAGCGTCACTCATAATCAGGTCAACGTATTTCTTATTTTTCAACACAACATCGTCAAATAACTTCAAGCTGAACTTGGCGAATTCAAGCCCAGCCTCCGCCATCTTTTCGATTTCCTTCCTTTCTTCCTCCGTCAGCGGCTTGGATATGCCACCCGGAAGTCCGCAAACCGGATGAGTCGCCTTTCCACCTATTATCTCGGTGATTTTTTGCCCGTAAGCCCGATGCTTGATTACTTCCTTAGCGACTTTTAAGCCGACCTTCTTGATCACGCCGAAGATGTTTCTTTCTTGAGGAGGCGCATCAGGCCCCACGACGAAGTCCGGCGCAGCTAGGAAGTAGAAATTCAGAATGTGATCATACATGAAGTAGCCGCTATACATGAGTTCCCGGAGTTTTTTCGCAGCTGGAGGGGGGTCCACACGAAACGCTGCATCCAAAGCTTTAGTGGAAGCGAGATGATGGGCAACTGGACATACCCCGCAAATTCTCGAGAGCAGCTGTGGAAGATCTTCAGCTTTCCTTCCCTCACAGAATCTTTCAAAACCCCTGAGCTCGGGGAGCTGTAAATAGGCGTTTTTCACTTCCCCTTTCTCGTCTTGAAATATCACTATCTTTGCGTGGCCTTCCAGTCTCGTGACGGGCTCTACGCTTATTGCCTTAAATTCGCTCATCTCTGAATCCTCCTTCGGATGAGAGCAGCCGGCAGGGAGTACCAGTAAAAAGTCCCGAGGGGATCTTTGATTTGGTTAATCAACTTTTCAACGTCGTATGTTTCTCCTTTTTCCTCATCCAACCCGAGAATCGAAGAGAGGGCACTTATCATGGACGCCCCCTGCTCAATCTCATTGGGACATGGACCCCCGCACCCCGTACAAGGCATATTCGCGTTGATGCACCGTGCTTCGCATCCCCCACGGGTTGCGGGCCCAATGCACACCACCCCTTGCTCCAAAAAGCATTTCTCAGGATCCGGCGTGATTTCGTGCACCCTGTATAACCTAGAGATCCCCTTCTCTTTCTTTTCCCTCTGGCATTCATCGCAAACCGACTTCTCGGGAGCCAACACCGAACCTTTAGCGGGCAACTCATTTTTGGCTATAGCCTCCACGGCTTTCACTATCAAGTTTGGGTGCGGAGGACAACCGGGGATGTAGTAGTCCACCTCCACGGTTTGATCTAGAGTCCTCACAGTATCATAAAACTCGGGCAGGGTTAGTTCCCCCCATTCGATTTTAACAGTAGTTTTAGGGGTTGTGATATCAGGATTTTTTGTAGATGGAGCTTGAACGTATACCTTCTCGAAAATCTCTTTTTTGTTCGAGATGTTTGCAAGACCTGGAACACCCCCTAGGTGAGCGCAGGTGCCAAATGCTATCAAAAGTTTTGACTTCTGCCTCAGAAGTTTGGCCATGTGTTCTTGCTCTTCCGTCCTGACCGAACCATTAAAGAAACAGACATCTATGCTCTTGTCCGGCATCGCGTCTACGTCTTTGTACTTGACATCCATAGCAACAGGCCAAAAGACTACCTCAGCGATGGCAACCACATCCAGAATCTTCTCGTTTATATCGAGAACCGCAATCTCACAGCCTCCACAACTGCCAGCCCAGTAGAAGGCAAATTTCAACTTTTTTGATTCCTCACTCTTCATTTTTTTCAAATGGTCACCTCAACCTTTTAGTCAGGACGACTTTTAAACCATGATGGTAATAGGTAAAAAGATTAAATCAATGTGGAATTCACTACAAGCGTGATTTCATGGGAGATAGGGGCGTGAAAACGGGCGTGTACATTTGCCATTGCGGGTTAAATATAGCGGCCACCGTTGACGTTGAAGAAGTGGTGAAACATGCTAAGTCTTTGCCAAATGTGGTGATCGCTAGGGATTATAAGTACATGTGCTCTGACCCAGGACAGGAGTTAATCAAGAAGGATATAGAGGAAGCCGGACTCGATCGTGTAGTCGTGGCGAGCTGTTCTCCAAGGATGCACGAACCCACATTCAGAAAGGTGGTGGAAGATAAGAAACTTAACCCCTACTGCTTCGAGATGGCGAATATAAGAGAGCAGTGCTCTTGGGTCCATGAAGATAAAGAAAGCGCCACTGAAAAGGCCAAGAAATTGATTGCAGGCGCTGTGGCAAGAGCTACCGAACTTCAGCCGCTAGAGAGGCGAGAAGTAGATGTGATACCGAAAGCTTTGGTGATTGGAGGAGGAGTTGCCGGGATTCAAGCGGCATTGGTGATAGCCGAAAATGGAATATACACATACCTCGTGGAGCGTTCACCCTCCATCGGCGGAAGGATGGCCCAATTCGACAAAACCTTTCCAACCCTGGATTGCTCTGCGTGCATCCTTACCCCCAAGATGGTGGACGTGAGCAGACATCCAAACATAGAACTCTTGAGTTATTCAGAGGTAGAGAGCGTTGAAGGCTACATCGGAAATTTCAAGGTGAAGGTTAAGAAAAAGCCAAGGTATATCGACGAGGAAAAGTGCATCGGTTGTGGAGAATGTGCTAAAGCTTGCTTGCTGAATGGGAAGATTCCAAATGAATTCGATCTGAGTTTAGGAAAGAGGGGGGCCGCCTATATACCTTTTCCGCAGGCCGTGCCTTTGAAATACCTGATAGATCCTAAGCGTTGTCTATACCTTACGAGGGGGGTATGTGGGAAAAAGCCCGCTTGTAAAGCAGCTTGTCTCCGCGACGCTATCGATTTTGAACAACAAGAAAAGTCGATTGAACTCGAAGTAGGCGCGATAGTGGTCGCCACGGGCTTTGACGTGTTTGACCCCTCTCAGCTGCCTGAGTACGGGTACGGGAAGTACCCGGAGGTGATTACGGGGCTCGAGTTCGAGAGACTTAGCTCGGCTTCCGGCCCGACCAACGGGAAGATCGAAGTAAACGGGAAGGAACCCAAGCGGGTGGCCTTCATCTCCTGTGTGGGGAGCAGGAAGAAAGAGACGAATCCCTATTGCTCACGGGTTTGTTGCATGTACACGGCCAAGCATGCCCACCTCGTCAAAGAGAAAATTCCGGATGCTGAAGTGACGATATACTACACGGATGTCAGGGCTTTTGGTAA
>CAYFPZ010000012.1:0-8401 GCA_964345105.1 Hadarchaeota archaeon (SeqCode)
TACCTGGAATTTCCCGATGAGCCGATTGATGATTATGATGTGAACTATGATGCAGGGATTATCTATTTTGTCTCGGGCTTCAATCAAGGCTTTCAGAATATCTATGTGAGCTATACGGCTGGCTATGCCTCGGGAAGCATTCCCGACCTCCTTGAGCAAATCTGTATTGAGCTTGTGAAGTATAAATACGACAAGGCTCAAAAGAGTGCCAATGTGAAGTCTGAGAAGATAGGCTCTGTCTATTCATACACGCTGGCGGACATGAAAAAAGCTCTGCCGGAGGACTTGGTTGAGCAGGTCAATTTATTTAGAAGGAGACTCGTATAATGCTAAACCCGCAAAACTATAAAAAAGATTCCCCTGAATGGGTGCTGGCTAAATTTCTGGAATGCTGGAAAAAGCGGGCATGGAGGAAAATCCTTATTTTTACCCGCCCCTCCTGGCTTAAGAAGCAGGGCGATCCGAGCCGGGCAATTCGGTTTATCCTGAATCGCAAAATCGTGGACGCCGAATTTTTACAGGTCAATGCCCAGACGCCAGCCGTGACGAGTTTGCTTGTACAGATAGATTCGGGATTCCTTTACACCATAGACAGTTCAAAATATGAGATCAAGCTTTTCAGGGAGAACAAGAAATGGGGCGTGGATCCAACTTTTAAAGGGCTGGCATGAGCTTTCAATCCCTGCTCGATTCCAATGTCTCCATAAAGCGGAGAGGCGGGACAACCGACAGCCTGGGTGGAGGCGGAAGCATCACCTGGAATCTCATTTATTCCAATGTCCCCTGCCGATTTGAAACACTCTCTCATCGGGAAGCGGTTTTTGCCTATGACAAAAAGACGGTTTATCCAGACTATTATGTTTATCTCGAATACCGAAGCGGAATCAAAGAAGGGGATTGCGTCTTTAAGGGAGGCCGGAAATTTGAAATCAAGCTCATTGAGGACTGGAGTGAGCAGGGAAAATACATGAAACTTACGGTTGCTGAGCTGGGAAGGGGAGAATAGTGAAGCTGGTTAAAAAATATTGTACGGAATGCACGCCCATCCCAATACCGAAGGGGACAATATTTCATCCTGTGGGAGAGCCGAGAGAATGTCCGCGCTGCGGAAAAATAGTCCGGTCGAAACAGATTATCGTCATGGTCTACACGCCCGCACCGGAAGGATACAGCCAATGAAAAATATTTATGATTTAAGAAAGGTTAAAGATTGGAAAAAGCGGTTGAGGATTGCCGTTCGATGGTTTCCTAAAATGGTGCCGTTTGCCAAGAACGTATTCCCAGAGATTTTTGAGGACAAAAAATGACTATGCGATGTCTTATAACTGGAGGGGCTGGTTTTATCGGCCATCATCTGCTTGAACACCTTATCGAAAATACCGACTGGGAACTGATCGTGCTGGATAGACTGTCCTATGCTGGTGACCTGAATAAAATCGTTGACTCGGGAATCGACCTCAGCCGGATACGCTATGTCTATCACGACATCCGGGCGGCATTTAACGACTGGGTTATAAACGAAATTGGGGACATTGACTATATCATACACATGGCAGCCGAGACTCACGTTGATAGAAGCCTGGTGAATGCCGAACCGTTTGTCCTGACCAACATGGTCGGGACGTACAATATGCTGGAGTATGCTCGAGAGATTAACTCCCGCTTCAAGAGGCTTAAAAAGTATATCCAGGTCAGCACGGATGAGGTTTATGGTCCGGCTCCGCAGGGAAAGAGGTGGTCGGAATGGGAGAGGCTTTATCCGAGCAATCCCTATTCGGCAACAAAGGCGGGCGGGGATTGCCTGGCATTGGCGTATGAAAAAAGTTTCGGGCTACCCGTAACCATAACCAGGACGATGAATAATTTCGGAGAACGTCAGCATCCTGAGAAGTTTATCCCGTTGATTATGAAATCTATTCTCACGGGTAAAACCATACAAGTTCACGGGCAGAAAAAAGGCGATACGTGGGAAGCTGGCTCAAGAATTTGGCTCCATGCCCGGAATCACGCAGACGCTATACTGTATTTGATAAAAAACCATAAACAGCATGATGAGAAAATTGTCAATGTCGTGGGAGATACGGAGGTCAGCAACCTTGAGATGATTAAGCTGATTGAATCCATTATGGGCAAAAAGGCTAAGTGGGAATGGTTTGATTTTCATTCCTCCCGTCCCGGACACGATCTCAGATATGCTCTGGATGGAAGCAAACTGATTAATCTCGGGTGGACACCTCCCGTGCCGTTTAAGGAATCCCTTGAAAAAACGATCAAATGGACGATGGGGCGTTCGAAATATTTAGGTTTGAATAATGGCTGAAATCATCATAAACGCTGGCGACACCCGGAAGACAACCGAGGATATCCGGCGGTGGAAAGAGCAGAAGAAACGGGATGTGAAGGCAGTCCTTTTAAAATCCGCCTTCAAGGTCGAAACAACGGCCAAACAGTTTTGTGTTCAAAGGTTCAAAGAGCCATCCGGAAGGCTTCAATCTTCTATAACTATAGATGATTCAGATTTGCTGAGGGATATCATCCGGGTGGGGACGAATGTCAAGTATGCCCCGTATGTAGAACACGGGCATAGGCAAGAGCCTGGGCGATATGTTCCGGCTATTGGAAAGCGGTTGGTCAGGAGTTTCGTGCCAGGCAAGCCGTATCTTTTTCCCGCTTTTTTTATGCACGAACCAGAGATTAAAAAGGAATTGAAAAAGAAATTCAGGAAGGTGAAATGAAAAAAAAGGTAACCCATATAGTCCAGATTTTCCTCGATGTGGAACGCCCGACTAGGGACAGGTATAATCTGGACTTGACTCAGGAATGGGTAAAGAAGCGGATTGCCCTATTTAATAAATTTACCCTCCCGAGTCTGCTTAACCAGACCTTCCAGGATTTCAAAATATTTGTTATCTGTGGGAACAAACACAAAAAATACACATCCCGCTTGAAATGGAATAAGCGGATCACGCTATGCTATGGACGAGGGGAAAGCGGAACGATCCTTACTGCCCCAGGCTATCCCAAGCCGGGTTTAGAGGTCAAAGAATTCGAAGGGTTTGATACAGATTATATCGCTATAACAAGGCTGGACTCTGATGATATGTTTCACAGGACGGCGATGGAGGATGTGCGGGATGGTGTTGAACGAATTCTGCCCACCGAAAATAGACAGTGCCTCATTTTCAGGAAATATATCGTCTGGGATAGGATAAATCAGTACATCCGCCCGGTTCATCACAAGCCGTCTCCGCCGTTCATAACGCACATTTTCCCTAAAAGTATTTATAAAGATTACGAGACCTTCGCCTCCCAGCATTTCGTAAACCACCGCTTTATGGGTGGAAGAGATGCCGTAGAACTCTCCACGGACAAGGTATGTGTTGTAAACCACGAAGAGAATATATCCAGGGTTAAGAGAAACCGAGAACTCGAGATAATGAGCAAAGAGAGGCGGAAAAAATTCAAGGCGGACAACCCCAGCTTTATCTACGGCAGACAGGAAATGTTCGATACACT
Organism: Hadarchaeota archaeon (SeqCode); assembly: GCA_964345105.1. GTDB lineage: Archaea > Hadarchaeota > Hadarchaeia > Hadarchaeales > Hadarchaeaceae > DG-33. The sequence goes on from CAYFPZ010000012.1 coordinate 3,517, forward strand.
CAAGGACTTTTCCGTAAACAGAAAAGACGTGGATGGTGATGGCGGATTTAAGGCGGGAAAACAAACCCCGGCGAGCAGGGAAAAGGTGGACATTGTCTTTTTGACCCATAATCAGGCAGGTATGACTTTGGAATGTCTTGAGACGCTCAGAAAGAATACGTTCCATCCATTCCGGCTTGTTTGGATAGACAATGGCTCTGATTCAAGGGAATTCAGGCAGATAAACGAGGCGATACAAGGCTTCGATTACATCCTTCACCGCTTCTCAGTCAATAGATTCTACGCCCGGGGAATAAACCAGGGGCTAACACTTTCCAACTCAAGATTCATCGTTACCCTAAGTAATGATGTATTCGTAACCCCAGGCTGGCTGGGAAAGCTTTACGGCATAATGGACGGCGACTCGCAAATCGGACTTCTTTCCCCGCTGACAGACAAGATAGGTTCTTTTAGTCCGAAGGCTGAAATAGCGATTAAAAATTATAAACTTCCTATAGATGGACGGGGTATTGAGGCTATAAATGAGCTGCCCTCCAAGTTCGGGCAGAGCCGGGGCAATATATCAATGTTTTCTGCCATGCTGAGAAAGGAAGCGGTTGAAAAGGTTGGCTTGCTAGATGAACGGTTTTTTATCCTGGGCAACGATGATGACTATTGTGACCGAGTTCGTCTGGGTGGCTATAAAACTGGAGTCTGCCTTAACTGTCTTGTCTACCATCGACACGGGGTAACCAAAAATGCCGTTTTTCCGAGAGGAAGTCAGGAAAGGATGGCAATTAAAAAAGATCACCAGGCTCTTTTACTGGAAAAACGTAAAGAGAGGGCCATATCGGGGTATTTAGGCTGATGTCTGTAAATATTATTATTCCGACCCATAAAAGACAGGCAAGCCTTGAGAAAACTATCCACTCTATTAAAAAAAGTGATTATCAAGACACCCTGGTATTCATCGTAGCCGATGGATTCCGAGATGGTATTGAACAGATTAAAGGTGGCCGGGTGTCTATAATCTACAACACAGAGAGGCGGGATTGGATATATTCCATGAACAAGGCGTTAAAGCTCGTAGGCGGCGATTATTTCCTTTACGGGGCAGATGACATCCTTTTCCGTCCAGACTGCATTTCTCTGGCCGTGAAAGCCATGCAGAAACGTTTCCCCGACGGGGATGGCCTAGTGTCCCTCAAACAGAGCCAGAAAAGGCGAGGCGGGGCATTCGGGCTTATCGGAGAAAAGTTCATTAAGCGGTTCCCAGGCAGAGCGGTTTTTTGTCCCGACTATACGCATTTCTGTTCAGACAGAGAAATTGAGCGATTCGCCAGGGGGGCTGGAATTTATTATCTCTGCAACGAGGCAATCGTAGACCACGATCGGGGATTGCGTGATGAAACGTACCACCTGGGTCGTAAAGTCTGGGAAACGGATATGGAGATTATGCAGAGGCGGAAAGATCAAGGGCTTCTCTGGGGCATGAATTTTGGAAGGGTAAGATGACACGAGTAATCATTACCGGAATGCACAGAAGTGGAACGTCTATGCTTTCTGGGGCATTGGGATTATCTGGATTATACATCGGGGATAACTTCAAAGGCCCCCGTCCCGATAATCTGAAAGGCCATTTTGAAGACCAGGAATTTATGGGAATTAACCGCAGGATGATGAAAAAAAGCGGATGCGGTAAGGGTTCTTTTGACATGCCGAACCTCCTGCGGGCGCATATAACCCATGATGCCATAGACGAGGTAGACATTCGTCGGTTTCTTGACCAATGGCCGAAAGACAGGGCGGTTGGCTGGAAAGACCCCCGAGCCTGTCTGACCCTTAAAATATGGAAGCGGTTTATCCCCGACCTTAAAGTGATTTACATTTTCCGCCCAGTTGAGGAAATAGCCGCAAGCCTGAATGTTCGGAATGGCTACACGTTCGAGAAAAGTATCCGAATCTCCTATCACTATTTGACACAGGCCATGAAGGCTTTAGATGGGATAGACTGGGTGCATACAGAATACCACAAGTTTTTCAGGTCTCCGATAAAAGAACTTAAACGGTTGTGCGGGTTTATCGGGATTGCTTTTTCTGGAAGAGAGGGAAAAATTTTGGATTTTATTGATGGGAATCTCTGGCATCAAAGGCAGGGACGGCGATGAAAGATACAACTATAGTTGTTACCACGTTTGAACGCCCGGAGTTTGCCGTGAAGTGCGTTGCTGGGATAAGAAAATTCTATCCCGACATCGCCATCATAGTCAGCGATAACGGGAAACCTCGAAAAAACTTAAGAAAAACCCTCAAGCGAAAATACGGATGTGAATATATCGGGTTGCCTTTCGATTGCGGGGCAAGCCGGGCAAGAAACGAAGGTTTCAAGGTGGCGAACACAAAGTATGTTGTCCTCTGTGAAGATGATTTTCGGTTTACCGAGAAAACGAAGCTGGAAAAATTCAGAAAGATTCTCGAGGCCGATTCAGCAATCGGTCTGGCAGGCGGGGTGTGCCTAAAAGATGGGAACCCGGGAATAATCGGCAGTGATTTCACTTTCGACACAGAACGGAAGATTTTCTATCGAGACCCGATCAAAGACCCCGATTGGAAAAAGGTCGGGAGGGTCAAATATTACTACTGCGATTATATCCGGATGTTTTTCATGTCCAGAAATATCCCCGAGCTTTATTTTTTCGATGAGGACTTCTCTGCTGGAGGCAACCACACAAGCGGACTGATGCAGATAAAAATTCAAGGCAAATGGAAAGTGGCTTACGTACCCGACATTACACTCATCCACGATCATTCCTTTTCCTGGGCGAATGAAAATTATTACGGGTACAGGAACCGGAGGCGGCAGGACTGGAAGCTTTTCTATGAGAAGACGGGCTTCCGCTATGGAGTATTCGACAAGAAGCGTGTCCGAGATTATATGAAAAAAGAGACAATGGGCTATGAAGAATTCAAGAAGAAAATTAAAAGGGAAAAATTGTGATGGATTTAGATTGGTTTAGAGTAGCAATGAAAAAACGGCCACGTCAGAACATTGTTGAATGGCAGCTTCTCTTCGAATTCTTTGAGTCATATTTTGCGAATCGACAACTGGAAAATCCTGTTGTTGTAGAGATAGGGGTAAGGAGTAATAGGCAAAAAGTTTTCTGGGAAAAGCTGTTGAACGCAAAACACATCGGGATAGATATTGCCGATGGCTACGGAACCCCCGATATTCTCGGGGATTCGAAAGACCCCAAAACTCTCAATAGGCTAAAAAAGGCATTGGCTGGAAAGCGCATCAATGTACTCTTTATTGATGGCGATCATAGTTACAAGGGCGTGAAAAACGACTATGAGGTCTATGGCCCCCTAACGGATAACATTATTGTTTTCCATGACATAAAATCGCCCAAATACGAAGTGTGGAAATTCTGGGAAGAGATGACAGAGAAATATAAAAGAAATTCTATAACGATAGGCTCTCAGACTGGGCTAATAATTCTCAAGGTAGGGAAGGAAAATTGAAAAAACAATGAAAATTCAATTAATACACCCCCCGTACCCGATGGCAGCAGATGATAAACTGGATGCCCCCCTGGGTCTGCTCTATATTGCAAGTTCACTCAAAAAGGCGGGGCATGATGTCCTGGTTTCCGACCTCTGTGGATTGAAAACCGCCGATGAATGGGAGGCCCAGATAGAAGAGGCAGATATTTACGGGATAACCAGTTACGTCTGCACAATGGATATCGGTGTTGAAATAGCCCGGATGTGCAAGAGAAAAAATCCCGACTCTAAAGTCGTAGGCGGTGGGGCAAATCTTACCGGTCTTTATGAATCTGGCGAGTCTGGTCGAGCACTCATCCCGGAAGATTATGATGCTGTAGTTGTTGGGGCGGGCGAGTTGGCGATGTTTGATGTGATAGCCGATTTCCCAAACCTTAAGCCATATTATGAACATCCGCTTGACAGAGACCTCGACTGCTATCCGGATCCGGATTATGGAATGGTTGACATTCAAGATTATCACAGGACGATTTCAGAACGACAGTCCATTTCTATCCTTACGAGCCGCGGCTGTCCGTTTCATTGTGCTTTTTGCGGGCTACCCAAACAATGCCGGACGGTCAAATACCGATCTCCCGTGGCTGTTGCCAATGAAATCAAATCCATCATAGACAGATACGGAATCCGGGCTTTCAACTTCCAGGATGATACCTTCATGGTGAATAAAAAGCGGGTCTATGAGCTTATGGAACTCATCGGTCCCTTGGATATAAGTTTTCGCGTCCTCGGGCGGGTTGGCTTGGATACGAAAGAGGATTATCGAAGGCTGAAAGACGCAGGCTGTGAAGCTATAGCCTGGGGAATAGAAAGCGGTTCTCAGTATATCCTTGACCGAATGGATAAGAGGATCACTGTTGCCCAGAACAAGCAGGTTATCGAATGGGCACAGGAATTGGGTATTCTTGACCGAGTTTTCATCCTCCTGGGCTTTCCTGGCGAGACGAGGAAGACACTGGAAAAAACCCAGCACTTCATAGAGGAAACGAACCCCAGTCAGTATTCGGCAAGCACGTTTCAACCGTATCCGGGAACTAAAATTTGGCTGGACCCGAAAAGATACGGTGTGAAAAAAATCTATACTGATTTCACAAAATATATCCAGATAAACAAAAACGGTTCTGGAAGCTATTGCAACATAGATACGGAATGGATGACACGAGAAGAGCTTGAAGAAGCCCAGGCAGAATTCAGGCAGTGGCTTAATACAAAACAGAGGCGCGGGCCGCTTCAAGAATACGAAAAAAGCCTGGAAGCCGAACACGGGAGGGCATCGTGGAATTGAGCTTGGAAGGAAAAAAGCGATGAGGATTTTAATTACAGGTGGCGCAGGCCTAGTTGGAAG
>CAYFPZ010000013.1:0-14925 GCA_964345105.1 Hadarchaeota archaeon (SeqCode)
GAGTGGGGGATAACCTTCAGGGAAAAATCTTGACCGGGCTCGGATTGAAAATCTTTTATCGTGCTTCTCCAACTTTACCAGTGGAGGACCATGCGATTATATCTCGTGCGACACGCCGAGGCCAAGCGGAAGGAAGAGGACCCCGCTCGCCCGCTCTCCGAACAGGGCTCGACAAACATCCAAAGGGTGGCAGATTTCCTCAAAGCAAGGGGACTAAGGGTCTCCAAGATTCTCCACAGCGGGAAGCTGCGTGCCAAGCAAACAGCCGAAGCCCTAGCTGAAGGCATCTCGGTGGCGGGAGGGATCGAGCAGGCTGAAGGTCTAGCGCCGCTTGACGACCCGGGCATCTGGGAGGATAAGCTGAAAGGGGAGTTTGAGGACATAGCGCTCGTTGGACACCTCCCCTACCTGAGCAAGCTCGCCGGGCTCCTGCTCGCCGGCGACCCGGAGCGGAAGGTCATAGAATTCAAAACTAGCGGAATTGTTTCCTTGGAGCGAGATGATGCCGGGAACTGGTCCGTGGGGTGGGTCCTGACCCCGGAAATCTTAGCGGCAAAATGAGAACTGTTCTAAGAGAGCCCACGTTAGTGTAGTGCTAAAATATTTCATAAATCTCTTCATCTCTTAGGCACTACACCCGGCTTGTGTGGCACCAACCGCTTGAGGTAAAAGTTCAAAGCGACATTGGCTTTTTTCTTGAAGAACCTCACGATCCGGTAAGCAACTAGCTTTGTCTGAGCCTCCTCCAGCATCCTAAAGTAGCGCACCCGCTCCCGCTTGGTAATCACGATGGGAGGGTAACCGTTTTTCATGAGAACCCAGTTGGCGAGCAAGCGCCCCACTCGCCCGTTTCCGTCCACGAACGGGTGAATTGACTCGAAGTCGAGGTGAGTGAGAGCGGCCAGCTTTATGGGGTCATATTTTTTCGAGTTGCGTTTGAGTTCTCGGAGAAAACCCCGCATTAGCTGGGGGACTTGGCCCGGTGGTGGAGGCGTGTAAGAGGAGCCGAGGAGGTAGACCTGCACTGGCCGGTAAACTCCGAGATAGACATCAACGACATTTTTCATCGTCGCCCGGTGAAGCTCGAGCAAATCGGCTTCGGCCAGATTTTCCTTCCCATCTTCGATCCACTTGAACACTAGGTTTATAGCATCCCGATGACCCCTTGCCGCGAGATAATCCGTAAGGGGCTTGTTCCCCACTACGATGCCCTCCGCTAAGAGGGTAGCAGTTTCTTTCAAAGAGAGGGTACTTCCTTCGATCGCGGTCGAGTGGTAGGTCCACAGGATAACCAGTTCTTCCCTCAGCCTGTCCTCCAGAACCTTCGAAAAGGGACGCAGCGAATCGAGTTTTGCCTTCTTTCTCGCAATCTGTTTATCTAGTACTTTTTCACTTTTTTCTAAGGCTTTTTTTATCTCCGGCATCTTCAACTTTTTTTCTCTCGCGTACCTCTCTGCGTCCTCACGCTTGCCCAGGTATTTCACTATGTCCTGATAGACCAGCTTGCCCTCGCGCCTGCTCTCAACTAGGTAGAAGTAGTACTCGCCGCTGATGTACTTCGCTCGGATGAATGCCATGTTTTTGATTATGTAGTGCTAAACTTATAAGCTTTTTTGATGATTATGTTGGCACTACAGCATTTATTAGTCCTTGCCTCAAGTTCGACATGCAAAACCTGCGCGACTTTTCCGTTTCCTCAGAACTACCCTAGCTGTTCCACCGTCACTTGATTTAAAACGATAGACCTCCATCTTGTAACGGGAAATCTCATGATCCAAACCATCAGGCTCGGAGTGACCCGCCTCCAATCGGCCCTCGACTGCCCCCTCTGCTTCTGGCTCTCCCGGCGCCTTGGCTCGCCTCCCTCCATCTTCGCCGGCATCCCCGCCCAGATTGATTCCGTAATCAAAAATTACATGCAGCAATTCATCGGGAACTCGGATATGCCCGAATGGTTCCCCGTGCGCGGCACCTTCATGGACGCCAGCCAGACCCTGAGAGCAACCGACCCGACCACCGGCATCACCGTGGTGGGGAAGCTCGATGCTTTAGTGAAGACGGCAGACGGAGAATACCACATCATCGACTACAAAACTGGCAGGCCCCCCGAGGAGGTTCCAAATTACTACCAGATGCAGCTCGACGGCTACGCCTACCTCCTCGAGCAAAACGATTTACGGCCCGTGGGGGGCGGCACGTTGCTGTACTTCACACCCGAGCGTGGAGATCTCTCGGAGGGGCGCTTCCCGTTCAAGATAACCGCTGTGCGGGCTGAGGTTGACCCGAGTCGCATCCCGCCCGTTCTCACGCTGGCCAAGGAGATCCTCGACTTGCCGACCCCGCCGCCCCGAAGCGAGGACTGCGAGATGTGCATGTGGAGGGAGCAGGTCGAGCAAACCCTATCAGAATGAAAACACCCTAAGGATTTTTGACTTCTCACGAGATTTTGTTGACCAAAGGCAGCCTAGAAAGGTGCAAATACTCCCACGAACACGAACCAGGCCAAGATTGTTTTTGCAGCTAAACTGAGGAGAATGTAGAATCGTTCGCCATAGAGATAATCTCTCCAACGCCCGACACCTTTGTATTGTAAGACCATGTTGATCGCGAAGATATTGAACAGAATGAAATAGATGAAAGGTATGATGTATACGAATGTTGGAATTTCCCCCCCTACAGAGCTAACAGCAGCAATGAAATAGGCGAAAACCACGACCCATGGAAGCCCACCTGAAATCGTCCCTAGGATAAATGGCGACCAATTAGTCTTTGTGGTTTTCTGATTGAGAAGTTCCATTAAATATCCAAACATTATCATCATTGCGTTTAGGACAAAAATCATCGCCAATGACCAAAAATCCCAGACACCCACCAATAGTGCAATCAGCAATATCATTATTGAGCTTGAGAAGGCGTATTCGTACCAGCGGTAAGGATTCATCCCTTTTTTCAAATTTTCATTGTAACGGTTATTAACTAGATACGAAATCGAAAAATGCGCTATAGCAGAAATTAGAAGGAAGGAAGCGAGAATTGCCCCTAAGTATCCTAAATTAAACAAGATTTGAGGATTCGGAGTCACTTCAAAAACAGGTGGAACCTCACTAATTACATTTATATCCAGATAAAAAGTGTATACATCTCTCGAGAACTCTAAGAGAAGACCCAAAAACAACATTGCTATTCCCTGGATTAAATGCAAAGAACCTGCGACTGTGTTGAAACGTTTTAAATAAGGGAAAGTTATAGGTGAACTGGCAATTATTTTCTGTCTTTCTTTATAATTCATAAGTGCCCTCGTAGTACTAAATATGTCCAAAATGCTAAATAAACATTCTTATTTAGAACATAATAATTTAAAATAGTGCAAAATATGGCAAAATTACCGCGATAAGTGCCCTATTTTGAGTAATAATTGATTTGATTCCAAACTTGGTGCAAAAACTGGTCATCAAAATCGACCCGCTGTTTGAAAAGTTAAATAATCACGAGATCAGCGGGATTACCTCGCCAAGCACGTATTCTAGAAATTCGTTCTGCTCTGCCCGGCTGAACATCGTCACCACACAGTCCCGGGTTATCCCCACCACCAAGCCGCGCTTTTGCACCTCAAAAACAGCATACCAAATTTTCCCGTGCTCTAGATAATCGCGGTAGAGCTTGGTGTCCGCGAGCGCAGACCCCGCGAGCGCTAACTTTCCCACGTTTGGAATGTCAACTTCGTCGAACCAGATAAGCTTCGTGGCACGGGGGTTCGATTCGTGAAGCTCTTTTAAAGTTTCATGGGTAATCTTTGTCTCAACTATCCCTCCCGTCTTGATGAACAGAATCTCGCTGAGCTTGTTCGCCACGTAGTTCGTCAGCAGCTTCTTCACTCCCCGGGCTTTTGAAGGCGCGAGCACGACGAGGAAAGTCCGATCCTTGAATTGCTTGATCCAGAAGGGGGTTTCTTCCGTGACCGGGGTTTCAACCAGCCCGCGCTTGTAATAACGGCTGAGCACGAAGTCCTTGCTGAAAATTCCCGCCAGCAAGTCGGTTTCTATCTTTAAATCCAAAATTTCCATCGCTAGTTTGAGCTGCTGTCCCTTTTGCTCGTACGGTACCTCCTCCCGGAAGTCCTTGAGCTTCTGGGCTATCAGCGCCAGCTCGAGCGGCTCCTTGAGCTCGAATATTTTCGCGGCGAGGACCATAGGGTGCCCTAAAGACTTAAACACTATTAGGGTTTAAAATTGAGGACGTACAAAATTTAAGCTGATACCTATGCCTACAAGCGCTCTAATCCAAGAGATAATCCTAGAAAATTTCATGAGCTACGAATATTCTAGGATCCCCTTCAATCCGGGGCTCAACATAGTGTGCGGTCCAAACGGCGCCGGGAAGTCATCGATCCTGCTCGCTCTAGCGGTGGCCCTCGGGCAGACCTACACCGAGCGCTCTCGTAGGCTCAGCGACCTCATCCGCCGGGGTAAGGATTTGGGGCGGGTGAGCGTGGTGTTCGACAACTCCCCTCACGATGGAAGAAGACCCATCCCGAGCGTGAACTCCGACAGCCTAGTGCTTTCACGCTATCTAAACCGCGATGGGACCTACTGGCATGAGGCTAATAACCGCACGGTGACGAAGGGCGAGGTGCTGCGGCTGCTCGGTCGGCTCTCGATAAACCCCGACAACATGCTCATCATCATGCACCAGAACATGATTGATGTGTTCGGGGCGATAGACGCACACGAACGGCTGAAACTCATCGAGGAAGCGGTCGGGCTGCGCGAGTACCGGGAACATATCCTCGAGGCGCGCGAGAAGCTTTCGCATACCTTGAGCGAGGAGGAGTCAATTCGCAGCCTGCTCGAGAAAGCCCAAGAAACTTTGCGCTACTGGGAGGGCGAGTACGGGAGATTCCAGCGAAAGCAGGAACTCGGAGAGCGGAAGCGGGAACTCGAGCTGGAATACGCTTGGGCGAAATGCATCAGGCAGGAAGAGGCGGTCGACAATCTTCAATCTAAACTCGATGGGCTGAGGTCGGAGCTGGGTGAGATCGAGGGAGAGCTGGAGCAAAGCTCGAAACGCGGAGGGGAACTTGAAACAAAGTTGAGGGAGCTGGAGTTTGGACTTGATGCTGCCTATCAAAAACTCATCACCCACGAACGGGCACAGGCTGAAGCGGGGGCAAGCGCCAAGCTCATTGAGAGTTTCAACGCCTCCCTCCGCTCGGTGGCCGAAGTTGGCTTGAGTGAGTTGCTCGGACACCTTGAGGTCGAACTGGGACGGGCGAAAGAGACCCTTAAAGAAGCCAGCGAGCGAGCGAATGAGGTGAAGTCTGAGCTCGTCGGGATCAAGGGCGAACTCGAGAAAACCCAAGAAACCTACGTTAACTCCCGTATCCACATCGCCGTGCTGGGGTTCCGTCGCGAACTCTTAGAACGAGACATCTCAAGCGCTCAGTCCGAACTCAGACGAGCGCGCCGCGAGCTAGAACAACTGGAGGGGGAGGCCCGACAAGTGGGAGCGCGGGTCGAGACCGAGCGAAAGCCCCAGGAAGTGCTCGATGAACTCAAACTCACCAACATCCAACTCGCCAGCCTGGCAGATGTTTCACCCGATGTCGAGAGGATGTATCTAAGCTACAAGGGCACGCTCAAGGAGCTAGAAGCAAAGGCCGAGGTGGCCGCAGCCAACCGCAAGCGGGCGCTAGATGAGCTGGAGCTCAGAAAGCAGCGCTGGACCAATGAAACAAACAACCTTATACGTGAGGTTAAGACGAGCTACATCGAAATCCTGAAGCGAGTTAATGCGAGCGGCGACGTGACCCTGATGAATGCCCACGATATCGACGAAGCCGGAATCGAGCTGCTAGTTGGGTTCAAGGGGACCGAGCCTCAGGTGTTGAATGCCTACACCCAGAGCGGCGGGGAGCGAACGACTGCCCTGATGTGCTTCCTGCTGGCGCTGCAGCAGCAAATTCAATCTCCAATCCGTGCAATCGACGAGTTCGAGGCCCATTTGGACCCGCGCAATCGGGAGGCAATCCTTCAGGGAATCATAGAGTTCATGAGGAGTGAGGAGACGCAGTATATCGTGATTACTCCTGGACAGCTTGTCAGCGTGGAGGGTGTGCCAAACGTAATCACCGTGCAGAACATCGCGGGCTCATCTCAGGTGAAGGTGGCTGCCTAGATGCCGGGCGAACGCCAAGAGCTGATGCTGCGGATAATCGACCTCTGCGACACGGTGCGAAAGCGCGGAATTAATCCCTTCGACGTTGAGGTTCGGGAATTTTTCGACCGACTGCGAGAACTTCTACCCAAGTTGAAAAAACATGAGGAATTATATCTTGACATCCAAGCGGTGCTCGGGCTCGCCGATGTGGTGTTCCAGCAAGGCGAGTGGATCAAGCACAAGTCGTCGATGCTCTACCTCGACCCTCTGTTAATCATGCTCAAACTACATGCGCTCCCGGCACGCGAGCTCGCCGATGTATTCGCGCGTTCATGGCACCCCATTGTGCAGCTGGAGACCCTCTCGCCTCACGGCATCGCTGAGGCCAAGCAGTACTGGACTAATCTGCCGAGCCTTGAGGAACGCTGGCGCGGGCTCGACACTACCGAGGTGTTTACGGGGGAAATAGCCCGCCGGGAGCTCGCCCGCATGGGCATCCTTTCAGAGGAGGACTTCGCGGCTGTGCTCGATCGGACCTGGCGCGAGCTTAAGGAAGCGGCGGGGGAACGGGGCGAAATTTCTTACTGGGAATTTATACACGTCCGGAGCTTCGAGAAGACCGTCGAACGAGCATGGCTAGTGAGCTTCTTGGTGAGCTACGGTTACGCCACACTTGAGCTCAAGCCCCTTGAGGAGGAAATTTTACTGAAGCCATTACCCAAGCCGCGAGAGCTCGAGCGTGTAGCGACCTTCTCGGTCCCCATCGCGATTTCCCGCGACGAGTGGCTAAGGAGGCGAAAGGGTGGCTGAGGAGAAAGACATCGTTGAGCTGCGTGAGAAGCTAGCGCGGGCTGCCCAGCTCCTGCTCTACAAACATCACATGCAACCGGGAGCCAAGGCATGGGAACTCAAGCGCGCCTTGGGCAGGGACTACGAGCAGATTCTGAAGCTTCTCAACGCCGAATTCGATAAGCTGGGGCTACAGGTGAAACGAGTAAGTGAGGGCGAGGCCAGCTCGGATTCAGACAGATACTACGCTACGCTCCGAGGGCACCCGAGAGTGACCGAGGCCAGAACCTTCGGGTGGCGGATCGACGACATGGCCATGCTAACCGTTGCGCTTGCCCACATCCTCTCGAAGCAGGGGAAGGCCCCCCTTAAGGAGGTCGAGCGGATGTTGGAAGAGAAATTCCCGCGCTGGCGCATCGAGTCGACCCTTGACCGGTTCATCCGGCGGGGCTACCTTTCGGAGGACGATGAGGGGCTGCTCTACGTGGGGTGGCGCGCGCGGGCGGAGATCGACCAGCGAATCCTGCTTGGGTTGTTGTTGGGAAAAGAAGAAAAGCCTAGCGAAGCGGAGGCCGAGCCGAAAGTCGAAACCGCGAAAGTAGAAGAAACTCGGGAAGATTGAGCTAAATTTTTATCGTTTCAAAACGATTTAACTATGGTAGGAGATGAATTATGAGGCAAAAACACGAAGAGTGGGAAGGCGAAATGCCGTCCGGATTGGCTCCGAGAGTCGCAGTTACAATTGTGGTGGGTATCGGCTGGCTGATATTCCTCATATTGTTCTTGGCATTTTACGCAGGGGGATTTAACATTTGGCAGAATATAGCAATCATGTTCGTGTCGATTCTCGTTGTGGGCGCGATACTCGGTCCGATGTGGGCTCACTGGGGAATGAAAATTGGCCGCGCTGCAGTTCAGAAGAGGAGAACGAGAAAGAGAAGAGTAAGGAAATAGCCCCCAATTACACAAAACTCATGCCAACCTGAATCGTCGAAACAAAGCTTCCCGTTCTTTTCGCAGCAGTTGCCAGGGATTACGCAGAAGCTTTCAAATAGGTGCTATTCTTTTTTCATCTTTATCTACTGAATTATGTGCAATTACCCGAGTTTATGTGCGAGCGGGATAATTTATGTGCAAAACCAGATTGAGCTAAAATTTTATATAGTTTCAAAATAATCTTTCAATGATGGGCGACAACCCATGAGAGGGAAACACGAAGAGTGGGAAGGTGGAATGCCGCCCGGATTGGCCTCAAGGGTTGCGGTTACAATTGTGGTGAGTATCGGCTGGCTGATATTCCTCATATTGTTTTTGGCATTTTACGCGGAAGGCTTTAGCGTTTACTGGAATTTAGCCATTGTATTCGCATCGCTTCTCGTTATGTGCGCGATACTCGGTCCGATGTGGGCTTACTGGGGAATCAAAACTGGCCGCGCCCGGAAGAGGCCGCCCGGAGGGGCCGCAAGGACTGCAGTTTCTATCGTAACTGGCGTTGGCTGGCTGATTTTCCTCATATTGTTTTTGGCATTTTACGCGGAAGGCTTCAGCATTTACGAGAATTTAGCAATTGTTTTAGCATCGATTCTTGTTACGGGCGTGATACGTGGTCCGATGTGGGCTTACTGGTGGATGAAAATTGGCCGCGCTCGGGAGAAGCCACCCGGATTGGCTCCAAGGGTTGCGGTTTCAACTGTGGTGGGCTGTGGCTGGCCGATTTTCCTCATATTGTTTTTGGCATTTTACGCGAAAGGCTTTAGCGTTTACGAGAATTTAGCGATTGTTTTAGCATCGATTCTTGTTGTGTGTGTGATACTCGTTCCGATGTGGGTTTACTGGTGGTTCAAAACCAGCCCTGCTTGGAAGAAGAAAATGAGAAATGCTTCGAAGAAGAAAAGGACAAGAAAATAATCCCCTAAATTTTTACTTGCACCTCACTCATGCCCACCTGAACCGTCGGAACAGCGCCTCCCGCTCCTTCCGAAGCAAAAGCTCCAAAAATTTGCTCGAGAACTTGTGCTCCTTGGTCAAGATTTCCCTCGCCGCAGCTAGCGTGACACCCCGACCCACGAGCACGAGTGCCGCGGGTTTTCCGTATTGACCGATGAGCTTAGCGCTCTCCTGCAGTTCTTTCCAAGTCGGACTTTTCCTACCCCGCTCCAAGAGCTCGATCGCCCGTCGGACCTCCTCAGCCGGCTTTTCGACCATCCCCAGCATCGCCGACCCACACCTCTGACACTTCGGTTTTTCATCGAGTTCGTGGAGCTGGATTTCCTTTACATAATCTTTGCATTGAGTGCACGCGAAGGTGCGGGCCTCGCTGAGCAGCCGCGCTTTGGCCGAGGCTATCGCCAGCAGCTTGAGGCGCTCGGGCATCATCGGCTCGAGAGCTAGGTAGCGCTTTCGCCACAACGCCAAACTGGACACGGGTGTTGGCTCTTCTCGCTCTCCCAACGAGACCAGTTCGATTTCGCCACTTCGAATACGTTCGAGCACCTCAAGCGTGCGCTTCAGGTCGAGGTCCTTGTGAACGACCTCCTTGAATGTTTCTTCAAAGGCCGGTGTTCCTTTGAGCGCGCGCGTTAGTTTATCGATGACTACACTCGTGAGCTCTGCCTCGCGCTCGAGCACGCCCATCCGCCGAGCTACCTGCGCAAGGCGCCATCGGAAGAACCGGCTCTCCTCGATGATCACGCGGAGGTCCTTCTGGAGGTCCGCGCTGAGTTCGCCGCGCAAGATCTCGATCACACCTTCGGGCTCGATTGTCTCCGAGTGGAGCAGGATTCGGTAGGGGTCGATGGAGGTTGCAGTTGTTTCTCCGAGTTCGGCCGAGGCCTTGTAGGCGAGCAGTCGGGCCAGCGTTCGATTGACGAGTGTTCCAAAGCAAGCGTTAACGATACAGAGTTCCTTAACTTTTTCCACAGTTACCCGCCGGTCCGTGGGCACGGGTAAAACAGCTTTGGCCTGCTTGTGGGCGTCGGAGAGGGCGGGCCCCATAGTATCACGCGAGACGCCGTACCGTCCCGCAAGTTCTCGGACGATTTCATTAAACTCTTTACCTGCACGTGAGAACTCCTCGAGTTGGGCCCGGAGCTTGCCAACCTCCTGCGCGACTGAATAGGGCACCGGAATCTCTTCGCCTATCCAAGTCGGGATAGCCCCGAGAGGGTCATCATCGGACTTAACGTAAACTTTGTCTTTGAAAACTTGGAGCACCCGCCAGATCTCGCCTCCTATCACAAACTTTACCCCGGGTTCGCCGTACTCCGCCACGAACGACTCATCCAAAATTCCGACCGGCTGGTTCCGCTCGTCGTTAATCACTAGGTACTGCCGGACCTCAGGAATCATCGAGAGGTTGCCGAAGTAATAGTTGAAGATCCGCTCCGTCGCTCGCGGGCGTGCAAAATCTTTCCCATCCTCGGAGACCAGCGCTAACCGCTTTTCTAAACTCTGCGCGAACCGGAGAACCTCGAGCAAGTCCTCCCGCTTGAGGTTCCTGAAGGGGTAGGCGCGCCTAAAAATTTCATACGCCTCATCGACGCTTACCCTCCGCTGCACGACCATGACCGAAACCAGCGCATGGAGGAGCACATCAAGGGGATTCTCGGGAACGGCAACTGGCTCAAGCTCTCGCTGATGAGAACGAGCGGCTATCACGATGGACTCGAGAGCGTCTTCCGGATCTTGGACCATAATTACCCCTTTAGCCACCCCACCTATCCGATGACCGCTCCGCCCGACGCGCTGGAGCAGGCGGGTGACCTGGCGAGGAGAATTGTACTGGATAACTAGATCGATCCGCCCGATGTCTAACCCTAACTCCATGCTCGAAGTGCAGACGATTCCCTTGAGCTCGCCCTGTTTCAGCCCCCGCTCGGACCTGAGCCTCGAGAAGCCCGACAGTGACCCGTGGTGGACGCTGAGAGGGAAACGAATGTCCCAGAGGCGGAAGCGGCTAGCCAAAATTTCAGCGGTTGCACGTGTGTTGGTGAAGACGAGCGTGGAGCCGTGCCCCTCGATTAGCTTTCGCATCGTGCGTAAGCGAGCAGCAACTGGGGAGTAAGTGTAGAGTTCCGAAGCCAGCCGTTCGTCGCGCTTGGTCGCTGAAGGGTAGGAGATATCGAGTTTCAAATCACGAGCGACGCTAACATCTACGACCTCGCATGGTCTATCCACGCCCACCAAAAATCGGGCGACCTCCTGCGGGGAGCCAATTGTGGCGGAGAGCCCGATGAGCTGGAAATCTCCCCCTTTGAGCTTGCGCAGCCGCTCGAGCGTGAGGGCAAGCTGTGCCCCGCGCTTGTTGTCCGCCAGCTCGTGGACCTCGTCGACGATCACCCACCGCACGCTTCGTAGGTGCTGGCTCAGCCTCCGGCCCATCAGGAATATCTGGAGGGTCTCGGGGGTGGTGATCAACACATCGGGTGGGATTAAAGCCTGTGCGCGCCGCTCGCGTGCTGCGGTGTCCCCGTGGCGAACCGATATCCGTAAATCCAAAGCGCGGCACCACCACTCTAGCCGCTCGAGCATGTCACGGTTGAGGGCCCGAAGAGGAGTGATGTAGACGACCTTTATCCCCCGTTCGCGCGTCTGTGATAGCAGGAGTTGGTGAAGCACCGGCAGAAAAGCCGCTTCCGTTTTTCCCGTGCCCGCTGGAGCAATCAGCAAAACATTTTTGCCTTCAAGAATTTGGGGGATTGATTCGCTTTGAGGCAGGGTAGATTCGGTGAAACCCCGCTCGGCTAGCAATTTTTGTATTGGTCTAGCCAGCGCATCAAACACGTTTGGTTTGCCTGACGTTTTAGACCCCATGAAAATTTAGTCGGCTTTACTTATCAGTCTTGATTGTCAAGTGAGGATTTTACAGGTGTGTAAAGTGGGGCTTGACACTTAGCGGTACGCCGCGTCCAGCCTCAACTTTCGGCGTATCTCGTCGAGTTTCAGCTTCAGTTCAATATCTACCTTCCGCTGTCTACCCGGGAGGAGACCTCTTAGGTGCTCGGTCGACTCCTGATAGCGGCCTATGCCCGCCGCGACGATCGCCCGGTCCCTGAACTCAGGGTGGGGAGAAATCAGCCCGAACGGCATGGGCAACCCCTGTTCCATGAGCCCGCGAATTTCATCGTCTACCTTTCGAGCGGCCACCCGTGCACCAGCACCAACCATCTCATAAGGACTTTTTAAATCGCCCTTGATTTGCCAGATGCCCACATCTGGGCCGTAGAAGAAGAGATCTCTGTAACCGTAATCATCGGCTCCCGCTAAAACCCGCCACTTCTTTTGAAGCTTGGGATACTGCCTGTAGCGCTTGCGCATTTCCTCCATGATTTTTGCTAGTGAACGAACACTCATGTTATCACCAATATCGCAACTCGAAGCCTGAGAACTCGCCACGATAATTTTCCCATTTGACCTTAACTTTGGTGACACTAGCTCCAGAGGGACCATGACGGCAAAAGTTCAGCATCCGCTTCACCGTCTCCTTTTCTCCCTCTAACACCGCTTCGACTCGGCCATTGTGTGTGTTCCGAACCCAGCCGTGAACACCGAGTCGCTGCGCTAGCTCCCGAGTGTAATATCTGAAGGAAACGCCCTGAACCATTCCAGATACCAGCACGTGGGCCCTAGTTTTCATTAAAAACCCATTTTAATTATGTGCGGCCTAACAAAAAAATTGTTGCTCAAGAGGTAAAATCCATCTGCGCCAGTTCATTGACTTTCGATTTTCCTCTACCTCGAAACGAACGGGTTTCCCCGAACGAAAAACCTCAACTTCCGCTTTAGATCAGAACTCACCCCGATGCGATGCGAACTCTCTATCTTAAATTCTTTGGGTCTACCTTCGATTATTGTCAATTCGCTCTTAGAGTTTGTTAAATCTAGTCCGTGGTTTTTTTGTGTTATCCCCATCGCACTCGTCAGCTTCCCTGGACCAGATGTTAACTCACGCTCACTTGAAACCCCTCTCCGCTCGCGCATGATCTTTATACCCTCAAGCGGCTCAAGCGCACGGACTAGCACCGCTCCCGGAACCCCCTCCCGCTCGGTCGTGACATTAAACAACCAGTTTGCGTGGACCATATACACAAACGCTAGGCCGCCACACCACCACATTATCTCGTTGAGCCGCGTGCGCTTGCGCGAGGCGCGCGATGCTGGGTCGCCCCTGCCGAAATATGCCTCGACCTCGACTATCTTACCGCTCGTGAGACCCTCGCTCGTGCGATGAATGAATACTTTCCCCAGCAGTTCTCTGGCAACCGTAGCAGTGTCACGCTCGTAGAAATCTCTCGGAAGGGGGTACATGTTGACCACCAAGGGTTTCTCCAGAATTGTTAAAAACATGCTCGACGTAACTGAGATGGAGGTTATGAGATGAATCTTGACCCAAAGGTAAAGGAAAAATATCCAGACTTCATCTCGGCTTATGCATTAGTGAGCGGCTTGACCATCGAGCCGACCATCGAGGGATTGATTGAGCGAAAGCGCGAAGTATTCAGCGACCTCAAGGCGCGCTATGGGGCCCTGAACGTGCTAGACTTGGCCGAGGTGAAGGCATACCGCGCATTCTTCAAGACGATGGGTGCAGACCCCTCGAGCTATCGCCCCGCGCCGGAATATTTGCTCCGCCGAACGCTTGACGATCGATTTCCGGCTATCAACAACTTGGTTGACGCCTGTTTGCTCGCGAGCGTCGAGCACTGGGTGATGGTGGGGAGCTACGATGTCGACAAGACAAAGGGGCAAGTTGTGACGATGCTGGCGAAGGAGACCGAGCCCTTCGAACTTATAAATGGGCGGAAACTTGGCCCGAAGCCTGAAGAGATCATCCTGCGCGATGATGAGAAGCTGCTGGCGGCATACACTCTCGGCGATTCAAAAGCGGCGATGATCACGCAGAAAACATCGAATGCTTTGATAGTGCTCTGGAACGCCCCTGGCATAACACGAGAAAAAATCGAGGAGGCGCTCAAAGCGGCCACAACCTACGCTCGGAAGTACTGCGGCGGTCATGTGGAACGAAGTGAACTGCTTTAGGTTAGCACAATGCATCAGCTGACTTGGCTAGGCATTGCTTTGATTCTCATAGGAACTGCCCTTGTGCTAATTCCCATCTTGGGCAGGTATATCGACCTCTCGCAGGTGCCGTCCTGGCTGATTTACATATATCACAGTAATGGGTTCTACTTCGTCACCTCGCCATTACTCATCGTGCTCTCGATCGCCGCATTCATCGCCTACATATTGATGAGGTAAAGCACGAATTATTTAGTGTCTAAGTCGGATTAGCCCCTATCAGAAATAGACAAAGCAGAATTGACTGTGGACGGGAAGCTTTTCAGCAGGCCCAGGAACTTCCTCTTCAAGAAACTTGGATTGACTCAGCCTTTTTCTTTCAGTTTCAAAATTGCTTCGGCGATGTCGCCACCTGTTTCCTTGAGCACTTGCATTGCGGCCTCTCGCTCGACCCCAGCCTGTTCCATCACCAACTTGACGTCGTCTTCGCTCGGCTCGAACTCCGGCTTCCGCTCAAACTCCTGCCCACTCACCTGATAGCTTCGCTGCCCGGCCATATCTGTGCGTGTCACCTGCGCGTTGGGCATCACAATCTCCCGGTCAGCGAGCTTGATTACGACTTCTCGAACGTCCTTAAGCTCCTCCATCTTAACTCCCATCTGCCGCATCGCTCGCTCCATCTGCCGCCGATCTATTCGTTTGGGAAACACTCAACCAACCTCAGCACTTTTCATTAACTTATTTAATAAACCTAACTCATGCATGCCCCTTGCTCCTTTTTTCCATCCCTTTTTCGCCACCAAAACCTCGTCTAACTTCTACTGCCTTGCCGGCTTTAAACGCTATCATCTCTTCACCCGTCAATAAAGTTTTACCGCTCGCTAGCAGGCGATCGCGTGAATCCACGACGAGCACCTCCTCGGCAGGCCTTATCTCCGGGTCCGCTGCCACGACGTGCTTTGC
>CAYFPZ010000014.1:0-11309 GCA_964345105.1 Hadarchaeota archaeon (SeqCode)
GCATACTCCCCTTCTTTTTCTTTTTTTGTTTTTTGAAGATCGAGTCATTTTCTCATGGCAACCGAAAGTGCCAACAGTGGGGCGCAGATTACCCCTGCCATTAGGAAAACCCCACTGAATCCGAATGCTGACGATACCGGACCAAAGATTATCGTAGATGAGAACTGCCCGATAAAACCGAATGCTATAAGATATGAAATAATTCTGCCGCGAAATGAAGCGGCAACCGTCTCACCTGCCCAGACCATGGTTGCAGGAATGGCCATGCCTTGACCGACGCCAAAGAGCGCAGCCGAAGCTGCGATAATCACGCCAGAGGATGTTTGAGAAATTGCGGTAAATCCGACCGTCCAGAGAGATAGGGCGATAATAAAAATCATTTTGTATGACAGTCTTGATTTGATTTTTCCGTACATTACAGATGTCAGCCCCGCTGAAAGCGGCGCAACTGCAAGGAACATGCTGATGTAAAAAGGATTTGAAATGCCGATTGTTTCCAGCATTGGGGGGAGGAAAACCATAATAGTGAACAGAAAAGTCATTGTCAAAAACAGAAGACCATAAATAACGAAAAGTACGGGCTTGGTTCTAAAAACTTTCAAAACGGAACCTGTATCTTGGGTTTTTTCTCCGTGGGTTTCGGGCATGGTGACCAACGCAAAAAAACCAAGTGGGATGCCTAGGAAATAGACAGCAAAGGGCAAATGCCAAGAAAATCCGCCAAGGAAGCCTCCAATTAATGGCCAAATGATGCCACCAAAGTTGGTTGCAATTCCCCGCCACCCCATGATTTTATTTCTTTCCACCCCTTTGAACAGATTCAAAATAGTTACCGCGATGGAAATTGCGATTGCGGCAACAGCAATTCCAAAGATCGCCCTGCTGACAATCATTACCCAGTAAGATTTGATAAATAATCCAGAACCGCCAGCTAGTCCATAAAGTACTAAACCGAACACAAAGGGCTTCTTGACCCCCATTCTGTCGATTAGGTTCCCGATTAGAGGGCTGAAAAGGGCCATGAAAAGTGCATGGGTGGTTATGATGAGGCCTGCAGAAGTTGGGTCAACACCTAGCCCCTCTCTCAACAAATTCAGGACAGGGGCTATGATCGTACCGGCCATGACTGTCAACGTGGCAGAAGCTAGGATAACCCACAGGGTGAATCTTTCAAAAATTTTCATGGTTGTCATATCTCACGGGGAAACTTAAATTTTAACTTTTTTTACTATTTTCCTAATTTCGGCATCAAAAATATACTAGGAGTGAATAGATATCGTTCGAGTTTATCCGAGCACCCTACAGCTTGGGAACAAGCAAAAATCGCCTTAAATAATTGCCTCTTTTTTGAGGGTGGGGTTTTAATATCGGTGGAGAATTTTGCTTGTTTTTTGAGCCGCTCTTTTTACATCTTTCATGCTTTTAGTCCCGGCGCAGACACCCTTGCCCGATACGAATAGCAACAACACCGCTTGCGGATTGTAGAGTCTGAATACGAGGCCTGGAAAAACCTCCGGCTCATATTCGGTGTTCTCGAAACTACGAGATATATGCTCGAGATCGAATTTCCTGCCGAAGTCAACGGATGCCACGATATTCTGAATCTTGACTTTTGGCTCCGTTTTCACCTTTATGTGGGCCTCCCTGAGTTTTCTGGTCAGCGTCCTTATTGCTTGGTTAGCATCTTTCATGCTCCTAGCGCCAACGCAGTTCATCTTTCCCGATGCGAAAATCAAAAAAGATGCTCGAGGGTTTTCGGATTTATAGACAACGCCAGGAAAGAGCGCAGGATCATAGACTGTGCCATCTAGTGACCTGACCACCTTCTCGAGGTTGAACTCTGTGTCCTCGTACTTGACCGAAAGCACGATATTTTGGATTTTAGTTTTTACCACCATCATTTCCTACCCCATAAACTAGTTGGTATGTTGTACTTGCCCATTTCGGTTACATTATCTTCTTCGCGGTCAATGCGACCAACTGGTTCATCTCACTTTTGACCGCCATAAGCAACAAAGGACATTGGAATGGAAAAGTTTCAGGCATTATTCATTATTTAATTACGGGCGCGTGACCCAATTAAACTGCACATTTTCCAAGCCCAAAAACTGTTAAAACAAATATCCCGTAAGAGGGAAAAAACAGGGCTCTCATGGATAAAGTTTTTGGAACGAAACAACTTGCATATATCGAAATGAATTTTAGGTTTAGAAATAATAAAATTATGATGGAGGGGAAAAAATGGTTGGTGCGGGTGAAGTAAAGTCAACAATAGCGACAGCGATTGCGGCTGCATTTGGGTTTATCATAGCTCTAATCTGGAGAGATATAATCGTGGGATTGTTTAGCCTGGCAGGACTAAAAATTGATCAAATATTAGACACCACAGGTGCAATAATTGCGATAATTGCAGGGATTATAATAACATTAGTATGTGTTTTCGGCATTCTTTACATCTCCAAATGGGGCGGAGTCAAAAAATAGTAGTCCTAAAATCCGAGTTCAGAAATGGGGCGCCGCGAGCGCCCCTGCTTTTTCTTTTATCGTAATTGGGTCATGAACCAATTGGTGAATTTCATTTCAATTTAGTTTCTTCAAAAAAGAGAGAGGGCGGTTATTTCACAGCCTTTTTGGTTTTTCTGACGCCCTTCTTCCCGAGTTCTATACCTTTCTTTCCAGCTTTCTTTCCTACCTCGACGCCTTTTTTGGCAGCCTTTCCTCCGACTTCTGCCCCTTTTTTAACCGCCTCTTCGGTCTTCTTTTTAAGCTTCTTTAAGAATGGCAAAATTTCCCACCAAATGAAAAGTTCTTCTTCTTTTTTTATAACTTTTGCTTGTGGTTCAGTTTAGAACATTTGCTGCTGCTACCACAACATGGTTTCATATATCCTAAAACTGCCAAAAATTGGAAAAAATTTGAGATTTAAAACATGAATCAAAATCCAAAAATAAAATTAAAAACCGTTGGCAGTTAAGTAGCTGTTTTCAAGACAAGTTTGGCTATTCTGTGACCGTACTCTCTGCACAAATTTTTGCTTCTGTCGTCCGGTTTCTTGACAGCCACGGGTCCATAATGATCACCGTTTGGACTTCCCTGAACCACCATGCCATGAATCAATAAGGCCTGTAAGATGTCCATTATCGTTGTCTCGTTGCCACCGGCTATGTTGGCTGAAGAAGAAAAAGCCCCGCCGACCTTACCTTCCAGTTCTCCGTGAAATTTAACGCTATCGTCTATGAGCTTCTTGACCTCTGCTGCCATAGACCCGTAGTAGGTCGGGGATCCGAGAACTATGCCGTCAAAATCAAGCAGCTCCTCAACTTTAGTATCTTGAACAGCCTTCACCTCAACCTCAACGTCCTTTTCCCTTTTTACGCCCTCGGCTATCAACTCGGCCATCTCCTTGGTGTTGCCGGTCTCCGAATAATAAACGATCAAAACTTTCGGCATAAAGCATCCCCCAATAACTTTTTTAATTTTTGTTTCCTCTTGCTTTTTTTATTTGTAGGATTAAAAAGTTGTTGTCTTGTATCTATTTTGAAAAGCTGAGTATTGGGTTGATGGCATTCTTTTTCATCTCATGAGCAGACCGCCGCTGGCCCACCATGCGACCCAGAGCACCGCGAGCAGAACGGCCATCGTCAGGATATAAATTCCAATGAAAGTCGCTTTTCTTTTCCAGCCAGAAGGTAGAAGCCCTCCAAAACGCCGCCTGAGTTTGTACGGGATAAATGGCACGATGAACGGGACGCGCTTCTTATACTCCGAATATTTCTTTCCAAACTTTTCTTGGAGTCTTCCTTCTTCCCTTTGAGCTAGGAGTATGTGCAGAAATACTAGGGTGGCCCATGCGATGAAATCAATTGGCCTTAAACCGTAAAGCACGAACCCAAAAGTTAAGATGTTCACACCAAGGTATTGAGGATGTCTGACTAGCGAGTATAATCCGCCTGTCACAAAGCCGGTCTTTTGGAGTTTTGACCTGACAATTTGGACGAGCCCCACTCCCAGCAAAGCTGAGCCGATGAGGATGAAAATTGGCGCTATCCACTGGATGTGGTGTAATTCAAATATCAGACCTTTTACCAACCACACAGTCGCCTCGGAGTAGAGCAGCGGGGTCCAGATCCCGTAAAAGAAAGCCACCCACCCACCGTAAATCATGGCCATGCCTATCGAGACTTGGACGAGCGCGAGCAGGACGGGAACGTAAAAAGCCCATGCAGCGCAAACACCCGCCCACGTAAAAATTCGATGCTTCCAGAGCAGACTCAATGCGCCGACGCTGGCAAGCGCGATGACCACCATTGGGAGTAGGGGGTGGTAGGTGTAAGTCCAAACCCAAATTCCGAATATAATCGTTACGGCTATGATGGTAATCAGAACAAAGATTTTCCTCATTTCAGACCTGCCCCATTAATGGATGGCGATAGCAAATAAATTTTGTTTCATTTGTGAAATTATGCACGGTTTAAATTGAAATAAGGTGTTTGAAGGCCATCTCGCTTATCCATCGGTCTGATTTTATCACTTTGACAACCCTTTTAGTTTATATATCTTGCAGACAAAAATTTAAGTGATATAGGATGATTAAAGCAGTCTCGGTGTCTCTTTTACTGGTTCTAACCCTGGCGTTTCTGGGGGCAGGCACGGTTTGCGCAGCCAATTCTGAAAAGGGGTGTACCACCATTCAGGATGGGGTACTAACCTACTCCGAAGATCATTACTTGGCGGGCCAGCTCCTCATGACGGGTTACGATCCTTACGGCTACAACTACCAAGCACACATGTTCAGCGGGTATTACGCGAATGTTTATCTCGGCAGGGACGGATTCCCGCCTTATGAGGGGGACGACGAGGCTTACCTCGCCGCCAATCCTGATGCCGCTTCCAAGTGGTACTGGCCATACCGGCAGGTCAAGCTGGTGATGAAGTGGAACGACGCCTGGCTGAGTAACAGGGATTGCGATGACGACGGCCTGCTCGACAGACACTACGGCCACGACTCGTATATCGGCTCTGGGGCTTGGGAGACGAACCATCAGTGGGGAATCTACGTCGGAGATGACGGAAAGGAGCATCAATGGGAATATTTCGTGAAGATTGTGGCGCTGGACGAGCCCTACGCCACCTCCGAGGACGTTGACGAGGACGGGGACGGTGTGACCGACTACGTTCTGGTCTACGATTCCGAGGGCAACCTGCTAGGCCAGCTAATCTGGGGAAGTTTCGTTAGAGTCCTTCAAGTCTACAACGACCCCTACGCCGGGGACTATGGGGTGGAGTTCCTTGCCCCGCCGGCGGGATTCGGGGTACCTCACTAGTTTTTTATTTTTTTCTTACCCCAGCTGCGCAAATTTTATCGATGACCATCATTGGAAGTAGGGGGTGGTAAGTGTAAGTCCAGACCCAACTTCAAATATAACCGTTCCGGCTATGACGGCGATCAGAGCAAAGATTTTCTTCATTTCGGACCATCCAATTAATGGACGACGATGAGCAAATAAATTTTATTTCATTCATGAAATTATGCATGATTTAAATTGGAATAAATTGTTGAAAGTTAAATTTTAAGTTTTCGCATTTCGGTAGATTGTTGGGCAACTTTTGCTTCGCGGAATCCAAAACGCAATCTTTATATAGTTTAGTTGCGCAGACAACTAAATAGTTGCATTTGCAACTATGTGGTCTCGATGCCATCAATGAAAAGTGCAAGTAAAATTAATCAGGAATCAGTTGGAAGATTGGCATCTCGCATTTATAGGTATAGTTTAATCCATGTAGGTAATGAATTGAAACCTTACAACATTGGGAGCGGGCAATTTAATTTCTTAATGGCATTATATCACAAGGATGGAATTAACCAAGAAACTCTTGCTCAATCTCTTAAATTAGATAAAGCGACGACTGCACGAGCAATAACAAAGTTGATTAAAGAAGGCTATGTGACTAGGCAGAAGGATGATTTGGATCTAAGAGCGTACAAAATTTTTCTTACTAAAAAAGCAAAAAAAATGGAGCCGATAATAAAAAAAATATTATCGCGATGGACAAAAAATCTCTTATCAGGTTTTACTGAGAATGAAAGGAAATTGTTTTTAGATTTTTTAAAAAGAACAGTTCGGAACGCGACATTTGTAAAATAGAAAAGGGAGAATAATTTCATGAAAGATAAAGAATATAAAAATAACATTTCCAATTTACCACCTCAGAAAATAGAAACAGAAGGCGTTAAAACGCTTCTCGGGGAACCTAAAAAAGCCATCATCAAACTTGCAATACCGCTTATAATAGCGATGTCAGTGCAAACACTATATAATCTCGTTGATGCATTTTGGGTTTCTGGTCTTGGCGCTGACGCACTTGCTGCAATTGGCTTTGTATTCCCCTTTTACTTTATGATCATTGCACTTTCTTCTGGATTAGGTGTAGGTGTTGGATCTGCCATATCACGTAAAATTGGTGCTAGGGATAAAGAGGTCGCGGACAATGTAGCTGTTCATTCAATAATTATAATGTTGTTACTTACCGTTGTTGTCTCCATACCACTTTTTGTTTTTGCTGGTGATATTTTTGTCCTGATAGGAGCTGGTAAAACAGCAGGTATGGCCGCGGCCTATGGCAGTGTTATCTTTGCTGGCGGTATTTTTATTTTTTTCAGCCATACAGCTAATTCCATACTTCGGAGTGAGGGGGATGTCAAGAGAGCCATGTATGCCCTGATGCTAGGTGCTGGTCTAAACATCGTATTAGATCCAATTTTTATCTACACTCTTAATATGGGTGTTGCGGGTGCTGCCTGGGCTACAGTCATATCGTTGAGTGTCACATCTATTTTAATGGCAAACTGGTTATTTCTCAAAAAGGACACATATGTTTCGTTCAACTTCAGTAATTTCAAATTCAATAAAAACATTGTTAAAGATATTTTTGGAGTTGGGCTTCCGGCTTCAGTATCACAGCTTTCCATGGCACTCACCATGGTAATAATAAACGTCATGATAGTGATGGTGGGTGTAGGCAGTACCGATGGAGTAGCGGTGTATACCACGGGATGGAGAGTGGCAATGATAGCAATCCTACCATTGCTGGGCATCGCCACTGCTGTTGTCTCAGTAAGTGGGGCTGCTTTTGGTGCAAAATCCTTTGAGAAGTTAAAAGTTTCTCACCTCTATGCCGTAAAGATTGGTATCGTGATAGAGGCAGTTATAGCAGCGGCAACTTTCATTTTTGCCCCCCAGATAGCCGCAGTATTTACACAATCTGAAGGGGCGGCACATATTGCATCTGATTTAACATTTTTCCTTAGGGTAATGTGTATTTTTTACCCAGCAGTATCACTTGGAATGCTTTCTGCCTCGGTTTTCCAAGGAACGGGAAAGGGGATAAATGCTCTACTTGTCACAACGCTGCGGACGCTTATTCTAACTCCATTATTTGTGGTTGTATTAGCTTTCAGCTTTAACATAGGACTGATTGGGATCTGGTTGGGCATAGTTGCAGCAAATATCATTGGTTCAGTAGTAGCATTCTCATGGGCCAGGCGGTACATAGTCAAATTACTAAGACCCACCCCATAATCGAGAGATTTAGAATGGCCTTTGAGGAGTTATTATTTGAAGCTGGGCAACACTTCTTCCCCGAAGAGTCTCAAACCGCTTAAATCGGTCGCTGACTCTGGAAATGACAACATGAATCTGTCTACACCGATATCTACATACTCTCCTATCTGTTGAACGCACTCCTCGGGTGTTCCGGTTATACTGTGACTCCCGGTATGCGCGGTCCTGCTGTCACGCTTCGGCATCGCTAACGGCATCTTGCTCTGGATTTCTGCCGCATTTCTGCCGATTATGACCTCGCCCTGCCAAGATTTTCTCACGTCACCGATTTTTCTCCCGACAGAGTCGCAGTGTTTAGCGAGTACTTCGAGCTTGTGCTTATATTCATCTAAGGTTGGGCTTATGAGATTACATCCATCTGCAAGCTTCGCCACAGCTCTCAACGTGAATTTTTCGCCTCCTCCGCCAATCCATATCGGAGGTCTTGGTTTCTGTACGGGTTTTGGCTCGCAGATCGCTCCATTTATGCTGTAATACTTTCCTTGAAATGACGGATTGTCTTCAGTCCACATCTTCTTTATTATCGTAACTGCCTCCTCGAGTCTTCTAATTCTTTCATACGGCTTTCCGAATGGTATACCGTAGCTTTCATGCTCAGTTTTGGCCCAGCCCGCTCCAATACCAAGCTCGAACCTTCCTCCACTTATTACATCCAACGTGCTTGACATCTTGGCTAGCATGGCAGGACTCCTGTACGAGACGCAGAGGCACGTAACACCAAGTCTCAGCTTTTCTGTTTCTTTTGAAAGGGCCGACAGAACAGTCCAAGCTTCCAAACATGGTTCGCGTGATGGTCCCCGGCGTGGAAGTTCAAAAAGATGGTCGAAGAGCCATCCCGAGTGGAAACCCAGCCTATCAGCCTCGACCCAGACTCTCCTAAGATTTTCATAACGTCCGAGCAATCTTCCTTGCGAGGTTTTAATGCCTATCTCAGCCTTCGATATGTTTACCCCAGATAGAAAGTAAGTTAGATGTAAATAAATTTTTTTAGAAGTTATAGAAGTATTGAAATTTCAAATTTACAAACTCGGCAGCACTTCTTTCTCTATCCTATCCCACTGGGTTTTCGAATCCGTAGTCATTGGATAAAGAACTATAAGGTGGGCTCCGATTTTGTAAGCCTCTTCGAGCTTCTCGATAACATCCTCAGCATTTCCAACGGCTGCATATTTCAATTTCATTTCTAATGAACCGGCTCCTTGAGTGCGTCCCGCCCTAACATCCACCCAGAAGTGTCGAACCTCTTCTATAGCCTTTTCCCTGTCCGGGTTGATGTTAATGTTGAAACCTGATATATTGAATCCGACTTCTTTAGGTCCCTTGGGTGCCCGTCCGAGAACGAGCTCCCTCTTGTATTTTTTGCAGTATTCTCTCAAAGTGTTTAAGGCATCGTCCCAAGTAAATCCTACTTTTGCCCCTATACTTGCAGCGCCTGCCAACCCGGGGGTGAACCAGCCCGGTATCCACTCATTTCCGTACTGTGCGGTCCTCCTGAGGGCAGCCTCGGAGGCTCCTCCGACCCATATCGGAGGATGGGGTTTCTGAACACATGGGGGACTGCAGACGTTTTTGAGTGTGAAGAATTTTCCCTTATAATCATAGATTGCAGGTTCTGTCCACAACTTCTTTATTATATCGAGGGTTTCATCAAATATCGCCCCACGTTTTTTCCAAGGAATTCCAAAATTTTCATATTCAGATGGCCAAAAACCTGATCCTACCCCGAGGACATAACGTCCGTTAGACATGATGTCATAAGTTGCAGTGGTATCGGCGACGTGTATAGGATGGAGAAGGGTTACTTCCATAACGTTAGGGCCAAATTTTATATGCTCCGTTAAGGTGGCAATAGCGCCCATGTAAGGTACTGAATGGAGCCTGTTTGGATCGAATCTCGCAAAGAATTCTGGAATACCCAAATAGTAAAGACCAGCATCGTCGGCTCTTTTAGCTATCTCCATGTACTCTTTGAAAACTTCGTGGTTCACTTTTTCGGCTTTTATACGGACATTATAGCCTAGATTTTTTTCTGCCATACTTACAAACTCGGTAGCACTTCCTTCTCTATCCTGTCCCACAGGGTCTTCGAATCAGTGGTTATGGGATAAACAACTATGCAGTGGGCCCCGGTCTTGTAAATCTCCTCGAACTTCTCGATTACATCCTCAGCGTTTCCAACGGCTGCCTGTTTCAATTTCATTTCGAACGAGCCGGCTCCTTGGGTACGTCCCTGCCTAACATCCACCCAGAAGTGTCGTGCTTCCTCTACGGCCTTTTCCCTGTCTGGATTGATGTTAACGTTAATCCTCATGTTAAATCCGACTTCTTTAGGTGTCCTAGGAGCTCGTCCTAGCACGAGTTCCCTCTTGTATTTCGTACAATGTTCTCTCAATTTCTGTAATGCAGATTCCCATGTGAATCCTTTTTTTAATCCATGAGTTGTCCACGAAAGTTTCTCGCCTGGCGCCGCTTTCGCTTCCATATCACCCTCTTCCGCCATCCCCGGCATCCACCAAGCTGGAACCCACTCGTTGCCGTATTGCGCTGTCCTCCTTAGGGCGGCATCAGATCCACCTCCAACCCATATCGGAGGATGGGGTTTCTGAACACATGGGGGACTGCAGACGTTTTTGAGTGTAAAGAATTTTCCCTTGTAATCATAGATTGCGGGCTCTGTCCATAACTTCTTCATTATGTCAAGGGCTTCATCAAGTCTTTGTCCACGTTCTTTCCAAGGAAGCTGAAAGTTATCGTATTCAGAAGGCCAGATTCCCACTCCTACTCCTAGTACATAGCGTCCGTTCGACATGATATCGTAAGTCGCAGTTGTATCGGCGACATGTATTGGGTGGAGAAGGGGCACTTCCATAATATCGGGCCCAAATTTCGCATGCTCTGTTACTGTAGCAACGGCTCCCATGTAAGGTAGCGAATGGAGCCTTTTTGGATCAAATCTCGCGAAGAATTCAGGAATGGCCAAGTAGTGAATACCAGCGGCGTCGGCTCTTTTAACAACCTCCAATTGGTCTCTAAATACTTTATAATCTACTTTTTCGGCTTTTACACGGACATTATAGCCTAGATTTTTTTCCACCATTTTTCTCACCTTTTTCAATTTTTTTCACGAGTTTAAGAGATTGAAATTAAAATTTATAAACTCGGAAGCACCTCCTTCTCTATTCTATCCCACTGGACCCTCGAATCCGTAGTCATCGGATAAATAACTACACAATAAGCTCCGGTCTTGTAAATCTCATCAAGCTTCTCGATTACGTCCTCTGCATTTCCAACGGCTGCGTATTTCATTTTCATCTCGAATGAACCGGCTCCTTGAGTGCGTCCCGCCCTAACATCCATCCAGAAGTGTCGAATCTCTTCTATGGCTTTTTCCCTGTCCGGGTTGATGTTAACGTTGAGCCCCGACATGTTAAATCCGACTTCTTTAGGTCCCTTGGGTGGCCGTCCTAGCACAAGTTCCCGCCCAAATTTCTTGCAATATCCTTTCAATGTCTCCAAGCTATCTTTCCAGTTAAATCCTACTTTTGCCCCCACACTTTCAGCGCCTGCCAACCCCGGCATCCACCAGGATGGTGCCCAATCATTTCCGTACTGCGCAGCTCTCCTAATAGAAGCTTCAGACCCGCCTCCGACCCATATTGGAGGATGGGGTTTCTGAACACATGGGGG
>CAYFPZ010000015.1:0-7345 GCA_964345105.1 Hadarchaeota archaeon (SeqCode)
TGTTCACAATACATTCAGAATTTTTGTTTTGACTTTGGCTATGTTAATAACATTACATTGTCTGGCGGGATATTGAACCATCCATAACCCGTTATGAAGTATGTTCCAAGCCACGAACCCCAATTTTCTCCCCCAGCGAGGAACGTCTCAAGTTTAAGATCGATTGTTTTTTGGGGCACATAGTTCACATAGATGTTGTTTTTATTATCACTTGGCGTGTCGTAAGGTGA
The DNA here is from genome assembly GCA_964345105.1 of Hadarchaeota archaeon (SeqCode). GTDB lineage: Archaea > Hadarchaeota > Hadarchaeia > Hadarchaeales > Hadarchaeaceae > DG-33. Next base: position 231 of record CAYFPZ010000015.1, read on the forward strand.
GGTATTTTCTGGCGCGGCGAAACTCCATTCGACCCAAATGAACTCTGGAAAAGGCATTTCACCAAGATAAAATTTAGTTACTCTAATAACAACCCTCTTTCCCACAAGTGTGTCCTCAATTGTGAATGTCGGAGCTTCCCGCCCAGCGAGGTTCTCCCAAGTAGATCCCTCTTGAAAGATGATATAATGGTTGTCTTTCGTGACAAACCGATATGCACTGAGATGTAAATTTTCAAACTCTTGTGGAAGTGGCGCATAAATTTCTACATTATCTATTCCTAAGCCATCTTCAGTATCTTGAAGTACCAATGTAGTTCGGTGAATAAAAGATGCTAGCGTTTGCTCTTCCTCGTCCGTTGGCTCCCCCCCGCCTGACTCCACTTCCCATGGTCTCAGTACCATCACAGCTGCAAACACCCCGAACGCGACCATCACCACCGCGATGAGCTTCCAGGGCACGTGTCCTTTCCGCCTTGGTTCCGGCTTCTCGTCCCCGCCCCCGTTGCGAAGCAAACGGCGGGATAGCTTAGTTTCATCCTCCGATTTCAGCAAGTTCACCCTCCGCCCCTTTTATTAGAGTTGAGTGTTTATAAAGGGAAAAAATGTCTCCGCAACCTCGCACCCCGACTTCTGATAGAGCTTCTCAATACCTCTCAAGCCCTTCGCGATCGGCGCTCACGTCCCGCCGCCAAGCCTCCGAAGCCACCCCTTGAAGCGATGGTCGAGAAATTCACCCTTCACGATAACCCTCCTCGTCGGCAAGCTCTCGAACGCGCTCCCTCACCTCTCTCGACATGAACCTCTCGTCCCTCGCGTAGCGCGGGTAGATCGGCAATCTCTCTCTCGGCACAAACCCGGCACCCTCGACCGCGGCTCTAAGCTCGGCCACGCTCGGCCACGGGCTCTCCGGGTTGATGAAATCGGGCGTCACCGACGAGATGCCCCCCAGGTCGTTCACCCCCGCGAGCAGGAACGGGTTCAAATCCTGCACCAGGTTGGGCGGCACCTGGATGCTCATCTCGGGCATGAGTCTGCGCGCGACGGCGACAGTGTCCAGGAGTTCCGCATCGCTCGGCCTCGGGTGGTTCGCCATCGGTGTGTCGGGTTTTGGTTCGAAGGGCTGGATGATAATCTCTTGGATGTGGCCGTAGCGTTCGTGCAGCTTCTTGATGGCGAGCAGCGAGCGCTTTCGGTCTTTGAGGCTCTCGCCCACGCCGATGAGCAGCCCGGTCGTGAACGGGATTCGGAGTTTGCCCGCGGTTTCGATGACTTTGAGGCGGAGCTTCGGTTCCTTGCCCGGGCTGCGCTGATGCACGGGAAGCTCGACGGCGCACTCGAGCATCAGCCCCATGCTGGCGTTGTAGCGCCGCAGGCGGCGTAGTTCCCGCTCCGTGAGCAGGCCGGCGTTGGTGTGGGGGAGCAAACCGAGTTCCAAAATGCGCTTGCAGAGGTCCACGAGGTAGTCCACGGTGCTCTCGTAGCCGAATTCCTCGAGCTTTTTCTTGGCCTCGATGTGGACCTCGGGCCGTTCGCCGAGCGTGAGCAGGGCCTCCGAGCAGCTTTCGGCTTTCGCCCGCTCGACAAGCTTGAAAACTTCCTCGGGCGACATGAACCAAGCGCCGTCTCCGGGGTCACGCCTGAAGCCGCAGTAGTCGCAGCGGTTTCGGCACATGTTAGTGATTGGAAGGAAAACGTTCCGGGAGTAGCTGATTTTCTGTCCAAACTGGGGGCTGGAGCGCAAACGAATACCATGATAAAGATGTGCTGCGCTATAAATTTGTTTGATTCGCATGACGACTTGGGCCATCATCCCGGTCAAGCACCTGAACGAAGCGAAATCGAGCCTGAGCTCAGCGTTTACTCCAGAGCAACGACAGCGGCTCGTGCTTTCCATGCTCGAGGATGTGCTCAACGCCGTCCATCAAGCGCCCTCGGTATCTGGCGCCGTCGTGGTCTCAACTGACGAGAAGGTGCTGAGTTTTGCCCGCCTTCACAATGCCGAGGGCGTCACTGAGCCGGGCTCGGGGCTGAACGAAGCTTTGAAAATCGCGATTCGTCATTCGATTTCCAAGGGCGCGGACTCGGTGCTGATCGTGCCCGCCGACCTGCCGCTCCTAAAAAGCGTCGACGTTGAAAATATCATCGCGATGGCGTCTGCGCCCAAAGATGTCGGGATAGCCCCCTCGAAAGCCAAGGGCACCAATGCTCTCTTTCTAAGACCACCCGACCTCATCAATCTCAAGTTCGGCGGGGAGAGTTTCCCTCTGCACCTGAAAGAAGCTTCTCAGGCCGGGGTGAAGCCGCGAATCTATCGCTCGCCAACCGTCGCCACGGACATTGACGAATTCTCCGACCTCCTGAGCGTTGAAACTCTGGGGCCGGGCACGCGAACGCACGAATTCCTGCATTCGCTCGAATCACAGTTGTAGCTACTTGTACCAGTCCAAGCTTTCCTCAACGTAGGTGATGAATGAGGATAGAAATTCCTTGGTTTCGTCGCCCAAGCTGGTTTTGGCGATAAGCTCCTTGGCGGCCTTGGCGTTTCGTTTGGACTCATCCTTGGCGGCTCCGAGGCCCCCGCTCTTCCGGATTACCTCCCTTGCGGCCTCCAGCTCCTCCCGTGTCAGGCTCTCTTTGCCGACGATGCCCTTCAGCGCCTCCAGCTCTTTCTCGCCGGCAAGCTTCATCGTCTGCACCACGTGGAGCGGCTTCTTCCCGTGTCTCAGGTCCCCGCCCGGCGGCCTCCCGTACTGCTTCTCGCTCGCGAAAGTGTCTATGATGTCGTCCTGGATGTCGAATGCGTAGCCGATGTGGGTCGCGGCTTCCTCTAACAGTTGAATGTCTTGCTCGGAAGCACCTCCCAGGATAGCTCCCGTGAGGATTGTGGTCTTGAAGAGTACGGCCGCCCGCCTCGAGGCCATCGTGCGCCACTCCGCGACATCAGGCGATTTGTATTCGAACAGCAGGTCCAGCACCTGACTCTCGTTTACCCCGCGATAGTCGTTCTCGAAAAGCTGCAGAACCTTCGAAGTTTTCTCTTGGGGGAAATTGGCGCCCCGGATGGTTTGTAACGCGAGCGCATACATTGAATTGCTAATGAAGATCGCCGCCCCCTCGCTGAACCTGTTGTCGTAGGCCTTGGAGAATAGCTTGTGAAATGCTTTGTCGCCCCTTCGAAGCTCGTCCTGGTCGACAAGGTCATCGTGGATTAAAATCGAGTGCCTGAACAACTCGACTCCGACGCAGATTTCCAGGATTTGGTCGTCCACCTCGCCCGCATATCCTTTGTAGGTCAGGAGGGTGCTGCAGGAGGCGAGCCTCTTCCCCTTTCTAAGCACGTATTCGGCCACTTCGGAGTAGAGGTCTCCGATAAACGGGTGGTAGGACAGCTTCTCCTCGACGAGTTTGGAGAAAAACTCATTCAACCTTTTGTCTATGAGTTCACCATATTGATCCAGCAATTTTTCCCAAACCATTGGTCACTCACCAGCAATTGGGATTATCTGCGACGGGCTTTAAGTTTTTGAAAGTTGGAAGAATTTTGCCCCGAAACGAACGTAGCTACTTCTAAAGTTGGGAGGTGATTTAGAGGTATGAGCAAAGCCTTGGGGCATGCCTTTCAGCTTGCGAGTGCAGCCCATTCTCTTTATTCCTTTTTCTTTTCCTTAAGCCATCGTTTATAATCACGTTTTGTTTTCACACTTAAATGAACATCATAGAAGAACGGTACGGCGACTTTCTCGATAACCAAGAGAATGACGGCGCCAAAAAGATATGATACAATAAATAAAGCCATGAACGAAGAACCGAATCGAATGTCTAACACAGAACCCAAAAGAATACTAAATGTCAAAACCGAGAGAATCAGCAAAAACCCGAAATCTTTTTCTTTCCAATTTGTCGCTTTTCCAGCAAAACCGATTATGATAACCCCAAATAATAAATAAAGAATAAGAAATTGAATACTGAGCGGATTAAAAATTCCCCATTGAATTGTTTCGATAGCAAAAAGAATTAATCCTCCAAATAAAAGCCGGATTACATGTTTTTTAAATGGCTTCATTTCACCTCCACTCCCTCTCTCTCGCCCGCTCTATTAAGCCGAGCGGTTCAGCATGGAGCGAGTCGTTAAGTGCCTGAGCAGATGGGGGAGAGCTTTACCAGTTGGAAGTGCAACTTTACGTGAATAAAATTATAGTCTTAGGAAAGTTATTATCAGACAGGTTTGGTGGTAAGAACGCTTGTAGTGGAAGTCAAAGATCTGGTGAAGAACTTCGGACCCATTAAGGCGGTCAACGGCGCGTCCTTCGAAGTGAACGAGGGAGAGATATTTGGGTTGATAGGCCCGAACGGCGCTGGAAAGACGACCATTTTAAGGATAGTTTCGACCCTCCTGCGGATAAATTCAGGCTCCGTGAAGGTTTTCGGATACGATGTTTCCGAAGAAGCGAACCAAGTTAGACGGCTGATAAGCTACCTGCCCGAGGACGCTGGGGCCTACAAAAACCTCACTGGTCGGGCATATCTGAATTTCATCGCCAAGTTTTTCGGCAGCGGCAGCGACACAAAAAAAATTGTCGAGCGCGGGGTGGAGATAGCTGATCTCGGTGAAAGAATTGACGACAAGGTGGACACTTACAGCAAGGGCATGATTCGACGCCTTTTGGTTGGAAGGGCCTTAATGATTGAACCAAAGTTGGCCATCTTGGACGAACCCACCGCTGGGCTGGACGTGACAAACGCCCGGGAAATAAGGGAAATGATAAAAAAATTTGCCAAGAGGGGAACCACGGTTCTGCTTTCCTCGCACAACATGCTTGAGGTGGAATTTCTGTGCGAGCGAATAGCCCTGATAAATGAGGGAAAGATAGTCGAGGAAGGAAACGCTCCCGGTCTGAAAAGTAAATATCAGGCGGAAAATCTTGAGGAAGTTTTCACGAAGGTTGTTTCATGAGTGACCTAGGCAACATCATAAAGAAAGAAGTGAGGGAGCTGCTCACGCCCGCCACCATAATCCCCGTGGTAGCTATGGCGATCGTGTTCGGTGGGATGGGGCAGATGATTGGGGGCATAACTGAGGAGGCAAAGGAAAAACCAATCATTGGAATCATAGACGCGGAAAACAGCCCCCTTTCAGAGATAATCACAGGAGTTCTCAACGAGCAGGCAAAAGTTGTCTACTTCTCCACGGATGTTGCCGATATCTTGGAAGGATTGGAAAATGTGGAGGGAGAAGGCGGGGCAGCGCTACTGGTTGTACCTCCGGACTTCAGCGAAAGTATTTACGAAAACCAGCCGGGGGTTATACGCGTCCATTGGATAATGAAGGGGGCGGGAGTGATGGACTCCATACACTCCCAGGCCGTAGATGTGTTGATTCAAATTGTAAGTCAGGAGATATCCAAGAAGCTGGTCGATGAGGGCTCAATTGACCCGGATATAGCCGTAAATCCAATCGCGAAAAGTGAGACGACAATTTTCAAGGGGAGGGAGATAGAGGGGTTATCTCCTGGAGCGATAAGCGGGATATTGTCTTCGCAGTCCGTAGTACTCCCGATGATCATGATGATAATTATAATAATAACGGGAAACACCGTCATCGCTTCAATGGGGATGGAGAAGGAAAACAAGACCTTGGAGACCCTGCTCACCCTTCCTGTAAAAAGAAATTATATTGTGATCGGCAAAATTGCAGGAAGCGCCATCGTCGGGCTGGTGATGGCCGCCATTTACATGGTCGGGTTTGGGTACTACATGCAGTCCTTCCAAGCCACAGAAATAAACTTGGCTGATTTTGGGCTGGCACTGGGGCCGCAGGACTACCTTTTGATTGGGTTATCCGTGTTCGTGGCACTCCTCGCGGGTTTGTCTCTATGCATGTTTCTTGGAACTTTCGCCAAGGACTTTAAAAGTGCGCAAACCCTCATACTCCCGGTGACGTTTCTCGCCCTGGTCCCCATGTTCCTGATTATGTTCAAGGACTTCGACACCCTTCCAGCCGTTTTGAAAATCGCCCTGTTTGCCATACCCTTTGCCCACCCGATGATGGCGATGAGGGCCCTGATGGTTGACGACTACCTGCTGGTGCTGGGCGGCATCGCGTACGTGACGATATTTGCGGCGGTTATCATAGCAGTGGTGGCCTGGATCTTCAGGAGCGATAGGCTGCTGACGGGGAGAATCAAAACGAGGAGAGGCAGGCGTTTAAGGGGACTTCTGAGCAAATTGGGTAGGTAGTTTATCGGTCCTATTTTAAATGTTAGATTTTGTACAGTAAAGCTTTAAGTAGCGCTAGGAGATTTGTTTATGGTCAAAATGGCCCAAACGAAATTTATGCTCGATGAGGAAGAGATTCCCAAGGCGTGGTATAACATTCAGGCTGATCTCTCAACTCCTCTCGACCCCCCGTTGAACCCCGCGACAAAGAAGCCAGTAGGCCCTGAGGATCTAGCGCCGATCTTCCCGATGGAACTGATCAAGCAAGAGGTCAGCACCGAAAGATGGATTCAGATACCGGAGGAAGTTCGAGATGTTTACAGACTCTGGCGACCCTCCCCTCTTTATCGCGCGGTGCGGCTCGAACGCGCCCTCAAGACTCCCGCCAAGATTTACTACAAGTGGGAAGGCGTTAGTCCGCCTGGTAGTCACAAGCCGAACACGGCGGTCGCCCAAGCTTATTTTAACATGAAGGAAGGAGTGCAGAGACTCACCACCGAAACTGGCGCCGGACAGTGGGGGAGTGCGCTGTCTTTTGGCACTCTTCTCTTCGGGCTTAAGTGCACTGTCTACATGGTGCACGTGAGCTACGATCAGAAGCCCTACCGCCGCATCATGATGGAGAGCTGGGGGGCTGAGTGCATCCCGAGTCCGAGCGAGCGCACGGAGTACGGAAAGAAAGTGCTTAAGGAAGACCCGGATTGCCCGGGTAGCTTGGGGATAGCAATTTCAGAGGCGATCGAGGATGCCGCGAAGCACGAGGACACGAAGTACTCGCTCGGGAGTGTTCTCAACCACGTCCTGCTCCACCAGACCGTTGTCGGGCTCGAGGCGAAAAAACAATTTGAGCTCGCGGGTGATTATCCTGATGTAATGTTCGGTTGCGTTGGGGGTGGGAG
>CAYFPZ010000016.1:0-21142 GCA_964345105.1 Hadarchaeota archaeon (SeqCode)
GAACAAACAGGTGGGGACTTGCTTGGTGAGGAATTCGGTGGTGAGGCCCCGACTGGCGTTTGCCCAATCTGCTCAAAAAGGGCAAAAGCTAATGTGCTGATTGCCCGAACTTACTAAAAGTTTCTAGAACCTCTTTCTCGGAGGGGAAACCAGTAGGACCCTTGTATCTTATTTTTAGACCAGCTGCCGCGTTTGCAAATTTTGCCGATTCGGAAACCCCGTGCGTCTGCAAATACTTAGCCAAAAAAGCAGCCCCAAAAACATCACCTGCGCCTGTTAAGTCTTTCGCATCGACTTTTATGGCGCCGACCTCTTCGAACCCTTCATCCGAAAGCACAGCATAGCCCTTTTCAGCTTTTGTCAGGATGGCGATTTTCGGCCCCATCTTGCGTAGCTCTTTCAAAACTTCTTTGACCTCGCCTCGCAACGCTTTGGCTTCCTCTTTTCCTATTTTTATCACATCGACGTGTTTCAAAAAGTCTGCCAAGTCATCTCGAGGTTCAATTTCCACTCTTCCCTCTTCGCTAATCCGTCTGAAAATCCCTTGAGGGTCGAGCATGACTAAATTCATTTCGCGTTTGAGCGCCTTGAGTAATTCAGGCGTTATCTCGCCAGCTATTGGTGAAACGTAAAAACTGTGAGCATTATTATATTCAGTAGGAATATCATCTGGTAAAATCTTCGGTGCGACATGTTTGCAAACTTGTGTACGATTGCCTGCTTCATCGTAAGTGTTTTCAAATGTGGTCGTGTATTCTCCACCAACTAAAATGCCTTCAGTGCCGAGACCAAACTTGCGGTATATCGGTGGAAACTTTTCCAAAAAATCAACTCCAACCTTTGAAACAGTCCCAACGCTTTTTTTCAGTGCGACGAACGCTAGTCCAGCATAAGTAGGGGCACCGCCGAGTGCGTTCTCTATTACCCCCCATGGTAGCACGTTGACATCGATTGCAACGTGCCCAACCACGACTACATCAAATTCAAGATGTCTCATCATCTCTCCCTTTTGCCAGCGATGAAATCTTCAACCGCTTTTTTCGCCTCAGTATCTGCCATTTGCAATGGTGGATGTTTAAAAAAGTAAGCTGAAGCACCGATAAGCGGCCCGCCTATTCCACGATCAAGCGCAAGCTTCACTGCACGAATGGCGTCAATAACAACACCGGCGCTGTTCGGGGAGTCCTCGACAGAGAGCTTCACGTCTATGGCGAGTGGCACATTCCCAAACTTTCGTCCTCGCATGTGAATGTAGCACACTTTGTTGTCTTTGAGGAATGGAACATAATCGCTGGGACCAATCCTAAGCGGCACTTCGTAGGGCACTTGACTCGAAACAGCCTCTGTCTTGCTCACGCGCTTCGAACTCAGGCGCTCCTCTTCAAGCATGTTCAAAAAATCGCAATTTCCGCCGATGTTCAGCTGGTAACTCTCTTCCAGCTTAACCCCGCGGTCGATTAGTAGTCTCGCGAGCATACGGTGTAGAATTGTCGCTCCAACTTGAGACTTGATATCGTCGCCTGCGCAAGGCACCTTAGCGTCTTCAAACCTTTTGCCCCACTCTTTACTCGAGACTAGAAACTCGGGAATGCAATTTATGTATCCAACCTTCGTATCAATCGCCTGTTGAGCGTAATAACGCGAAGCCTCGTAGCTACCCACTGGCAGGTAGCTGATTAGAATATCAGCACCCGCGTCCTCCAGTATCTTTGCGACTTCGACAGGCTTCTGTGTTGGGTCTACTGGGACCACAGGCTTCAGATATCTGCCGAGGCCATCTAGCACCGGCCCTTTTGTGACCTCAACCCCCAGCTCCGGGACACCGCTGAACTTGATTGTGCAGTTGGGGGGTGTAAAGATAGCCTCTGCCAAGTCCTTACCCACCTTATTTGCGTCGACATCAAAGGCCGCTACGAACTCGATGTCTCGAATGTGGTAGCCACCGAAGTTCACATGCATCAGACCCGAAACGAACTGATCCTCGCGCGCATTCTTGTAGTACTCAACACCCTGCACTAAGGACGACGCGCAGTTGCCCACCCCCACGATTGCCACTTTTATTTTGGACATCATAATCACCCCGTAGTTTAGTCACCCAGAGATTTAGAGAATTTCTTTTAGCATGAGAAGATAAAACTTTCCGTCCATCTCGCATGCGAAACCTACATCGTTTTTATTGCTCCAATACTCAAGCAAGTTTTTCAGCTGCGAATTCCGAATAAGGTAATTGTGACCTGCCTTAACGTCTATGAAAAGTTTTTTCCCGTCTCTTCCAGCTTGTATATCAATCGCCTTCTTCACGCCCGGTTCAACTTTCCAACCGTGAAAAGCGAGCAGTTCCGCCAATTTTGCAGCCGCCCGCTCCCACTTGCGGGTTTTCGTTTCTCCCAACATGCGAAGACAGGAAGGGCATCTCTTGCTTTCTCCTCTAGGTCTCCACTCATACCCACAACTTTGACATCGTATTGTTGTTACAACCATATTTCAACCTAGGAAATATCTCAGGGAATTTACTATTTAAGCTTTCCGACTGAAACAAAGTGGGGTTTTCCTTGGCTATAGCAAGAATGAAGAAGAAGACAACCACTGAAATGGTCTGGCCCTACTTCCTGAAGTTGCTGAAAGAGCGCCCGATGTATGGGTACGAACTGCGACAGGAGACGCAGAAGCGATTCGGGTGGAAACCACCTACCGTCACCTCCTACCTCGTGCTCTACCGTCTCCAGCGCAAGGGCTATGTGGTGAAGGAGTGGCGCGAGCAGCGAGGGAAGCCCGCACGCAAATACTACAGAATAACAAAGAAAGGCGAGAAGTTGCTTGAGGAAGGCAAAAAATACTTGAAGGAACTTTACTCGAAACTTTCCTGAAGATGCTAAGATAATCGAAGTTTTGTAGCAAACAACCTCTGAGCCACGGTGAGGTGGGTCAGAATCACTATTAGAACCACTGCGTATTGTGTATATCCAATCAATGCTCCGATGGCTAGGATGATGATCCGCTCCCCCCGCTCAGCTATCCCCACATCGAGCTTGCCCGAGCCAGCTGACTCTGCCCTAGCGCGAGTGTAGCTGACCATTAAGCTTCCAAAGATGGCTAGAATTCCCCACATCCAACCAGGCAGAAAACCCACTTCAGCAAGCAGGCCGTTGATGAACGCGTAAATAATGCCCACAAAAATCAAGAAATCTACATACCGATCGACTACTGAGTCGAGCACTCCCCCGAACGCTGTCTCTCTACCAATCACCCTAGCAACCGCCCCATCGATGAGGTCAAAAAACCCACAAATGAGGAGGACAAATCCGGCCCAAAGTTGTAGTCCGTAAGCAAAAAGGAAGGCCGCAACAGCACCCACTGCTAACCCGATTAAAGTAAAGACGTTCGGAGTGAGGCCCGTCCGTGCAAAGGCTTTAGCTGTAGGCTCAATCAAATGATTTACCCGATCTCTAATTCGACTCAGCAAAGCCACGCCTCCAGCACAAAGGATTTTTGTCCACTCGCATAAGTGTTTTTGGGAACGCATGATATATCTTGGTCCCGCAGGCATCCCGACAGTGAGCAAGGCGAGGACGACGATAGGAGGCATAAAATGCGTGGCCGAGCTTAAACTTACCGCTTTCGAGGTTGAATTCGTTAGGCATGTGGGGATGAGCAACGAGATGGCGAAGGAAGCGGGAAGGGCCGCGAAGGCGTTAGGTGTGCGTTTATCGGTGCACTGCCCCTATTATATTAACCTCTGCTCACAAGAACCCAGAAAGCTCGAGGCTTCAAAGAGACGCATTCTCGATTCGACGGAGCGGGCCTTCCACATGGGGGCTGATGTTGTGGTGTTCCACCCAGGCTTCTACGGTCCCTTATCGCATGACTCAGCATTCAAGGCTGTGGAAGATGCTTGCCGAAATATGCTCGATCGAATGCGCGTAAATGGGATAAAGGGAGTTCGGCTCGGATTGGAGACCACAGGCAAAGTCAGTCAGTTCGGCAGGCTTGATGAAATCGTCAAGCTTTGTAAGAAGCTGAAGGGTTGCACGCCAGTAGTCGACTTCTCGCACATTTATGCGCGCCAAGCTGGCAGAATAAACTACGATTGGATATTCGAAAATCTGAAGCCACTGAAGTTGAAACATCTACACGCGCACTTCACAAGTATGGAATGGACGCCTGCCAAGGCGCCGTGGGAAGGCAACGAGCGACGCCACCTCGAGCTCAAGGTAAACAAGCCACCCTTCGAGCCGCTCGCGCGCGGGATACTCAAAAGAAAAGTCAACATCACTTTAATTTCTGAGTCGCCGATTTTAGAACAGGACTCGCTCGAGATGAAGCGGGTCTTCGAAAAGTTAGGATACGAATTTTAATCTGTTAGCGAGTTCCCCAACTTCTCATCTATCTCCTCCGTGATTTCTCGAGTTCGCAGTCCCAGTGTCTGGCCCCGACGATGGTAAAGGTCTTGGATGTCTTTCAATAATAGGAGATAACTCGGATATTTATTATTCAAAGCACGTTATTTTGTAGGGTGATGTAGTTGGGAAGAATTGTCAGGAGTGATTATTACTTCGAGAAACCCGGGCCAGATAATACCAAAGATGTCGTGGAGGCTTTATCGAAAAGGCTAGAGGAAACAGGAATAAAAACTGTAGTGGTCGCCAGTGATTCGGGTAAGACGGCATTGGAGCTTGGCAAGAAGATCGATGGCAAGGCCAAACTCGTCGTTATTTCAATGGAAACTGTGGCGAATGACATCCGAGCCGCTCTCGAAAAAATGGGCACTATCATCTACGAAAATTGCATTCCAGCCTTTCGAGCAAAAAATCTGGGCCACATGAAAAACACCTATTATACATTGGGGCAGGGTTTCAAGGTCGCCGTAGAAGTTGTGGTTATGGCCGCATCCAAGGGCGCTGTAAAATCTGGCGAGAATGTGATCGGGGTGGGTGGAACTGGCGAAGGAGCTGACACAGCACTAATCGTGAAGGCCGCACTTCCCGATGATATCTTGGGAAAAGAGATCAAGAAACGATTAGAAATACGTGAAGTTATCGCAATGCCCCTTGTCAAAAAATGGTGGGAATACTAACTCGAGAAAAGGAAAAAATAAAGAAACCAGAAAAATCAATTGTCTGGAAAATCAATTTTTGGCGGCGTTTATTATTAATACAGTTCGGGCGGAATATAATTGTAAGGCTGATTCGTGGCGTTTACATGCATGCATACTGCGCGAATGGTTGGAGGGGACGAAACCAATGATCCGAGTGGATTGGGGGACGTGTGTCGTTTGCGGGCGGGTTGGATGGATATATTCAGTTAGCGGGCTGACAACTCGGGCCCGCTGCTTCCAGTGCTGGCGGGACGCCGTAAACGCGGGGCTGATTTCGGAAAAGATATACAAAAAAATTAGGGAGCGATCGAAAGAGAGCAAAGGGTGAAAAAAAGTTATTGTGAATGATTACATGGGAATCCCAGACATCTTAAACCAACTTTATAACACGCTTCTCCCCTTCGCCGGTTTAATCTTTGTCTTGGGCCCCATATGTTTCGTATTTCGAAAAATTGGTGTTTTCATTGGTTTAGGGGTAGGTTGTATAGTGAATTTGATCCTGTGGGATACATTAGATAAAGTTCCATTTCTTAGCGGTCTGGCGGAAAACCCCACAATTTTTCTCGTTATAGCGATAGTAATTCTTGCTATTTTTGGCGGGATAGGCTTGACTGCAATAGCAGTACTTGCCTTTCTGTTTTCGAGTATTGGAGGTTTATTGCTGAGCGTTTATCTATTCGGCTTTAGCACTTGGACTGTAATTGGAGGATTTGTTGGTGGCTTGATTTGGCTATATGTAATTAGTATATTTATCAAAAAAATTGCTGAAAAAGTAAAATGGATAGGTGAGAAAAAAATAAGAGTTGAATATCGCCCCGAAAGGCGTAAAATCGAATATTGTCCTGAGTGCGGGGCGGAAGTAGAAGCAAAAAATAAGTTTTGCGGTTCTTGCGGAGCGGACTTGAAACATGATCAAGGATGAATCAAAAAAGTTGTTAAGAAAAAGAGGGCATTATCTTTACACAACTATTTTAGGGGTAGATTTATTCCGATTAGGACTTACTCGTTGATTTCAACCTAGCAATTAGTTTCTTTCGCGATACTTGCACTTGATCGCCAGTATGCATGTCCCGAAGGGTGACCTTGCCGGCTGCCAAGTCTTTAGCACCGACTATGATCGAATGTTTGGCGCCGCAAGCGTTAGCATACGCTATGGCCTTGGACAAACGTCGCCTCATCAGGTCGACGTCGACAAGCAATCCAGCTCTGCGCAGCTCCCCAACTATTTTCAGGCATTCGCTGATCATCCCCTCGCTCGCAGGGAGAACCACGCAATCCAATCGCTCGCGCGGAACTATCATCCCTCGCTTTAAAAGGGTCTGAGCAATGCGGTCGATGCCGAAACCGACGCCGACAGCTGGGCAGGATTCGCCCCCCAGAAGCCCGATGAGTTCGTCGTAACGGCCACCCCCTGCAACTTGAACTCCATTAACGTATAGCTCGAAAACGAAGTCTGTGTAATACTCAAGTCCACGGGCGATTCCAAAGTCTATTGTAAATTTCTTGACTCCAAACGAGCGAACGTGCTCGAGGATTTCATGTAGGTTCTTCAGTGCTATTTTGGCTTTGGGTAAACTCGCAACAAGTTTCTCCGCCTGTTTCAACACTTTCGTGCTACCGCGTAATGCAATCAAGGATCGAAGCAGCTCTTCATTCTTAGCCTTTACGTGCATGCGGCTAAGCTCCTCCTGAAGCCTTACTTCGTCGTGGCGATCAATTGCTCTCATGATGGAGTCTTGGGCATCACCCCTCACCCCCGCTTGGGCAAGCACCTCTCGGAGCAAGCGGATGTGACCGATGCGGAGCTCATAACCCGACAATCCAAGTTCCTGCATGATATCGTCAGAGAGTGCGACTATTTCGGCATCCGCTTCAGGTTGGGGAGAACCAATAATCTCTACTCCTGATTGTAAGAATTGCCTCCACCTCTGCGCCTGAGGCTCCTCGTACCGGAAGCAGTCTCCAAAATAACATAGTTTCACGGGTTTGGGCGCCGATTTGAGGTGGGTAAGATAAAGTCTGATGGCGGGCACGGTTAACTCCGGGCGGAGGGCAAGTGCACGGCCCGATTTGTCCTTAAACGAGTAAAGTTGTTTCACCACCACTTCGCCGCTTTTCTTTTCAAACAGCTCAAGGTACTCAAAAGTAGGAGTTTCGATTTCTTCGTAGCCATAGCGCTTAAACGTGTTGTTCATCACGTGGGTGACGTGACGAATACTTGTCAATTCTTTACCCAGCAAATCGCGCGTTCCTTTCGGTTTTTGCATGGGCATCACGGCATGTTTTCATGAATAATTTCTGAAATTTTCACCATATTATTAGAACTCGTGAAAACGACTTTTAGATAATCAATGTTTTCCAGATCCCCTTGGAATACCCTCACACCTATTGGAGCGAAGACCTCAATCGAGCCAATCAATTCCGTGGCTGAGGGGATTATACGCGCGCTCATTACATTTCCAAGCTCGTTAACGTTAATCACTAAAGTTTCTTGAATGTCCGGATATAGATACGGTTGGAAGCCATATGATTCTACGAGATCGCCTTGTTCATCGACAACAAAGACTGTATATCCATCGAAATATCTAATATTTTCATCGACCTTTAAGTAAGCATTCCAAGCGTCCATGTCAAACACGACATTTTCCCGATTTTCACCGAAATCGAATATGATGTTGTTGTCCTCAGGCCGCCACGTACTGGCGAATGCCTTGTTCTCAGCCCCCCAAAGCGCGCTCGTAACCTCCTCTTGATAGCGCTGCTGATAACTTTGCTGCGCATAATAATATTCGTCGTAGCTGAAGACTACGTAATCAATTCTAATATCGTAATTCTCGCGATATGTACGGATAATCCACCGAAACTCATTTTCATCCATCGTTGGGAAGCGTTGGACATCGACTCGCCTGCCGTTAACCTGATATGATGTGGCAGGCACATTCACACCATAGATAATGCCACTAGTGTCACGCACATAGTAGATATAATCGGGTGGGCGGGGGACAAACGATGGATCGTTCTCCCACTTGCCTTCTTCACCCATAACCTCGGCGCCATCGGTCACCGACGCTCGTTGAGAGGCGCCCGTTAGTAGATGCCCAAATGACCATTGGATGGAAACGACAGAATTTTCCGACGTATTCTCTCGAAGCCAATCGAAAGCTTCCATGAACCCTTCATCCAAACCTCTGACGCCATGCCATTCGGTTGGGGGCGTAGTTTGCTCAGCAACAGCATATGCATTAAAAACGAATGGTGTGGCAACGATGCCGGCGCAAAGTACAACCACAATTGGCGCCTGAAAATGTTTTAGCCATTCTCCGAACTGCTCAAATGAGACTCTCCGGACGAGGGAAGCAAGCACAGCCGCACCCACGCCCGCCAAGACGGGTACAAAGGGCCACCACATCCGTTCGAAACGCGCCTGTCCCGTTCCTGGCCAGACCATTGCCGCAATAACAATAAGCCATGGAAAGATTAGCAGTTCCCAGCGCTTTCTCGACCAACAGAACTTGATTAATGCTAAAGCGATTAAAATAAGAATAAATGTAGTCAAAATATTCATGCCATAAAATTTATTGATTGTATCGCTCCATGAATTCGGCGCAGCCATCTCTCCTGCATACCTAGTAAATGAAATCCCGCCGCCACCGCCTATTCCAACATATCCCAGAAGTGATTGGGCTAAACCTACCCATAACATTGGACTCTGCCCACCCATTACCCAGAGCGCGAGCGTCATCACTACTAACATACCCAGCACGCCAGCTATCAAACTCAAATGACCACGGATGGTTGAAAAAAGAGCGCCAAATAAACTGGTTTTGCGAATCAACCTGCCAAGAAATCCAGTTAACAGGACGAGCAATAATCCACCGACCACGATGGGGGCGATGAAGAGCGCCCCGCTCCATGCCAGCCCGAAAAGCCCATACACCAGCCCAGCTAAAAGTGCAAACTTGGGCATCTCGCTACGGGGGGCCTTGAAAAGCTTTATGGTGAGATAAATGGTCCATGCCCCCAAGATCAACTGGATGGGCTCTCGATCATACGCTCCGACCTTCATCCAGTAAATTGATGAGGCCAAAGTAGCCCCGAAGAACGCCGCAGCGCAGCCCCCAAAGTCACCTCCCAGCTCCTTGCCGATCAGGAAAATCGGGATGATCGAGAGGGCGAAAAGCAGTGGGGCCCAGTACTTGACGGTATCCATCAAAGTGACGCTGGGGTTGATAGCATTGACGCCTCTATAAAGCATTACCGTTATTAAGGGCTGTGCTTGCTCCGTGAGGCTGACTGACAGCCCATAAGGTGCGTGAGAAAGGGGATTGTTCTCCGCTAAAGCATTTGTTTTATCTATTTCGGCAGCGACATCGTAAACCCATCCGCTGTCCGAAGTGGTCAGCGTGTCGTACTTCTCGCCGGGGATTAAAAGCACTGAAGTCGTGAAAGCCATCAGCGCGAGTAGATAGCCAACGAGCAACCATCGCCTGTAGTTCAATCTTGCACCCGCTAAAATAAGGTCAGGTCAACCTTAAAAATCATCGTTGAGGTCGCTACTACTCTTCCTTCTTAGGTTCGGGTTCTCTCTCGCTTTCAGACTCTACCACGCTCGGCGCTGGGGGCGGAGGAGGAGGAGGAGAAACCTCCTTGGTGCCGAACATAATCCATCCCAGCCAGAAGCCTAGACCAGCGAGGATGAAGATGCCGATGATCACCGGCAACACCAACCACAGCGGGGCCGTCCCATATCCCACCACAAAGGGGAAGTAAATGTATAATGCCGCGATTACAACGCATACAACGCAAAGCAAAGCCCCAATTGCCCTCGAAGTACCCACTTGACCACCTCTAATATCTAAAGTTGATGGGGTAGTGCTTTTTAAATAACTTTCGTCTTGCGAGTTTAGCAAGGGCAACTGTCATAAGTTCTATCTCCCAATTTTACATGGGCCCGTGGCCTAGTCTGGATAGGGCGGCAGCGTCCTAAGCTGTAGATCGAGGGTTCGAATCCCTCCGGGCCCGCCTCCCAAGTATAGCGTTTTCTGAGCCTAATTGCTTGAGCCGCTCCTTGATAGCGGAGAGTTGAGAGCCATTGCTTATCAATATAGCCGGTCAAAGACTGGGCAAAAATATAAGAATATATGGAATCCCGAAAAGGCCCAAAAATTCTACCTGGACTTCCACAAACCGTGCATATTGCAGTATTCTCTCGCGTCAATCTTTTCTGCTTTTATTTCAAATTCAGCCTCTGGTTTATCGCCTGGTTTCAAGAATTTTCTGAAAACCCCACCATCGGCAATTATCTCCACCCATTCTATGTAATGCTTTTCTTCCATTGGGTGAGGAACTGAACCGATTTTAACTTTTATTCCCGTATCTGTTTTTTCTATAACAGGAACATGTTTCTCTAGACCAACATCCTCAGTCTTTTCTTTAAGTAGTTCCATCGGCTCATTACAACAAACAAGCTCCCCTACTCCTCCATGTAAAACTTCAACTATATTTCCGCAAACATTGCATTTGTAGATTTGTTTTAGTTCCGCCATATTTCACCTCCTTTTTTTGGTCTTGGGTCGTGATTATTTCATCCTCTCTTCTGAAAGTTTTAAATGATCTTTTTCAACTTCGACAAACGCTTCAAATATCTGTTTTACTCTCTCATTTTTAGAATCCCCAGCTGCCTTTTCGTAAAATTCAATGGCCCTTGTTTCTCTTGCATGGGATTCTTCTAAATTTTCTTTATTGCTTACGTGACATGGCTCACTCTCTTGAGGGACTTTTTCAAGCTTTAATATTTTCTTCCAAACATTGGCATGTTCTGCTTCTACTTTTCCTAAAGCCTTGAACAATAATTTTCCTTCATCGTCGTCTGTTTTTTCGGCTGCGCAAAAATAAAATGCCGTGTTGCTTACTTCTACCTGTAAAGCGCGCTCAGCGTTCGCTTTATCCTTCTCATTCAGCTCAACATCAAAATTAACTTTGGCTTCTTTCGCTTCTTTTATGTAACTTCTATGAGCTCCGCAAAAAGGGCAGCTACTCGGCGGACTCTCTCCTACGTAAGGGTCCCCACAAATTTCGCATCTCCACAATTTTACCATGTTATCATCAAATTCCTGGCTTCAATTGTGTTTTTTGCTGCAACACGCCTGCTTTACCCACTAACTCATTGACCTCTTTTTTGCCCTCTTCCAATTCTTTTTCTTGCTCCGTGTCTTCTTTTAACAAAAGGGCTTGGAATTCTCCCACGTGGGTCTTTTCTTCTTTTGCTATGTCCAAAAGAATTTTCTTAATATCTTCTTTTTCAGTCATGTTCGCCATTTGTTCATAGAGATTTATGGCATCCAATTCAGCTATTATCCCGACTCTTAGAATTTCTTTATCCAAATCTTCTTTTTTTACTTTCTCAAGATTTACGGGTATTTTTGATAACATTTTTATCCATTTAAAATTTTTAGTGTTTTTAATATTTAATTTTAGCAGAAACTCTTATCAGGTAACCAAAGCCGGCGTGCTGGCCGTAACCCGTCTTCTGTTTTCAGGCGACATTTAGCTTAGCGGGCTACCACCCGCCTCCAGCAGGCGTTCATAGGCGGTAATTTGCCCTTGCATCCCGCGGGATGGCCGTTTCATCCCCGCCGACCCGACCTCAGCGTCACCGCATCCTCGCGCGAGTCGGGAGGTATCGTTTCTGTTCCATCTTTACGATCTCTCAACCGTGCCCTTACAGGCTCGCGGACCTGCTCGATGGACGGAGTTTCCTCAGGCTTTCGCCCGGAAGTCGCCCACCAGCTCACCGGCGCAATAATTTTATCTTTGGAGATTTAAAAGATATTGTAGAGACCATGGAGATATTTATCGCTGGGCCACTCTTTTCAAGCGAAGTGGGATTTAAGCCTGAAGTTTTGACGGGTTCTTTCGAAAGCACGGCGATACAAACACTTAAACAGGGCGTTGGGGTAAAACGAGGCTTTTGAAAGGGCTGGAATGCAAGATATTTCTTTTCTCATTGGCGGAGAGGCGGGAGACGGGGTTATGCGGACAGCGGAACTCCTAGGCAAGGCCTTCAATCGTCTCGGCCTCTACGCCTTCGTCATAAATGATTACCCATCCCTCATTCGCGGCGGCCACAACTTCTGTAAAGTGAGGGCCTCGGGCCGTCAGGTGTGGAGCCATCTGGAAGTGGTGGAGCTGGTCGCAGCCCTTAACCAAGACACAATATCCCGACACGAGAATGAATTGACGAAGGACGGCCTCGTACTCTTCGACAGCGACAAGGCGAGTTACAAAGGATCATACAAGGCTTACCCGATTCCGCTCTCTAGCATGGTCAAGGAAGTTGAAGGCATCCCGATAATGAGGAACGCGGCCATAATCGGCGCCATCGCCCAACTATACGGTATACCCCTTGAGCCCGTTAACGAGATCTTGACTTGGGCCTATGGTAAACGGGCTGAAAAAAACATCGCGCTTGCAAAGATGGGGTTCGACCACGCCAAGCAGAACTTTGATCCAATCCTCAAACTCGAGCCGGTCAAGCATGACCCGACTCCTTTCATCTCTGGAACCGAAGCAGTCTCGCTCGGGGCAGTCAAGGCCGGAATGAAAATTTACATAGGGTACCCGATGACGCCCTCCACCCGGATTCTTTCCTTCATGGGGACACACCAGGATGAGCTCGGGATAGCGGTGATTCATCCCGAGAATGAAATAGGAGTGGCCAACATGGCGTTGGGCGTCGCCTACGGTGGGGCAAGATGCATGGTTGGCACAGCTGGAGGTGGGTTCGCGCTGATGCAGGAGGCCTTCAGCATGGCGGGCCAGTCCGAGATACCCGCGGTCTTCGTGGTGGGGCAGCGCCCTGCACCTGCCGTGGGAGTGCCGACTTACACGGCGCAGGCCGACCTGAGGTTCGTTCTCCACGTTGGGCATGGAGAGTTTCCCCGCATAGTTGTGGCACCAGGAGATCCTGAGGAAGCGTTCGTGAAGGGTGGAGAAGCAATGAATCTCGCTTGGAGATATCAAGTCCCAATCGTGGTTCTGATGGACAAGCACCTGCTGGAGAGTTACATGAGCATCGCGATTGATGAACGCAAGGTAAATGTGGAGCCCAGCAGCGTCGCCGAAAGTTGGGAGGGTGAATACAAACGATACAAATTCACCGACAGCGGGGTTTCCCCCATAATCTTCCCCGGAACGCCAGGGGCAGTGGTCAAAGTCTCGAGCTACGAGCACAACGAGCATGGATACGCGATCGAGACCCCCGAGAGCGTAACCAACATGCTGCAAAAACGACTACGAAAGATGAAAGGGATAATCGAGGACCTGAAGAAACGAGAAACGGTGAAGATTTACGGTGACCCCAAAGCGGAGAATTTGGTGATTGCGTGGGGGTCAACCAAGGGCGCAGTGCTCGAAGCGATGCAGCTCATCGACAAGCCGCTGAAGTTCCTACAGGTTATGTACCTCAGTCCCTTCCCCACGTGGGACGTGAAGGGGCACTTGGAGCAGGCGAAGGAAATCGTCTGCGTCGAGGTCAACATGACCGGGCAGCTTCGCTCGCTCATCAAGGAGCAGACGGGGCACTACATCGAGAAGGCGATACTCAAGAACGACGGGAGGCCTTTCGACCCCGTGGGGCTCGCGGGGAAGCTAAAGGAGGCATTTGGTTGGAAATGAGGGAACTCGACAGCCCCGCCAAGAACACTTGGTGCCCTGGATGCGGCAACTTCAACATCCTCGCGGCGGCCAAGTGGGCAATGGCCGAGCTCGTGAAATCGGGAGATGTGAAGCCGGAGCAAATCGTCATCTCTTCCGGGGTCGGCTGCCACGGCAAGATATCCGACTATATCAAGGTCAACAGCTTCTACTGCCTACACGGAAGAGTAGTGCCGCCCCTCATGGGGGTGAAGGTGGGAAATCAGCGACTGAAGGTGATCGGATTTGCCGGTGATGGCGACGCTTACGACGAAGGGGTCAGCCACCTCATCCACACGGCTCGAAGAAATCTCGACGCCACCTTCATCGTGCACGATAATCAGGTTTTCGCCCTTACAACTTCCCAAGTCACTCCCACTACCCCCATAGGGTTCAGGACCAAGTCAGCCCCCAAGGGTAGCTTCGAGACCCCGCTTAACCCCCTCCACCTAATGCTGGCCTGCGGCGCAACGTTCGTAGCCCGAGGCTTCACCGGGGACATGCGGCACCTACGCTCTCTCATCCTGCAGGCGGTACAACACCGGGGCTTCGCCTTCATCGATGTCCTCCAGCACTGCCCGAGCTTCAACCCCACTCTGGAAAAATTCAAGCCCAAAGTCTACGACCTCAACGAGGAAGGACACAACGTGGAGGACTTTGCGGCAGCATTGGAGAAGGCCAAGGAGTGGAACAACCGTATCCCTATTGGTATCTTTTACCAAGTGAAGAAGGAGATTTATGAGAAACAGCTGCTGGGCGACCGAGTGCTCGCCGAAGAAAAACCGTTGCCCTCGGTTCAGAGTGTGTTACAAGAATTTATGTAAATTTAATCTGCATCAGCAAAAAAATAATAAGTTGGAACACCAAAAATGTTCTTGGTTGTGCCAAAGTTTGGTGGAAAATAACTTGCCGAATTATGATGAAGCTTCAGTTTTAGAAGTGCTAGATAAAATAAGCCACAGTGTAGTCAACGTAAGCACGATTAAGCTCCTCCATCACATGTTCTACAGAGTAGTCCCGCTTAAGGGAATGGGTTCTGGAACCATCATTAATTCAAAAGGCCACATTTTGACAAACAACCATGTGATTACGGGTGCGGAGAAAATCGGCGTGACGATGGTCGATGGACATGCACTATCAGGGGAAGTGATGGGGACATGTTCAATCCACGATGTGGCTATCATCAAAGTAAAGGAGGGAAAACTTACCGCCGCAGAACTAGGCGACTCTGATAAATTAAAAGTGGGTCAAAGGGTCTTTGCGATTGGCAATCCTTTCGGACTCACTGGTGGTCCAACAGTTACCTCCGGGGTGATAAGTGCTCTAAACAGATCTATAGAATCTCAACGAGGCGTGATAGAAAATCTCGTTCAAACCGACGCAGCCATAAACCCGGGAAATAGTGGCGGGCCGCTGGTTGATATCGAGGGGAAAGTCGTTGCCATCAATACAGCGATTATCCCTTTCGCTCAGGGCATAGGCTTCGCCATTCCAATAAACTTGGCTAAAAAATGCGCCGACGATATAATTGCTCACAAAGGCATGATTAGACCCTGGCTTGGTGTAAGTGGATTAACTGTCACCAGAGAAATCGCGTCCTACTATGGTTTACCCGTTGCTAGAGGAGTTCTTGTTGCAAGAGTGATGCCGGACAGTCCCGCTGACAATTCTGGAATAATTCCCGGCGATATTGTTCTTGAATTCTCGGGCAAAGCCACAAATAATACGGAAAAACTTGTGGAGGAAATTCAAAAAAGAAAGGTTGGAGAAAAAGTAGAAATACGAATTCTTCGAGACTCAAATGTGTGGAGTGTCGAAGCGGTGCTTGAGAAAACTCCGTGAAAGCAAATAAAGTAAATAGGGTTTTCTTTTATTACAACAAGGCAACTAAATTCAACTATTGAATTTTTCTGGCGATCGTTGCCAGGTGTTTACCCAACTCTTTTGCTATTTGAAATTCATTCTTTGACGGCATGCGCTCACCCATCGGGCCAGCGATGGTTGAGGCCCCGTATGGCGAGCCCCCTGTTATTTCTTCCATCGTCATTTGTTCCTTGAAAGAGTATGGAAAACCTACCAAAATACAGCCGTGATGCAGGAGCGTTATCATGGTGGAGATGATGGTGGTCTCTTGTCCTCCATGTTGGGTGCCAGTGGAGGTGAATACCGCTGCTGGTTTTCCGATGAGCGTGCCTGTCACCCAGTCACCACCGGTCTGATCCCAGAAATTTCTCATCTGGGCCGTCATGTCGCCGAAACGGGTAGGTGTACCAACAATTAAGCCATTAATGTCTTTCAGGTCTGTTCTAGGGTCAGCAACTGGGATTTCTTTCAT
This sequence comes from Hadarchaeota archaeon (SeqCode), assembly GCA_964345105.1. GTDB lineage: Archaea > Hadarchaeota > Hadarchaeia > Hadarchaeales > Hadarchaeaceae > DG-33. The sequence continues at coordinate 16,125 of CAYFPZ010000016.1, forward strand.
CGTTTTTTTTGCTTTTCTTATCTCATCATTCCAGGACTCTTCTGGGATAAGTTCTGCCACTTGTTTGACGATCGGTTCACCGCCTGCCTCTCGAACACCTTCGGCGATCTTCTTGGCCATGGCAAAAATGTGGCCGTACATCGAATAAAAAAGAACTAAAATTTTTGGCTTAGCTTGGCTCATGATCTTCGTCTAATATTTTTATCGCAGGTGTTAAAAAAATTTACGTATTCTGTCACGTAAAATTTAAGGAACCTTTAAAATGTGGAGAAACCCAGCAAACCACAATTTTTAAAAATTGATAAGATAAGATAGTTATGATATGGCAATAGATCCGGACTTCAAAAGTAAGCTGAAAAAAATTGATACCCACTCGGGGCATGATGTCTGGGGCCCTATTGATCCACCGAAGAAGCTCGGGGTTCATGGGAGCGTCGTGTCAGTAGACTGGGATTCCTGCAACGGGGATCGCATCTGCGTAGGGGTTTGTCCAGTCAACGTGTTCGAGATGGTGAATACTCCGGGCCACCCAACCTCAGAAGAGAAGTCGGACCCGGCTCGAGAGTCGGACTGCATCAAGTGCCTCGCTTGCGAGACAAACTGTCCGACCAAGGCCATCAAGATAGAGGAATAGCGATTTATCGGTTATGGCCCGCCTGCTTCTTTGGGATAGCTAGCGAAGTTCTTTTATGGATGCTATTATCTCTTTAGCCCTCTCTCTGGCGCGGACAAAGAGTTTGTCCTCGTTCTTTTCCTTTCTCAAAAACTCATTCAATACTCTGGAAATTTCAAGCAAATTTTTTTGCCTGTACTTTTCGTTCACGGGCTTACTGCCCTGAAGTTTTACATCTCCCTCCAAAAAACCCTCAGCAAAGTACCAGTCCTTGAACCATGTGCAACCTGATTTCCACAAGAGATATCCAATAGGGGTGGCTGGTGCCGGAACCCCTCTCTCTAAACCTTTCCTAGTTTCTTTGTCGTTCGAGTAAAATACCATAATGTGTGAGCCGGGGGGAAGAAGGTCCGAGAGATGTTTAAACAACTTCTCGTCCAAATTATTCTCAGATAGGTTCACCATTTTTGAAGATTTGAACCTTGAAATGTTGTCGTAATATATTTCCAGCCAAGGTTTGTAAAACTTGCCCCTTCCAGAAAAATATTTACCCTTTACCACAGGGTTTTCAGAAACCGTGCCATCGGCGGCTTTCAGGTACAATTCAAAGTTTGTTTCCTCTATAAATCGCCCGGGAAAAATATTGTCAACGTGGAGAGTATAACCGTCCAATCCTTTTCCGTTCAGTACAGAAGGGTACATGTCCGACATTTGTAGAATGTTTTAAAGGTCATTTTTTTCTTCTTTCAAAAACTCCAGCGCAATGTATGCAACAAAAGGTGTATTCCTTTCCATCGATAACCTTTTTGTAAGTTGCAAATACGCACTTGTCCGCGGGGATTTCAGCATTACACATTTCACATTTCACGAAAGTTTTCATTTATCTGCCTCCTTTTTCTTTAGGTAATCATTTATGGCCGCATGCAAGGCGTCTGCGGCTAGATTAGAACAGTGCATCTTGATTGGAGGGAGGCCGCCTAAGCTGTCCGCCACATCGCTCCGGGTGATCTTTAAAGCTTCTTCGATAGTCTTCCCCTTTGCGAGCTCTGTTATCATGCTGCTTGTGGCTACGGCTGCTCCGCAACCAAATGTCTTGAACTTAACATCTTCCAACGTGGCGTCTTCAACTTTAATGTACATGGTCATTAAATCGCCACAAACGGGATTGCCCACGGTCCCAACTCCGTCTGCGTCTGGAATTTCGCCTATGTTTCTCGGGTTCCTAAAATGGTCCATAACCTTTTCGCTGTACATCCATGTCACTTCAACATTTCTTTTGGTGTCAAGGGAGACATTGCCCTCAACCTCTTCACCACGCCCGGCAACACCTCCAGCACATAATCTACATCTTCATCTGAATTCTGCTTGCCCATGGTGAAGACTAGGGACCCATGTGCCTCTTCGTGGGCCAAGCCTATCGCGAGCAACACGTGGGAGGGTTCCAAGGTTTTTGAAGTGCACGCCGAACCCGAAGACACCTGAACGCCAAGCATATCTAAATCCAAGATGAGGGACTCCCCTTCTATATAACTAAATCTGAGGTTGGCGTTGTTAGGAAGTCTCTTAGTCGGGTGGCCATTCAGGTAGGAACGCTCGATTGTATCCCGAACGCCATTTATGAGCTTGTCCCGGAGCTTGCTCAATCTTCCGCCTTCGTCCGCCATCTCTTCTCGGGCGATCTCAGCCGCCTTACTCATGCCAACTATGCCGGGTATGTTTTCTGTGCCCGAACGCAGCCCCCTTTCTTGGCCGCCTCCCTGTATAATTGGTTGAATTTTGACCCCACTTTTGATGTAGAGAACTCCCATGCCCTTCGGCCCGTACATGTCGTTGGAAGAAATTGACATTAGGTCTATGTTTTCCTCTTTAACGTTGATAGGCACCTTCCCCGCTGCGGCTACAGCGTCCACGTGAAAATAAATTTTGTTATCGCGGACTATTTTCCCTATCTCCCTTATCGGTTGAATTGTTCCGATCTCATTATTTGCGTACATGACAGATATGAGGACGGTTTTGTCGGTTATTTCATCTTTGAGTTTTTCGGGATTGATCATGCCTTCTTTATCCACTGGCATGTAAGTGATTTCGAAACCCTGCGTTTGAAGATATTTGCAGATGTTTAGCACCGACATGTGCTCGATGGTAGTTGTGATTATGTGGTTTCCCTTCTCCTTATTTCGGTAAGCAATTCCCTTTATCGCTAGATTGTTAGAGTCTGTGCCCCCCGAAGTAAAAATGACTTCTTCAGGTTTTTCTGCTCCTATTAATCGGGCAACTTTTTCTCTCGACTCCATCAAGACATTTCTGGCGTTTGCCCCAAAAGAATGGGAAGATGAAGGATTTCCATAGTCTCCCGTAAAATATGGTTTCATTGATTCAAAGACTCTGGGATCTACGGGCATCCCGGCCGCGTGATCCATATACACTTTTCTCATTTCTAACTCACTTCTCCACTTTCTTAATCAAAAAATGAAATCGGTCCTTCTCCTTCCGTAATTCAAGGAGTTGATGCCCGAGTCTCTTAACTAAACGTTTTATGTCTTCCTCGGCAGCTGGGTCATCAGCAATCACCTCTAAAACTTGGTCAGCGGCCAGCTTGTCAATTTCCTGTCTTGTCCTAAAAACTGGCTCAGGACAGTAGAGGCCTAAACAATCCAGCTCTCGATCAGGCTTTTTCTGCGGAGGCAAAATAAAACCTACATATTTATTTCTACGTTAACGCTTATCTCATTTTTCTTTTGGTGAATTGCTGCAGAAAGTCTTCCCAAGGCTAAACCAATATGGTTATGTTCGCATCCGAGGCAACGTCGAGGAAAGCTGCCGCGCCAGCAATCTCATCCACCTCAGGGATGAGGTCTTCCTTCTTTATGCCGAACATCTCCATAGTTGGACTGCAGGCGTAGATTTTCAACAACCCTGATGCTTTCATTCTTTTGAGCAATTCGTAGGGTGTAGGGTACTTCATTTCTCCCAGCCTCTTTTTCAGTTGTTCTTCCATATGTTTGTAAGTGGCCGGTAGTCCAGCTTTTTCCAAGGCTCCCTTTAAGAGCATGTTGAGGCCCCAGAATGTGAAGTAGAGGTGAGTCTCCATGTCCATGGCTGTTGCGGTGGAACCAAGTATGAAGGCACAATAGAGTCGGTCTAAGGTGCCGCTGTGAACTATTATCGCCAACTTTCTTTTTTCAGACATAATTTTTTCATTCCTTTTCTATTTTCTTCAACGGTGAATCACAGCAAATCAAGTCGCAGACACTACAGGTGCAGTCGCTATCGATAGTCACCACGAGTCCGCATTTTTCGCATTTGTACTTCTCGCCTTTCTTCGCCATTTTTATCCCCTATTTATAAGTTTGTTCATTTTCATACTTAATTTTTTTGAGAGTTCCGATTTTTGTAAACATTAATATAAGATTTCGCGACTTGTGGAAATGGGAGAGTGAGTGACGGGTAAGTCAAAATTTAAGAGTTTTTGCGCACTCGCCCTCTGCTTGGCGTTCCTGACATCGCTAGCGGGAGTTTTGAGTCCGCCGGTTTCCGCAAGCGCGCCGAGAGCTGTTGGCAATCCTGTGCTTGGCGAGGGAGCAGTTCCAATCGCAGGCGGGATTAGTCACTCACTGGCGCTGAGGGGTGACGGGACCGTGTGGGCTTGGGGTTACAATAGCGACGGCCGGCTCGGGGACAACACGACCACGGATAAAAAAATCCCGGTGAGGGTGCTGGGGATGGAGAACGCGGTCGCGGTCGCAGGCGGGTGTTATCACTCGCTGGCGCTGAGGGGGGACGGGACGGTATGGGCCTGGGGGTACAATGCCAACGGCCAGCTCGGGGACAACACGACCACGGACAGGCACACCCCGGTGAAAGTTTCTGATTTGCCCATTTCCTGCCAGGTCTGGTTCGAGTGGGGCGAGACGACGGGCTACGGGAACAGCACCACGAAACAGGAAAAAACCGCCGTGGGGAGCTTCAGCGCGGGGCTCTCGGGGCTCACGTCCTGGACCACCTACCACTTCAGGGCCGTCGTCCAGAACTCCGGAGGGACAAGTTACGGGGGCGGTGAAAATTTCAAGACCACCGACAGCGTTCCACCTAATGCCCCACTAAATCTTTCCGCATCCCCGAGCAGCTGGACTAACTCGAACTCCTTCACCCTCAGCTGGAACAACCCGACTGAAAACTCAGGGGTGGTGGGCGTATACTACAAGCTCGACTCCGCCCCAACGGCGTACAATGACGGTACACTCGAGAGAGGCGCGGGGATCACCTTGATCTCGGGCATCTCGGTCTCCGGGGACGGCTCACACACCGTCTACGTCTGGCTCAAGGACAACGCAGGGAACGCGGACCACAACAATCGGAACTCGATTTCGTTGAAACTTGACGCCTCGTCACCAGCTAATCCGCA
>CAYFPZ010000017.1:0-3706 GCA_964345105.1 Hadarchaeota archaeon (SeqCode)
CATTACAATGTCTACCGGAGCACGACCAGCGGATTCACTCCTGGTCCCGGAAACTTCGTGACTGAGAGGACTGTGAGCAATTACTCGGACACGGGTCTTAGTGCTTCCACCACCTACTACTACAAGGTGACGGCAGTTGACACGAGCAACAACGAGTCGAGCCCGTCCGCTCAAGCGAGCGCGACCACCCAAGAAGGACCACCGCCACCACCACCAGGAGGCTGGGATTTCCAGTGCCACTCTTACACCCACCCATACCTTACTAGTTTGACAGAGGCCCAAATTCAGTCGGAGATGCAGCAAGTGAACAATGCCTTCGCAGCACATGGTCTCCCAGCACCACAACACCATGCGTACCCATACGGAGAGTTTAACTCCACAGTCAAATCAGCAATTGCACCGTACAGACTTAGTGGCAGAGCGGCTTGGGCTTACACTGGCTCCATAAACACCTATCCTATGGCAGACTGGTACCAAATGAATGCTGTAGAGATACAAGCGTCAACGGCTGTTAGTACCATCACGGGATACATAGATTATGCAATATCGAATAACGCGTTGCTAAATATATTCACCCACAGAGTTATGGACCCCGCCCCACAGTATGGCTGTACACCAACAACGCTTAGAGCAGTATGTAGCTACCTCCTTGATAGACAAAACGCTGGTCAACTACAGGTTTTGCCGATGAGGGATGCATACACCTCTTGGAACGGCACACAGGCGGTCGTAGTACTCAGTTTTGACGATGGTTGGAAAACTGATTACACCACCACATGGGGAATAGTAACCGGGGAATATGGCTTCGTAGGCACAAGCTACATCTACCCGGACGCCCAAGATGGGCAGTGGACCGATTTCCTGAGCTGGGCAGAAGTAGAAGAGATGGCTGGAGTCTAAAATGAAAAGGGGATAAACGCCGAAAATCCTCTTTTTTCTTTTTGTTTTTTAATTCAAGCGAATAACGTTATTGTGAACCCAGAAAGGATGCATTTAATTTTTTGGCTTAGAACCTACAGTTTTGGCGCACGCCTCAAGTTCCCGCATCCCAAGCTCTGCGAGTTCCTTGGCCCTTTCAGAATTTTTAGCCTCCGAAAAGCACCTGAAAATTGGTTCAGTCCCGGAGGGTCTAAGTAGCAACCATCCGTCATCAAAATCCACGCGTAAACCATCTATCCTGTTTAGCTTGTACCGGGCGAATCGTTCTGAAAGCAAATTTAACACTTGCCCTTTGATCTCATTCGGACATTTTATCTTCTGCTTGATCAGGAAATATTGTGGTAGAGTACGATCGAACTCCGAAACTTTTTTTCCTGATCGAACGAGAGCCTCGATGAACTTCAGGGCTGTCATCACCCCTTCCCTACATAAAGCCCAGTCCGGAAAGATAACACTCCCAGTCTCCTCCCCGCCTAGCTCACCTCCGTGCTCCCGAATCTCCTGCGCTATCTCGGGCTCACCCACGGAGGTTTTTATAACACTTCCACCCAATTTTCTCGCAACATCGTCCAGCACCGAACTGGCGGAGATATCTGTTACTATTTTCGGATATTTTTTTCTCAGAAGGTGGTGAAAGGCCACTAGCGCGAACACCCTGTCTCCGGCGAGCACTTCTCCTTTTTCATTTACAATCGCGGTTCGGTCGGCATCTCCATCGTGAGCTATGCCTAGGTCCGCACCGCAGGCAACAACTGCTTTTGAGAGTTCCTCGATGTTTTCTGGAGTTGGTTCTGGGTTCCTTCCTGGAAAAGTTCCGTCTATCTGACAATTCATCGAGATCACCTTGCAACCAAGCTCTCTGAGGAGTCTTGGGGTGACCAAGCTCCCCGTCGCATTGGCGCAGTCCACCACCACTTTTAATTTCCGCTTAAACTTGGGGATGCGGTTTAGAATTCCCTTAATGTAAGGGGTGAGAGCGTCGGTCCGCCTGGTTTTCCCTATTTTATCCCAAGGGGCCCGCTTCCAAGATTTCTCCAAGATTATCCGCTCGATTTCTTTTTCCCCTTTGCGGGAAAATGCGCCCCCATCTGGCCCCCAGAGCTTGATGCCGTTGTATTGGGGCGGGTTGTGAGATGCTGTTATCATCACCCCGGCATCACAGGAGAAGTAGCGGATTGCAAATGATAAAACCGGAGTTGGTGAGGTTCCGATGGCGACCACATCACATCCCCCTGAGATGATTCCGGCAGTTATCGCCTGCTCGAACATCACGCTTGATGTCCTTGTGTCATAACCGACTGCCACCTTTCCACTTCCTTTCATGTAGGTGGCGAGGGCGAGCCCCATCTCAAACCCAAATTCGGGCGTGAGCTCTTGATTGACTACACCACGGACTCCAAATGTTCCAAATAGTTTAGGCATTTGAATCGCCAATAGTTATCTTTCCTCGCTATTAAAAAATTGTGAGACTGGTGTGTATCTCGTGAATAAAACGCGCGGGTTAAACTCTTAAAAATTATCTAAATCCAATTTAAATCAATAAAGAGATTTTGAGGTTGAATGTACCAGTAGGTCAAGAGCTTTTATAAAAACTATTTCAGTCTAATTTTTATGATTTAGTCACTAAAAAACCCTTAAACCAAAGCCTTTAAATTATCTTCGTCCTTTAATGTCTAAAGATTGATATGAATCAACAACCAGTCAGGTCTTACCTCGATTCGAGTTACCGTTTCGTCGTGGAGAATTACAATTGGGCCAAGGCGTTCTCCGATTTTTTCCCCGGGATCGGAGGCAAGTGGGGGATTCCAATGTGGATTTACTATGTCAGCAGGGGACAGGGTATTTGCAGTATGGGTGTGAGGGATAAAGATCACGCGATTCTTGAATTCTACTCCTTTAATAAGGCCCTTCAGCTCGTCGGTCAGCAGGGATTCCGAACTTTTCTGAAAATTAACAGTCGCAAGGTCTACGAACCCTTTCAAAAAAACAAGGATAAAAAAATCAAACAGAAAATGATTGTTTCCGCCGAAGAACTGGAAATCAACGATCTCAACCCAGAACTGGGGATAGAAACAAATGTTCTCTATTTTCCCTTGGTCAACGAGCCGATACCAGCCCTCGTGAGGGAACTAAGGATAAAGAATCTCAGTGACCGTACCATCAAACTGGAGGTAATTGACGGCCTCCCACGGTTTCTGCCTTATGGTCTGAATCAGAGCCACCTCAAATTTATTCCTCAGCACATTGAAGCCATGATGGGTGTGGAGCAACTTGATGATATTCTCCTTTTCCGTCTGAAGCAGAAGCCGGAAGATATTTCGCAAGTTGGAAAGTTTCTTGGGGGTAATTTTTATTTAACAATTCGTAGCGAGGATAACAAAATATTGAAGGATCATTTTATAGCTGATCCATCCGTCATCTTCGGCGAGTCACAAACCTACGATCATCCTTGGGTTTTTGAGAAAAAATCCGTTCAAGACCTACTGAAAGTAAAACAGATTCACGAAAACAGAACCCCCTGCGCCTTTACAGCTCTTTCTTTGAACTTGCCAGCTGATGGGGAGATCACCTTATACTCATTGGTTGGGAGCACCCCCAATGAAGAAAAATTGCGCAACCTCTTGAAAATTCTCAGAAAAAGGAATTCTCTCCGCCGCAAACGCGAGGAACACCTGAAGATCATCGGGCAAATAAAAAACCACGCTTTCACCGTCTCAAGCTCCCCGGAGTTCGACCAGTACTGTCAGCAGACATTCTTCGACAACGT
>CAYFPZ010000018.1:0-3846 GCA_964345105.1 Hadarchaeota archaeon (SeqCode)
GTTGGGGAAAAATTCCATAAATTGGAGATATTTCTTCCAGAGGTTATGCTTGCAGCAGATGCGATGAAAACAGGGATAGGTATCTTAGAAGAGAAAATGTTAGAGAAGGAAAAGGAAGAGATGAAAAAGAACAAAGTCGTGATAGGAACCGTTGTTGGGGATATCCATGATATTGGAAAAAACCTTGTATCAGCAATTTTATCGGTCAATGGGTTTGAGGTTCATGACCTGGGAACAGAGGTTTCTCCTATTAAGTTTGTAGAGGAAGCAAAAAAAATGGGCGGGGGTACTATAATAGCCATGTCAAGTTTGATGACGACATCTAGAGGTTATCAAGCTGATACAATAAAACGTCTGGAGGATACTGGATTAAGGGACAAATTCTTTGTCATGGTGGGGGGAGGCGTAGTTAATCCCGAATGGGCCAAGAAGATAGGGGCCGATGGGTACGGAAGATTGATGGATGATGCTGTGGTCGTTGCGAAAAAGTTTTTCGAGGAAAGGCCAAAACTACCATTGAAGGAACCGATAATAAGTGAATAATTGAGGTCTGAGAATATGAGTGCTATAAATAAACTATATACACTCACTGATTTTTTAGAAGTTTTGGACAGGACTCAGAACGGTCCCGTTTGCACGCAAGATGAGTGGAATAAGAAAATCATCCCGAGGACCGTAAAAGAGAAGGTTGAAGAATATCATCTAAGAGGAACTTTCGACCCTGAGAACCTGATTAACCGTGACGACAGCTTGGCCGATGAGTTTTGGAAAGCTGGATTTTCAATGGCGGTAGAGGCCGGGATGCTTTGCGTAGATACTGAAAGAAGGATATTGTTTACTGAAGAGGAATTAGAAAACGCGCTAAAAAGTGCTCCAAGCGAGTTAATTTTGGGAACAGGCAAAGATAGGGTTAGAATGTTGCACAGAATGCCTGAGGACAGGTACCCGATAATAACCCTCTTTGGAAATTTTGGAACACCATATGACGAGGAACTTGGTCCTGCGGTCACTGCAGTTGCGCTTCAATCCAGAGCAGTTGACGGATGTAACTCTCCAGGCAGCCCCTTGACAATACACGGGAGGGACATCAAGGCGGGAACACCCTACGAAGTGCTCGGTGGGATGCATGAAGTGCAATTGGGTAAAGCAGGCGCGAGAATGGCTGGCAGGCCCGGGGTGACAATGCAGGGCGCCTCTGGAGTAGAAGCGACCTCTCTTGCTTATTTAGGCACTTACGGGACGTCTAAAGGATCTGACCCCGAGGGAGATGTGATTCCTATCCTCCCGATGACTTGCCTAAAGACGAGTTATTATTTGTTAAACAAAACGGCCCTCATATACAATGCCGGTGGAATCGCGCAAGTTTCTCATTACTCCATGATCGGGGGTTACTCTGGAGGGCCCGAGGGGTGTGCGGTTTCGGCCATAGCTTCTCTGATACTATGTTGTGCTGTGCATCACGCCGACATGCCATTCGGAACAGTTTTTGACGCAAGAGATTATGGTGGAAGCAGTCGGGAAACTCTCTGGGCAAATAGTATTGCTGTCCAAGCTGAGAGCAGAAATACAAAAACATTGCCTGGCACCTCTACTGGAAACTGCATTGCGGGACCTTGCACTGACATGATTTTATACGAATTGGCGGTTCAAGGCATTGGACACTCAGTTTCTGGCGCTTCATACACCTTGGGTCTTCGTCCACGTATGGGTAGATATCCAAATTACATCGGTGTTATTGAAAATTGGTTTGCAGGTGAAACATGTAAGGCCTCCTGTGGGATGAGCAGGAATGATGCAAATGAAATCGTGAAGTCGTTGGTGAAAAAGTATGAGGACAGGATGGAAAAGCCACCGCAGGGAAAGAGCTTCCGTGAATTAGTGGATCTGAGGACTTTAAAACCAAGCAAGGAATGCTTCGATGTCTACAACAAAGTTAAGAAAGAACTCATAGACCTCGGAGTACCACTCTAAGAATTTCCTCATTCTAACCATTTTTTAACAACCGAATTAGAAGGCATGGTGGTCAAACGGGAAAATATGAATGGTGGGTCGTGGCGATAAGTACAGTCACTCTTTCTTTAGGCGTACTTGCATCCGTGACCGCATATTCGATGACAATTCCGGAACTCTCTGCGCTATTGGGCGTTTCAGAAAACGCTGTCAAGCTGGGAACTACCTTTCGCTACATCACGTGGATAATCGGACTTCTCATGAGCGGATTGATTATAAATCGTATCGGTGCAAAGAAAACAGGCCTTTTGGCCATGGTTTTGTTGTTCGTCCCACAGTTTTTATTTCCCTATATCACGGTTTATCCGCTGACAATGTCGTTGAAAGCAGTTCAAGGCCTATCCGGGATGGGATATATCGCATTTGTAGTAATTATAATGGATTGGATAGCAGAGAAGAGAAAGGGGCTTGCCTCAGGAATTCTTCTCGGGGGATTTTTGGGAGGGGGTGGTCTCGGCGGCTTCATCGCAGGTTACGCTATTCCAACATGGGGTTGGCAGTCAGCTTTCTTGATACTAGGGTTAATTTCGGTTATTTTAACGGTAATATGGTTTGGGACCGTTAGAATGCCTATTTCTTTAGAGCCTCCTGAGAAGAAGATCGACAGCCCCAATGAAAAGAGGGGAAGATGGTCGAAGGTTTTCAAGATGCCAGAAACATGGCTACTTTCCATGGTCGTTTTCGGATGCGCTTGGGTTGCCTTTGCAATAATTGCTGAGCTGCCGATTTATATGGACTACATAGGATATGGCGTGACGGAAGTTGGCAATGTGATGATCGCCGTGTCAATCGCTTATATTGTCTCAGCGGTGCTCGGTGGGGGTTTATCGGACGTTTTTGCCATAAAGATGAAGAATCCAGTTACGGGAAGAGCAGTTGGTATGAGCATTGGAGTTGTAGTGGCTATAATTGGGGCGACTTTCATGCCAATAGCAGGCCCTATGGGCCTTGGTGCGGTATTCATTGCAGCATTCATGGCCGCATTCGGTAGCTCTTGGCCTCAAGCAGTTTACTGGGCCGTACCGTCGGAGGTGTATACCTCAGACTTAGAAGCGTTAGGAACTGGGTTCACAGGAGGCATTGGAAACATATCGATACCAATAGTGCCCATAGTGATGGGCATTATACTTGCTCCAGCATGGAATCTCGGTTGGATGACATGCACAATTATGAGTCTCTTAGCATTAGTAGCTTGTCTAGTACTTGCTAAGATAAGTCAGATAAGAAAGAGGGATTAATTTGGATTTTAACGAAATTTTTAAATATGTAAAAATTTATGAATTTAAAGGTGTACTACTTGTCAGAAGAAATCGTTAGAATGGAGAATATAAGTAAGAAATTTGGTAGAGTTCAAGCACTTGAGGGCGTTGATTTAAATTTAAATAAGGGAGAAATTCTTGGCCTAGTTGGAGACAACGGAGCTGGTAAGTCCACTCTCATTAAAATTCTTTGTGGCCTCATAAAATCTGATTCGGGTAAAATATTTTTCAAGGGTAAAGAGACGAAAATCGATAGCCCAAAGAAAGCGATAAAAATGGGGATTGAGACCATACACCAAGACTTTAATCTAGTGGATCAACTTAATATAGTTCGAAATATATTTTTGGGTCACGAAGCTTTCAAGAAGATAGGTTTTATGAAAATTTTAGACATGGATTCGATGAGAAAGGAGTCAATCAAACTTCTAAACACGATTGGCATAAAGAAGGACGATCCGGACGCCCCCGTTACTACTTTATCCGGGGGTGAGAAGCAATCCGTCACAATTGCTCGAGCCATGTATTTTAAAGCGCACGTTTTGATTTTGGATGAACCGACAAACCAACTTTCCGTTAA
>CAYFPZ010000019.1:0-7908 GCA_964345105.1 Hadarchaeota archaeon (SeqCode)
GTGGGTTTGATGGGGAAAAAAGTATTCGAATTGTTTTTTGATGAAATTGATAGGATATTAGAAAAAATAAAAAAAACTCAAAAGGAAAATATCCTAAAAGCTGCAGAGCTGGTTTCGGAATGCATCAAGAACGATGGAGTAGTTTACACTTTTGGAACAGGGCACTCACATCTTATTGCAGAAGAGATTTTTGCCAGAGCTGCTACTTTATTTCCCGTACGTGCAATTCTCGAACCCTCTTTAACAGGTCATCACGAAGTGACGAAAAGTTTTAAGGTTGAGCGGTTGGAAGGATTAGGGAAAATAATTGTTGAGCATGTTAGGCCCAAACTTCAAGATATATTTATTGTTATATCCAATTCCGGTGTAAATGCTGTCCCTGTTGAATTCGCTATTGAGGCTAAAAAGAGAGGAAATAAAGTGATAGCAATTACTTCAAAACACTATAGTGAAAATGTCGCTTCTAGACACTCAAGCGGTAAAAAACTGATGGACGTTGCAGACATCGTTTTGGATAATTGTGGAAGATTTGGAGACTACGCTATAAAAGTACCAAACTTGGAACAGGGATTGGGGCCCACATCAGGAATTACTGGGGCATACATCATACACTCAATCATGGTTCAGGCAGCAGCTAATCTCGTGGGGGTCATGAAAGAACCTCCTGTTGCTTGGAGTGGGAATCTCCCAGACGGAGACAAGAAAAACCAAAAACTTATAGACAAATATTGGGGCCGAATCAGAAACTGGTAGTTGAAGAAAAAAATAGTGTTCTTTTCAAACTTAGAATTTCCATTTTATTGTTGTTGTGTGTTATTTGCTCTCCCCGTTGTGATTAATTTAATGAGTTCTTGTTGAGTAATGTTTTCTTTTTTTACATCAGCGATTTTTCTACCTTTGCCGAGAACTACAAATCTATCACATACTGGAAACATGAGATATGGGTTATGAGTGACGAAAACGCTCGAAATTTCTTTTTTTGATTCTATAATATAATTAATAACGCGCTCAGTTTCGCCAATGGAAAGGCTGGCTGTAGGTTCGTCTAGCAAGAGAAGTTCAATTCTACCGATTCTTGTCCGCGAGAATGCGACCGATTGTCTCTCGCCCCCAGATAAATCTTCAACGATGGATTTTGGACTTATGTTAATACCTATCGCGTCTAAAAGAAGTTTTGATTCTTCGTTCATCTTTTTTACGTCGTTGAACTTTATAGATATTCCTTTGAATAAGGGTATTTTTCTATAAATTTCTCGCGCCAAATAAATATTTTGACTTACTGTTAGACTAGGAACTACCGAATGGTCTTGGTATATAGTTTCGATTCCTAACCGCATGGCATCTTGAACGCTTTTTAGTTGGGCTAATTTTCCTTTGTAGTAAATTTTTCCTTTATCTGGCCCGTAGACCCCTGAAATAATTTTTATTAAAGTGCTTTTACCAGCCCCGTTATCACCAACTAGGCCAACAATTTCATTGTTGTATATGCTCGTGCTAACATTAGATAAAGCAACTATCTTTCCAAAGGATTTAGTGATCCCTTCTACTCGTAATAACTCTTTCATACATACCCCTACCTTGCACCTCGCAATCCGATAGCTACCGCAAATACGACCATAATGCCTTGTGCCATTAGCTGTATATCTGCGCCAAAACCTAAAATAACCACTGCGTTTGCTATCATAGATAATACTATAGCTCCAACCACCGGGCATAAAATATTACCTCGACCACCCTTTAGGGAGACGCCCCCAATTATGGGGCCTATTATAGCCTCCAACTCTCGTCCGACTAGTACAGTTGGTGAACCTGCAGCCATCCTCGCTGCCAACAAGACCCCTGCAAAACTAGCCACTACGCCAGAAAACAACAGGGCGGAGAACTTTACTGTGCGGGTGTTTATTCCCGCAAACATCGCTGATGTTTCTTCGCCCCCCGCGGCACGAATATGTGTACCAAAAACAGTTTTATGGAGTATTATATACCCGACTACGACTACCAACAATGTCCAGATGAAAATCATGTCTATGCCAAAAAGTTTGCCACTTGAAAATAAATTAATAAACGTTGAGTCTGATATTGGTACTGCCCTGCGTTCACCGATTGCCCAAGTAAGCCCTCTCGCAACTCCCATGGTCCCAAGAGTCACAAGGAGAGCAGGTATTCTCTTTTTGACAAGTATTCCGTTGAATGACCCAAAAATTAGTCCAGCAAGTAACACTATTATCACTACTGGGAAAAACCCTAGTCCAGTATGCCGCAATAACTGTGCAGCGATCATTGCTGACATAGCGGCAACACTGACGGTTGATAAGTCAATTTCTCCCCCAATCATTGGGATGGTCACAGCCACAGCTAGCACAATTATAATAGCTGATTGGATTAGAATTGTTTTTATATTTCCGGGGGATACGTACAGAGGTTCTACTAATCCAACAACCACTGCAATCATTATTAAAGCAAATAGGAAGGGGTACCTTCTCACCAGATATAGTAAATAAAGTAACGACTGCTTATTTATTTTTCTCATTTAATCTCTATCTAATAGAAAATTTTTTGATATAAAGACTTTACGGGCAACCTTTCCATAAATATTTGTACAAATAGGGAAAATTTTGTGCTAAAATCTGCTTAAAAATTACATTTTAAAAAATATTTGTATAAATATTAAAAATTTTTGTGCTAAAATTGTATAAATATAATAAATTTATCACCAAAAACTATATAAATATATGTGACAAACGCTGGGTCGATACAATGGTAAAAATCTCTAGTGTTGCAGTGTTAGCTGTTGTCGTTATAGTATGTGTTGCTGCTGTAGCCATATATTTTGCCAATATACCAGCGCCAGAAGCTCCAGAAGAGCCTGAAGAACCTGAAGATAATTTGCCTGCACTTGAATGGGATTCAGCGACATCTTATAGTAGAGGTCCATTTGATGTTGATTCCATGAACACTGCGCAAATAACAGCACTGTTAACCGAGGAGGATAAAGAAGCTTTAAAACAGATGAACTTAAAAGTAGCAGTACAGGAGCAAGCTGCTACAGAGGAAACCTCAATCGCGAGGACGGCAGGATACGAGCTAGCTGCGGAAGAGCTTGGCATAGAAGTGGTTAGTATTAACTATGCGGAATGGGACCCGTTAAGAGAAATAGAGTTGGTTGAAACCGCTATGTTAGAAAACCCTGATTATTTCATTGTTTCAACGGTTGAGCCTGAAGGAACTAAGGCGGTGTGGAGAAAAGTCGCGGATGCGGGGATACCTATCGTTGTTATTAGTACTTATTTCCCCGGCTTAGAAGTTCCTGAAGAGATAATAAGCAATTCAACGGATGATTCGAAAGGCACTGGAGTTTGCGCAGGCGATTTGATGGCTCAGGCATTGTATGAAAAATATGGCGAATATAAGGGAAAAGTAGTAACGTTGGACTGGGGTATTGAATTCTTCGTCACGAATCAAAGAGAGGAAGGATTCAGACAAAACATGAAGTTATATCCCAACATTGAAGTCGTTGGCAGAGAAACTTTCCCAGACCCCAGTGCGGTTCTTGATACAGCAAAAGCCATTCTCCCGAGGTATCCAGATATAGACGGTATATTTGTAACATGGACTGAACCATGTGCGATGGATGTGCTCCAAGCAGCGAAGGAGTTAGGTAGAACGGATTTAATAATAACTTCTGTAGACCTCAGCGAAAGGGTTGCTATAGAAATAGCCAAAGCGGAAGGACCTACACTTTACGGCGTTTCTGCTGGAGATTCCGCTCTAGTAGGGTATAATGCTGTTTATCTTGCAGCACTCCACGCTCTTGGTAAAGAAGTACCGCAACTCGCGACTATACCCACTATGCGTGTGGGACAAAGTAATTTAATTGAATCTTGGGATGAAGCTTATGCTTCGATTGGCAAACCAATCCCTCCCGAGGTTCTCGATATCTTAGGAGGATAGAGGTAAATTTAGATTACCATTGCTAACACTGGGAAACCTAAAACCTACCACCTGACGATGTTCAGGATGCAGAGATAATAGAGGGCGGAGCAAAACGCAACGGCCCGCCATTTTATTTTTTTGACCCATGATTGAGGTCGCCTTGACCTGCTCGTCCACCCACCGCACGAGCTCCTGATCTATCGTCGCGGAGACCTTCACTTTGTCCAAAGGAGTCACCCCTCGCCCTCATGATATCCATCACCAGCCATTTTGACAAACACACTTTTAAATTCCATTATCCTACCATTAAAATGTCATATAATTAATAAATTGGCAGCTATCTTCCCGAAGGACAGGCCCTCCCCCCTGAGCTTCTTCATCTTCTCCAAGATTTCGGGGGTGTCACCTTTCTCCTCGGCATTGTATCATTACCCTATAAAATCTATTTAGATATATATCAAAGTAGTTATATCCATTACGTTTGTTCCCGTTGGTCCAGTTACAATAATGTCCCCGAGTTTCTTGAAAAATCGATAGGAGTCATTCCGTTCGAGATACGATGTAGGATCGAGTTTTAGGCTTTCGGCTTTTTTCAAAGTAAAGCCGTCTGCCACGGCCCCAGCTACGTCCGTCGGACCGTCTACACCATCAGTAGCAAAAGACGCGATCGTTATGTTTTCTAAATCAGATATGTTTATCGCCGCGCTGAGTACAAGTTCTTGATTCCGACCACCAATCCCCTCGCCCCCCACGGTCACCGTCGTCTCGCCCCCCCATACCAAAAGAGCTGGCTTTGCCACTTTTGTTTTCCTTGCAACGAAAGCGAGATAATCACCAACATCTCGGGCCTCACCTTGCATCGGGGGAGTAGGTGCAGAAACTTTAAAACCGTGCATCCTCCCAACTCTTTTGGCCGCTTCAACTGCGTTGCTATTACGTGCAACTATCACATTCTTTACGTTACGAAAACATTCCTCTCCAGGTTTTGGTGTCTCTGGTTTTTTGCCTTCGATCCCCTTTTTAAGGTGATTCACTACTCCTCTTGGAACCTTCCCTAAGAGCCCATATCTTTCAAGCACAGCTAACGCGTCCGAAAAAGTTGTTGGGTCCGGGCTTGTTGGGCCGCTTGCGATTGTGCTCGGCGAGTCTCCCACCACATCCGAAATCAGTAGGCCGACTACACTTGCTGGATACGCAGCTCTGGCTAATTGACCCCCTTTTATCCTCGAGAGATGTTTCCTAACAGTGTTGATTTCTTGGATGGTGGCACCGCTCTTTAAGAGTAGTTGAGTTGTTTTTCGGATTTCATACAAGTTCATGTCCTCCACGGGTAGAGAAACAAGAGCTGAGCCACCACCACTTATTAAGGAAATCACTATGTCTTGTGATGAGAGATCGCTCACCGCCGCCAGCATCCGCTTGGTACCTTCCACACTTGCCCCGGTAGGGAGTGGGTGACCAGCCTCCGTGAGTTTAATATTATGCGTATAGTGCCCAGATGCTGTTCCCTTTGGAACATTCACCACGCCCCCTGTGATCCTATCGCCTAAGATCTTCTCTAGTGCCTCGGCCATTACCACACTTGCCTTTCCACCGCCCACCACCACGATATCCCCAATTTTTTCAAGGTTGAACTTATGGCCCCCGATCTTTAGCCACTCCCTTTCAATCCTTACATATTGCCGTATGGCAGAGAAAGGGTTTACTGACTCGATCACATTTTCGATAAGCTCTATCAGAATCTCCCTGCTTTTTCGGAGCTTGCGGGTCTGAGCATTCCCGAGCAATTCATCCGTGTTCTTTACTATCACTTACTCCACAGCCCAAGAACTCCAAAATGTTCCTTAAGGCGTGACACCACAGCCTCTCGAAAAACTCCTCTTCTCTCAGATACCTGAAAACAGTCGCGTATAATAGGCCCATTTTTTCGGCTATCCTTCCTTTGGGCACCCCTACTTCCCTTAAGCATTCTCATCTCCTCGAGGACTTCTTCAGTTACTTTTTTCTTCTGCATTATATCATCACTCCACTAAATTATGTAACATATATATTTAATTATGCGTGAGTTTAGAAGGTTCACAACTCGGAGGTTATTTATTAATTATAACGGATTAGTACAATTGAACATATGCAAATGGAAAATTAAATCATGGTAAAATTGAACATCCCATACGGCAGGGGTGCCCTCCCTATAAATGTGCCAGATAGAAACCTGCTTGGCATCGCTCACCTAAAGAACGCATACACAAAACGGGGTGCCTCAGAAATTATTCGAGAGGCACTCACAAATCCTATTAACTCACCGCACTTGAGCGAAATGGTTGATGAGAATACCTCAGTCTCGATTGTGGTAACTGACAAAATACGGCCATGCCCAGAGAACTTACTTGTTTCACTACTTCTTGAAGAAATCGAGAAGGGTGGTTGTACGCGCGATAACATCACAGTTGTCATCGCGAATGGGCTACACGAACCAGCGAGCGAGAAAGAAAAACGCGAGATGCTCGGTAATGAAGTCGTTGACAAGGTCAAAGTCATCAACCACGATGCTAGGAAATCACCGATCAAAAAACTTGGCGTAACGCGGCACGGGCACCCTGTTGAGATAAATAAGATAGTCGCAGACTCCGACATTATAGTTACTACCGGACTTATTGAACCACATTTCTTCGCTGGATTCTCTGGTGGACGGAAGAGCATTCTACCCGGTGTAGCAAGTCGAAAGTCAATCCTGAACTTTCACAACTTCCACATGATTGGTAACAAAAAGAGTGCCATCGGTGCGCTAAATGGCAACCCCACCCATGAAGATGCGTTAGACGCAGCTCGACTCGTGGGCGTTGATTTCATCTTGAACATAATAATCAATGAGGAAAAAAATATTGTTGATGCCGTTGCTGGCGATTTAGAAGCCGCATACGAAGAGGGAGTAAAGCGCAATCTAGATATTTGTAGATATGGACTTTCAGAGCGACCTGACATCGTTGTTACTAGCAACAGCGGTTATCCACTCGACTTAGACCTTTACCAAGCAGTTAAAGGCATGGACACGGCAGCAAGTATCATTAAAGAGGGAGGTACAATCGTGATGGCAAGCGAATGCCGAGCTGGTGTCGGCCCAAGAAAATTCTACGAATTAAGCAAGGAGGGGGCCAACCCAGATGAAATTCTTGATTATATTAGAAAAAATGGACCTATCGAATCTCAATGGCAGAACCAGCGATTGTGTAGTGTGCTCAAAAAAGCGAGGGTTAAGCTAAAGAGCCGACTACCCGAGAACGTGGTCAGAGATATGCTTCTTGAGCCGATCGATTCGCTTCAGAAAGGTCTCGAAGATGCACTCGTGGCCCACAAAAACGGACAAGTTCTTATTATCCCGAGTGGCCCTTTGGTTCTACCATTTATCCATTGAATACTGCTACACTTGAATCGTTGTTTACTATTCCAAACCCATTTTTCTTTTCAGCCTCTTTATGAGCCCATGTTTCCCTTTTTTCCGCAGGTGGTTGTAAACCGTCATCGGTGCCAGCCCGAGCCTGTTAGCTATCTCCCCGTAGGACAAACCCCCCCTAAGCCTCCTTATCTCCTCCAGAACTTCGGGGGTCACCTTTCTCCTCGGCATTGCATCATTACCAACCTTCCAGTGGCTTTAATCCGGCTAATCCCGTCTTTGACAATTGTTTCTATGCCACCAAATTCGTATTCTCCGTCTGGAAGGCCCGTTTGAGGGGCAGCATCGGTAATAAGAATGATTTTTTTCGGACCCTTTGCTTTTATTGCCACGCTTATAGCTACTGGGTGAAGGTGGATCATGTCTGCAATTATTTCTGCGTACACGTCTTTTCTCACTAGACAGGCCCCTATTATGCCGGGGGGTACCTTCTCACCAAATAAAGTAAATAAAGTAACGACTGCTTATTTATTTTTCTCATTTAATCGCTATCTAATAGAAAATTTTTTGATATAAAGACTTTA
>CAYFPZ010000020.1:0-1990 GCA_964345105.1 Hadarchaeota archaeon (SeqCode)
AGCGAACGATCATTAACGATAACGCGCGTGACGCCTTCAACTTCTTTAGCATAGCGTAACCCCCGCACCCCAACACCGGCTAGCGGGTCACACAGGCAGAGGTCACCGAGCTCGCGGGCTAGGGCTTGAACAGCAGAAACCGATAGGTCGCGGCAGAACTCCATGTACGGGTTGTAGAAAACGCGGGTCAGAGAAGGAGCATAGTCGCCTGACCGAGTGCGGAAGCGCTCGAGCTGTGGTACATCGAGCTTCGTCTGTCCCTCACTTACCAGCTGGGTTGACAAGTTCCCCCCTTAATAGCATGTGCGCCATTCCCTAATTCTACTTACCATCATCGATTCCGCGTACCAAAATACGTCATTTTATCAATAAAAATTTACAAAATGAGTCGTTTATTAAAAATTTTTTACCAAAAATAGTCGTTTATTAACTAAAAGATGGAACTTTAAAAAAGGTGTAGCGATGTCCCGAAAAACAAGGAGGGCTAGGAAGGGGCACACGAGTCTCTTGTCCGCGCTCAAGCCCAAGCGCGAACAAAGTATCAATATCAAGCCCAAGCGAGCTCGGGTGATTGGGGTCTTCTCCTGCAAGGGAGGCGTAGGGAAGACGACGACCGTGGCAAACCTAGGTGTGTGTCTGACCCAATCGATGGGGGACAACATCTTGGCCGTCGACGCCAACTTTACCTCCCCCAACCTCGGCTTGCACTTCGGCGAGTTCACCCCAAAAATCACCATTCACAATGCTCTCGCCGAAGAGCTCCCGATCGAGAAAGCGGTTATGAAATCCCATGGGCTTCTGGTAGTCCTCGGCTCAATCACATACGTTGAGGATGTCCATTTGGTTGATCTCAGAGGGCACTTGGCGCCACTGAAGAGCAAGTACAAGGTGATCCTTATCGATTCCGCGCCCGGGGTAGGGAGCGAGTCAATTGCTGCAATAAAAGCGTGCGATGAGATAATCATCGTCACCAACCCGCACATTCCGACCATCGCAAGTACCCTCAAAACTTTTCGTGCAGCAGAGCGATATAAAATCCCAATCGTGGGGGTAATCGTGAATAAGGTGGGAGGGAATCCTTTCGATCTTTCAATAAAGGACGTCAAAAAGGCCTTGGGTTGGCCGATCATCTCTTCTATACCCGAGGACCCGAAAGTTTACGAGTCCACCGCGGTTGGGATTCCCGTGGTAAGCTACGCGCCCCAATCCTCGGCAGCAAAGGAGTTCAGGAAGCTCGGTAAATTTTTAATTAAACGCCTCAGGAAAGACTGATTCAACTCCGCCTCTTGTTTTTGATTTCTTTCTCTTCTCAAGCATCGCTTTTCTCCTTCTTTCGCTGGCTGGAACTTGCGCGGCATTTTCTTTCGCAATGCGCCTCAGCCGATCTAGGGCCTCCAAGTGAGCCTGTTTGAGTTTGGCCTGCTCCGCTGCTTGCTTGTCGACTTGCCTTGGGCGTAGGGCACCGACCGCGCGCTTAAGGCGCTGAAGTAAACGCGAGAGTTTTCGAGAGGGGGAGCCAAGGGCTAGGCGTAGCTTGAGCTTGGAAGGCTTGCCCTTGATCAAATTTTCCCCCCCTCCATGGATTTCTCGGTTCGGCGCCCTTTTCGAGAGTTTCGGGGAAGGAATTTGTTTCGACTACTATCGAAACGTTAATAAGCACCTTAAGGGGTTTCGCAAAAACTCGAAACCCTATTTAAAAGCGCCGTCTAATCTTTTCAGGGGTTCCAATAAGGAAAATTGATCGAATCCTTCGTGAGATCCTCCACCGCTTCTACGGGCGGGGCGAGCGGTTCTTTAACCAGAAAGAACTCTCGGAAACATGCGGGCTCTCGCTTGGCACCATAAATCCGCTCATCGCGCGCCTCGAGCAACTGGGGGCGATTGATCGCAGGCCGCTCGGGTTTCGTCTCATCGACCCGAAGCGCGCGCTGCTCTACTGGGCATTCACCCGGGAACTCGCCAAAGACATCACCTACGCCACCTTCGTGCC
>CAYFPZ010000021.1:0-3377 GCA_964345105.1 Hadarchaeota archaeon (SeqCode)
AACGGCACGCTCATAACGAAAGAGGTGGCGAAACGGCTCAAGAAGCTCAACATCTACGTAGAGATAAGTCTCGATGGTGCCAGCGCTGAGATCCACGACGAATTTAGGGGGGTTCCGGGGATGTTTGACAGGACGATTAATGGAATAAAAAACTGTGTCGAAGCAGGCCTCTATACATGCGTTGCCACTACGGCTACCAAGCTCAATTTAAACGAGATGCAGGAGACATATGAGCTAGCCTTATCGCTTGGGTGTAAGCGTCAAATGGTTTTTAACTTCGTCCCAACTGGGCGGGGGGTAGAAATGTTTCACCTCGACCTTTCTCCAGATGAGCGCGAGCAGTTGCTTGAGCAGAGCTACGTTAACCTAGTTAGTGGCAGGGGCTGCGTTGTTTTGGGGACTGCCCCCCAGCTCGCCCGCATCGCCTTGGGGCATGCCGAAGGAGTCAAAGGGGGTCCTCTCGTATCCGCACATTTTGCGACTCCGGCCAATTTCGGAGAACATACAAGGCTACTTGCTGAATTCCTAGGTGGCTGCGGTGCTGGGCGCATTTATTGTGCGATTGAGTCGAACGGTGATGTGCTGCCCTGCGTTTTCATGCCCATCAAAGTTGGCAACATCCGCGAGAAACCCTTTCTTGAGATATGGCGCACCTCGCAGGTGTTGCGTGACCTGCGCGACCGGAGCAAGTTAAAAGGGCATTGTGGTGAGTGCCAGTATCGCAACGCTTGCGGTGGTTGTCGCGCTCGTGCTTATGGCTACTTTGGGGATTACAATATGCCTGATCCAGGGTGCGTTAACAACTTAAAATATTGGCAGGAAATCAAAGTAAAAGCTGAGGGCGAGCAACTTCAAGTTTCTGCCGAGGCGGAAGCAGTAGCATAGCTAAAATTGATGGTTTGATAGCCTCAAAAGCGCGATGGTAACACTCTTGTTTATTAAAAAGGCGAATATCTACTAGGGCAAATACTCTGATTAACCGCGAAAAGCAACCTTCTTAACCACACTCGGGTAATGTGGGAGGGGGACGGCATGGAAGAAGCCGAAATCCCTGTTGTCGAGGTCCAGTTGTATAAAGGCAAGATAATGGTCTGGGACGAGGCACAGGCGAACCAGCTCTATCAGCGAGGCTCTTACGGCAAGCCTCTGAGCGGGGGAAAGCTTCAGCTCGCGCCGGTTGAGGCTCTCTACCTGCTAGATGGAGGAAAAATTCGCGTGGTCGACGAGGACGGAAAGCAGTTGAACTTCAAAAATCTCTCGGCTAAATTTATCGAGGGTGATCCTGAGTTGATGCTCAAGTATTCCGTGTACGCAGACCTTCGCTCGCGCGGTTACATCATCAAAACTGGTCTGAAGTTCGGGGCGCACTTCCGCGTTTACGAACGGGGCGAGAAGCCGGGCGAGGTGCATTCGAAGTTCCTAGTACAAGCGGTGCCTGAAGGGATAAAGCTCACCCCTACCGAGATTGCGCGCGCGGTTCGACTCGCACACAGCGTCCGCAAAAAAATTTTATGGGCGGTCGTAGACGATGAAGGGGACATTACCTACTATGCACTAACCCGTGAGAGGCCTTGAAATGCCGGTTCGAATCGACCCTTGGGGCGCGGCGGTGCCTAAAGATTATGTGCGGCTGATGCGCGAGTTCGGCATCGAGCCATTTGAGAAACTGCTTGCGCAAATACCTAGGCCGCACTACCTTATGCGCCGCAGGGTCATCTTCGGCCACCGCGACTTCGGACGGGTGCTTGATGCAATGCTCAAGATGGAGAAGTTTGCGGTGATGACGGGACTCATGCCGAGCGGTCGGATGCACGTCGGCCACAAGTTAGTCATAGACCAGCTGGCGTGGTATCAACGGCGGGGTGCGGACATCTATTTATGTGTTGCGGATCTCGAAGCGTATTCAGCGCGAGGCGTTTCTTTTGAGGAGTCGAAGAAGCTTGCTGCGGAGGAGTACCTCGCCAACTACCAAGCGCTCGGGCTGAACGTAGAGCGTTGTCATGTTTACTTTCAATCTCGCAGCGATGTCGTTCGCCACCTCGCGTTCATCTTGGCCAAAAAGGTTAACTTCAGCGAGATGCGCGCAATCTACGGCTTTGCGGGTGAATCAAATATCTCTCACATTTTTTACCCGATGATTGATGTCGCGGATATCCTGCATCCCCAACTGAAGGAGTTTGGTGGCCCCCGCCCGACTGTCGTTCCGGTTGGCGTCGATCAGGATCCACACCTCAGGCTAGCGCGGGACGTGGCGGCTCGATTCCAGCGGGGCTTCGGTTTCGTGCTTCCTTCATCAACTTATCATCGTCTTCTGCCTGGATTGACCGGAGAGAAGATGTCAAGTAGCAAACCCGAGACAGCGATTTTCCTGACAGATAGTTCTAATGAAATAAAGGAGAAAATAAAAGATGCTTTCACGGGCGGCGGGCCAACGGCAGCGGAGCAACGGAAGCATGGAGGCGCCCCGGACAAGTGCAGGGTTTACGAACTCTACGTTTATCACCTCATGCCTGATGATAAAAAGCTCCTAGATTTGCGGGAGGCGTGCAAATCTGGATCGATAGTTTGCGGCGATTGCAAGTTGCGGGCAATCGAACTCATGGGTAAGTTCTTAAAGTTGCATCAAGCTAAGCGAGAGCGTGCTGAGACTAAGGCAAAGAAACTTGTGGATAAAGTTTATTAAGCGCCCGCCCGTGGCGGGAAAGCCTTTAAGTTTGGTGGGTAAATTTTTTATTTGCGCGATGAGGAGCCTGGCTTAGCTGATTCATGATGAAGATGTTGAGTCCCCGAGCGCACCTTGAATAATGAGTTTGGAAAATCGGCAAGATTCATTATCGGCCGAGCTACTTGGCCTCCATGTTTCCACTTGTAATAGAACATGTACAAAAGCATCGAACCCACAGCAATTTTTCCCTGTTTATCGGGGGCCCAGAGTTTTATGTTATGCCTCCAGCATGTTGCAAAGAAATCCCAGTGCAAATCTGTCAGATGATGCAAATCTGTCTGCCTCGCATTGCTCAATAGACATTCTTCTTCGGATGTGAAAAATAGTGGAACGTAAAACAATTTTGCGTCTTTCAACTTATCCACGAGCTCCATCGTCGCAAGCGTGTCTTTTTCTTCCTCGCTAGGTAAACCAATAACAAGCGTAGCCAGCGGGCAAATGTCATTATCATTGAGGATGCCGACCGCTTGTACAACCACTTCGCACCAGTCTTTTGCTTCGTACGGCAGTGGCTTTCCTTTCATGTGTTTCTTAATCAATTTCACGCTTCCAGTTTCTATCCCAACCTCAACCGAAGCCACTTTTTTCCCATTGTATCGCCATCTGCCTTTCTCCACGAGCGTCGGTGAAATTTCCTCAATAATTTTCGGAT
>CAYFPZ010000022.1:0-13290 GCA_964345105.1 Hadarchaeota archaeon (SeqCode)
GTTTTGATATTTTAACAAATTCTAACATGAATTCCCAGCCCATTGTTAAATTTTTAGTAAAGTTTAGGTTATTTTTGTTAATAAATCCCGTTAACTTTATATGTATGTATTGTTAAAATATGTCGGATATTGTTAGAAAAGGTGAGGTAGTGGAACAAAAGGAAAAACTCTACAAAATGAAAGAGGCTTGTAAAATACTCGGAGTACATCCCAACACGATTAGATTGTGGGATAAACAGGGAAAAATCAAGGTTGTGCGGCCCCAAGGAGGGCAAAGAAGGATACCTGAAAGCGAGATAAATCGTCTAATTCGGGGCCCTTCTGCCGTTCCCACACCTCTTCCCTCCACAATCTCGAAGGATGAAGCCCTCTCCTCCTTTTTGAACTATGTTTTCTCTTACCATAGGGATGATTGGGAGCTGGTAAGAAAGGCTGTAATCATCAGAGATAACTACACCTGCCAAGAATGCGGTGGAAAGGAGCTACTGGAGGTGCACCACAAGAATGGAACAAGTCGAAACGACCCGGATAACCTAGTAACACTTTGCCAGAAGTGTTACAACCTAGTGCATAAACGTGTGCGTAAAATGCCAGCCCCCAAACCAAGCACAAAGCCGGAGGCGCCCGCTCCAAAGCCCGAAAAACCCGCCAAAATTCAGCCCCCCCCAGTGCCGGAAGTGACCGAACTACCTCGCCACAAGATCTTGGACGATCTCAAGCCAACTGGACTAGCACAACGTACCTTGTTTGGGGACCTACTCTCAGCTGTCGCCGTGCTCAAGAGCTTTACGCTGGGGGATTTAGCTGCCCGAGCCCATTGCCCCGAAGCTGTTGCCCAAACATTTTGCGAACGAATGACCGCTTGTGGTTACCTTGTGAGCAAAAACGGGGAGTTTGAACTACACGTGAGGCTAGCGAGATGACCACTTTCGATAAAAAGATCGGACGCGACCGGCTTTTCGAGAGTTACATCTTGAGCTGGGGGCTGCGGGAGGACCCATTCAAGCTCGAGCTGCCATCCATCGAAGCTTTTGCCCCATTTCAACGTAAAGACCTGCGCAAACTCGAACGGTTGTTTTATGGGGGCAAAGTCGGTGTTCTCACAGGTGGTTTAGGAACTGGCAAAACTACTGTGTGCGAGTTTTTAGTCGCATCGTTGAAGGAAGAAAATCTAACCGAATCCGACCCCTCAAAACAGATTATACCTGTTTTCATTCACGGCGCCGCGTACAAATCAGCCGACGAGCTATTGCGTGCGATAATTCTGGGACTTGAGATGGATGCCAGTAAAGATAGGGAGAATCTCTTCGAGTTTCTGCGCCGATGGCCCCAAGAACACCAAGAACGTCTAGCGATAATTATAGATGACCTCCCTGAAAGCGGCGCAGACGCGTTAGAGGTTGGCGAATTCCTACGCGTGCTGGCCGATATCCCAAACATCTCGATCCTGATCAACGGCGAATTCAAGCAGATGCAGCGCTTTCTCGCAAAGGTACCGGCGCTGGCCGACCGCATCCAAACAAAAATCCAACTAAAGCCAATGAACAAAAAAAATCTAAAAGAACTGCTCGAACTACGCCTCAAAAACGCTGGATGTGTCGATTGTAGTGATTTACTGACTCCAAAAGGCTTTAAATCACTTTACAAGCTCAGCAAAGGTGTTCCGAGGTTAGCCTTGAAGTCCGCAAGCAACGCCATTCACTATGCCGCAGAGATGGATGTGCCGATTGACGCGCGCGTGGTGAAGAAGGCAAACAAACGCTCCTTCTTAAAACGAATCTTTTCTTTCTTAATTTGAGCCACACCCTCCAACAGGTATTTATTTGTTTCCAAAAAATGGAAACATGTGGGGGACTAAAATGCCGAGGGAGGAATTCGCTAGGGCCGAAAAATGGCTGCGAGAAAATCTGCTCGCGCGAGCGTTGCTTGAGCGATCCCACCTAGACGAAAAGACGCTCAAAACGATGCTCATGCACTATTGGAGCGAAGGTGCGACCTTCGAAGAACTCGCAAAAAGGCTTCGTATGCAAAGGCCTGGAGCTTGGAAACGCTGGCGGATAGGGCGCGACGCCGTCATGCGCTCTTTCTACACCATAGAATTGGCGGTTTATGCGGGAGTTCTAGAGGCCGAGACAGCAGAACTCATGGTGGATGACCTGTTGGACTATGTTACGCTAGCTCGCGGCGAGGGGAACCTCGATGAGCTGCGAGACCGAATCGAACGGCGAATGGTGGAACTCACGAAAAAAGCTGCTAAAAAGCTTTAGAACTTCCCTTCGACCAGCGGGGAAAGCACCAGATGGGCGGAGGTTCCCTTTACGCCATTGATACCCGAGAGCACCTTCAACACTTTATCCAATTTTTGCCGATCCACCACAATAATCAAATCCACATCCCCTGTCACACGGAATGCCTGCAGCACATCCAGCGACATTATCTCCTTGTAGACATCACGTCTCTTCTTTGGCTCGATTTTGGCAAACACGAAGGCCTGAGTTGGACCCTCCCCGAGAATGCGCCTAGCTTTTTCCGAGAGGTCGATAAATCCTCTACCAGCTTTCAATAGCTTAAGTTCGCGTAACTCCCGCAAATGACTGCTTAGCGCCTGTCGGGTTATGCCGAGCTCCTCAGCCAAGGATGCTTGCGTTTTCTTGACCCTACGAACCCGCATCAGCTTGCCCTCGTTGAATAGCTTGCGCAAGATAGAGAGCTGGCGTTCAGTCAACTCGGCATCATTCGACATGGGGATCATCAAATGTCAAATTAAACTTTACAAAAGTAAAGATTTAACCTTTTTCGTGCACGTGCATCGATTTTTCCCCATGAAATTTATGAAGACCGAAAGTAGAACTAAAATTTATTTATAACGACCGAAAGCATACCCCAAAGGTATTTATTAAGGCTGAAAGTAAGGAAATTGATGAAAACGAAGGGAGGAAAGGTACAATGGCTGAAGAGAAACCTGCGGTGAAAGAAACACCCGCTGCAGAAAGCACCGTTTTTGTTGGAATAAAACCAGTGATGAACTACGTGCTTGCAGTAATAACGCAGTTTAACCAAGGTGGCAAAGATGTCACCCTGAAAGCACGAGGTAAAGCGATTAGCAGGGCCGTCGATGTTGCGGAGATAGTCAGGAATCGCTTCTTGCAGGGACTATCTGTGCAAAACATTTCGATTGGAACCGAAGAGCTTAAAGGCGAGCGCGGCGTGGTCAGTGTTTCTACCATCGAAATAGTACTTGGCAAGTAAACACTTTCCGCGCTCTTTTATTTTTTTGTCCCCTTACCCAGTTCTAAAAGCCCTTTAAATCAACAGGACGAAGAACTACTAGGCCTGAACTTGCGAGCACCTATCTGCAATATTTGTCTCAAAAGCGGCATTCTCTGTCAGGGTTGCGAGAGTAGGTTAAAAGATGGCAAGATTTCCGAACTCGATGTCAAAATATCCCGGACTCTATTCGAGCTCGCGCAAAAGCACCGCGGACTGGAAAAAATAAACTTCAAATACGCAATCAATGCCGGCAATTTGATTGTCCTCGTCGTCAAGGAGGGAGAAATACGTTTCGCCGTGGGTAGGGGTGGTAAAGTTGTTCGGGCCCTCGAGCGCAGATTTCGAGCGAAAATCCGCATAGTCGAGGAGGGCACCGAAACTCGTAAGTTCGCACAAGACATTCTGACCCCGGCAAAGCTGTTGGGTGTCAACGTTCTCTATGCTGAAGGGAAGCAAGAGCATCGTGTAAGAGTGCCACGTTCGCACCTGAAGCGCCTCCCCGCCAGCGTTGACGGGATTCAAATCGCCCTAGCAAAGCTTACTAATAAAAACATTAAACTTGCATTTGAGTAGGGACTAAAATGAATCTTGACGAATTAGAAAACTGGCGGCGGACACACCTTTCCAATGAGATCACGCCTAAGCTGGCCGGCAAGGAAGTCGTGGTGATGGGAAGGGTCGGCGATGTCCGCGACCTTGGAGGGATCAAATTTTTCATTCTTTCTGATATTTCCGGCTCAATCCAAGTTACGGCACCGACGGCCAAAACGGGTAAAAAAGTTCTGGCTAAGATAGACAGTTTAACCCAGGAGTCAGCGGTGGCTGTGAAGGGTAAGGCCGTAACCGCAAAGCAGGCACCACGCGGTGTCGAGGTTGTGCCGTCGGATGTTAAAATTTTAAACCTCGCCGTCGTTCCGTTACCACTCGACCCTAGAGGGCGGGTAAAAGCTAACTTGGATACCCGCCTAGATGCCCGGGCGCTGGACCTCCGCCGATCGGAATCGCTCGCGATCTTCAAAATTCGCCACCAAGCACTTCAGAGCGCGAGAGAGCATCTCATCTCAGAGGGGCTCATTGAGGTGAACACGCCAAAAATCGTAGCGACCGCGACCGAGAGCGGCGCCGCACTTTTCCCCATTTCCTACTTCGAGCGCGAGGCTTTCCTGAGCCAGAGCCCCCAGCTCTATAAAGAGGTGCTCACGGGCTGTTTCGAGCGCGTCTTTGAGGTTGGGCCAATATACCGCGCCGAGGAGCACGACACGCCGCGACATCTGAACGAGGCAATTTCAATCGATATCGAGGTCGCGTATGCAACGGCTGAGGACGTGATGAAAATTCTTGAGGATTTAATCGTTAAAGTCTTCTCGCAGGTAAAGCGAACATGCGCCAAGGAACTGAAAGTGCTCAAGCACAAGTTGGAAATCCCGAAAAAACCGTTCCAGCGTATAACTTACGGCGAGGCCCTCAAGAGGTTGGAACAAGCGGGTGTAAAAGTTCCGTGGGGTGAGGACCTGCCGACTCCAGCGGAGCGAAAACTTGGCGAACTGGTAGGTGGTGCTTATTTTGTGGTTGACTGGCCGATGGCGATCAAACCATTTTACACCATGCCCAAGCGAGATGACCCAAAGCTAGCAGAGGCATTCGACTTGATGTATGGGGAAATCGAGTTAGCTTCGGGGGGAACACGTGTCCACCAAGAGACACTCCTCGTAAAACAGCTCAAACAAAAGGGTTTGAATCCGCAGAGCTTCGAATCTCACCTTCAGAACTTCCGGACTGGTTTACCTCCACACGCCGGGTGGGGCCTTGGGTTAGATCGTCTAACGATGACCCTTACCGGAGCCGAAAATATCCGAGAATGCGTATTGTTCCCGCGGGATAGGAAAAGGCTGACTCCTTAATTCTTTACATCAGACCTTTGAGCTTCCACATAAGTTTTGGACTAACTTTCATTAACACCTTTAGCATGTCGGTCAGACTTATCTTCTCGAATTCTACTCCCTGCAGAGCCTTCGCGAGCTGATCAAGTTCCTCGTCGGACATGCTCAAAAGCACTTCTTTAGCCTTAAGGTAGCGCTCCAACTTTTTCCCCATCTGCTCGCGCCAACGCTTTTCGTATTCTTTAAGTTTTTTCTCCGAAACATCCCCAGAAGCTACCGCTTTCGCCGCGACCTCCCCTGCTATATCTCCTGCACGCATGGCCGAGTCAATCCCGCCGCCCGTCAGAGCGTTGACTTGACGAGCTGCATCCCCAACTATCAACAAGTTGTCTTTGACTGTCTTCGGTATGGGGCCGCCGACCGGTACCCCACCACCATTTATTTCAATTACTCGTCCCTTCTTGAGCCCGGGCATAGAATTGACAAAGTCTTTCAAGTAATCTATCGCTGGACGCTGCATACGGCTGCTAAGGATACCTATGCCAACGTTCGCCATGTCTCTGCCCTTCGGGAATACCCAAGCGTAACCGCCTGGGGTGATTTTGCTCCCAAAATAGTACTCCATGACCTCCGGCGACTTGATGTCGATGCCAACCATCTGGAACTGCGCGCATGACTCGATGTCCACCAGTTTGAGTGTAGTGTTAACGCCAGCCCAGCGCGCCACTCTGGAGACGACGCCATCTGCAGCTATCACGACCTTCGCCCTAACTTCCATTCTGCCGTCAAAGCTGCTTGCCTTCACGCCGACGATTTTCTTTCCATCCATCAGTAAACCATCTACCAAAGTTCCAACCCTTACGTCCGCGCCCTCTTTTGCTGCGAGCATCGCGAGGTGCTTGTCGAAAACTTTTCTATCCAAGATGAAGCCAACTTTACCGTGCACTACCTTTTTCTCTGCTATAGAAACTTCGAGGCCCGATGGCGAAATGAGTTTAACCGCTTTCACCTCGCCAGCTATCCATCGGGGATTCGGCTTTATCCCAAGGTCCAACAGCGGCTCCTCAGCCAGTGCCTCACCGCACTGTACTGGCACCCCCAGCTCGCGCCGCTTATCAAGCAACAAAACTCCTGCCCCGGCTCTGGTAGCCGCTCGAGCAGCCATCGACCCTGCTGGGCCCGCCCCCACCACTACGATATCATAATCCTCTTTCAATCATTACCGCCCCCACAGGACATGATTTTTCGCAGATTCCGCAGTTATTGCAGCTTTTATCAGCTCGAACGTAAGCTTCTGCCACTTCGATTGCGTTTACAGGACAAACGCTCGCGCACGCGCCGCATCTTATACAAATGTTTGTATCGACTTTCATCTCTACATTCCTAAAAATTAGTAGCTATCACTACTATTTATCCTCGCAGTTGATGTACTCGTGGATGAAAAAGAAGCCATCATCAGTTTATTTAACTACTCCGCTTGTGGCTGGGTGGAGAACCCCGTGATAGCTAAGAACTTCAAAGAGTTTCTTGAGCTCCTTTGGGAGAGTTCCATAACCCAATAACCCATCAACAAAAATGCCTCACCCAAAATCCGTCAGCGTGCGTTGAGCTTTCGGCGGTAGGGTCGTGGCAAGCTCAAGAGGGATCTCAAGATAGCCGTATCGTCCCCCTCCCCCCGGAACCACCTTCAACTCGCCCGCCCTAAATGCCTTAATCACGGCTGCAACTTTCGCCCCAGCTGTATTCGCTAGCTCCTCCGGATGCACGTCTATGAGCACTTCAATCTCGTTACCGAAACGTGCAACGAGCTTCTCCCACATCGATTGAACTCCCGGCGCGTGCGCATTTTTTTCTCCCAGCGCCAATGCAATAACTTCGGCGAGCGGCGCTATTCGTAAATAGTTTGGGCGGTGAGGCGGATGTTTTGGCTCTGGGTAATCCGCAAGCTCACCGACACGATCCCAGACCCCCTTCTTGACCCACCCGCCGCATTTATCGCAACGCCATCGCGATGCTTTCGCTTGCTCAAATGTGAACTGCTTGTAACAACGCGAGCAGGCGGTCATGTGATATTTACCCAAGCGGGGGTCGAAACCGACATTCAGTAAGATATGTCGTCCATTTTCCCGCTTGATCGCTTTGATAATCTCAGCATAAGTCGGTTCCACCAGCTCGAAGCGGTTGAACTCGCGGCCTAATTTATCGGGCCAAGGGGAATGGGCATCGCTGTTCGCCAAGAAGGTAACATCCCCAAGCTCCGCAATCTGATCCGCCATGTAGGTGTCTGCACTCAGCCCAAGCTCCAAGAATTTCACGTCTTTCACCCTGTCACCATAGCAGGCCCGCATGCTGTCAAATTCCTTGTACATGCTTGTCCATGGGGTGAAAGCGTGGCTGGGGCCTACCAAGCAGTCATGCGCCAGCGCTATGTCAACTATTGCCGGAGCATCCAACTCAACTCGTGCACGTCCATCTGCATTTATGTCACTTGAATGTTTCGCTAGTTTCTCACGCATGCTTTCAACGGTGGAAAGGCAAGGCAGAAAAATTAAATGGTGAACGCGGTGCTTGTCCTCGACCTCCACGGTCAGAACAAACTTTGTGTGGTAGCGGGGATGCTCGAAGGTACCCTCCGCGATTTCCTCGAGCTCCGTCTTTATGTTCTCAACCCACCTAGGATGAAAAACATCACCCGTGCCGACAAATGCCAGTCCCTTGAGTTTGGCCTGCTGCGCGATAATGTCCAAAACCATCCTCGTGGAAGTTGCACCCGAGTATTTGGAATGTATATGTAGGTCAGCAGGATAAGTTTGGAACTCAGGCACGCGGATACCTACTCGATGTTGCGGTTCAACGTTTTAAAAGCTTAAGAGGATTCTGTTAACCCTCACTCCCAAGGTTAATCTACCGACTAAACTTTGTTATCTAGAAAAAAATTCTATCCTATATACCAAGCCTCTTCCTCTTCGCGCCGCCGCTCCTTGTTCGTACGAATATCCATTTCTTTTCGTATCCGATCGAGCGTATGCTCCGTTTCCCTCGCACGATGTTCGAGAGCACTCATATTTACCTTTATACCCAAAACGCCAACGAGTACCTCAAGTACCGCCTGCGCAGCGCGGTGATCAACCATCATCCCGTGAGTTTCACCAAGTAAACATGCCCCGCGTATCCCGCGCAGCCTTCCAAGCCCCAGCAGCAAACCCGCAGCACCAATTATCGGCCCTCCACCCTCCTCCACCTCGACGCCATGCTTCTGGAATTCCTTCAGAAGCGCCGGGTCGCCCACTCCCACAACTCTCGGTTTCACCTTCGAATACTTACCCGTCGCATACCCGCCGAGGGTGAAAAGCTGTTTCACATTAAACTTCTCTACAATGTCGAGGATGCTCTTGACGACCTCATAGTGCCCCTCAGATGCAATTGGCTGTACATCCCCGACCAAAATTATAACCTCTTTGCCGTCGGCGCGTGCCCAGTAAAATTCGTTCCTTAGCGGCCTTAGCGTGCCGTTCGCTTCGACCACAACGTGATGTGGGAAGTAGGGCGAGCAAAGCTCAGCAAATTTTTTAGCATGAAACTCTTCCAGCAAGTGCTCCGCCGCCAGCTTTCCGACGTACCCCATGCCCGGCAAGCCCTCGATCAGGACCGGCGCCTTTAGCTTGGGCTTCGAGAGGATTTTTACAGTCGTCTTTTCCATTTTCACACCTTCCCGGCCTGCTTTTTCAGCATGCGCCGGTATTTGCCGTATGGGTCGAGCGGTGAGAATTTGGGTGGGTGGGGTGAAATCGCCTGCCCTCCACAACTTGGACATACATCCTTAAGCGTATAAGCACCACACGACTTACATTTTTTTAATTTCATCTTCGCCCCGTCCTGTGAAATTCTCCTTTCCCACCTGCCTTTTTCACGGCTGCGATGGCCTCATCAACTGCTTTCTGCATCACGCTCTCAGCAACTTTGTATGAGGGGGCAGTAACCTCGACGCGATATCTCGGCGAACCCACATAGTAGAACTCCACATTAATCCCATTTCTATTCGTGGAGTCGCGGGCATCTGTCATGGCTGATTTTATCACCTCGACACCATTGGGGGAAGGGCAACTCAAGTCGAGGTAACCAAAGACATTATAAGACGGTGCTTCGACCTTTGAAGCCGCGATATCGCTGAGCACATCCACCCAGCGCTGGTCCTTGACCACATCGATCAGGGTACTCTTGTCCTTCGCAGCTGACTCGAGCGCTGAGTAAAGATCACCAAATTTGTCCTC
Organism: Hadarchaeota archaeon (SeqCode); assembly: GCA_964345105.1. GTDB lineage: Archaea > Hadarchaeota > Hadarchaeia > Hadarchaeales > Hadarchaeaceae > DG-33. The sequence continues at coordinate 9,422 of CAYFPZ010000022.1, forward strand.
CAACGTAACGCCTATCTCCTCGTAGGCTTCGTCGAGATTTTTTCCAAGCTTGCCTGCCGCCAGCTCAAGGAGCTTCTCAGCCCTCTGCTCCCGTTTCAACTGCTGTACCTTCCACCGACGCTCGCTTTCCTTGACCCTGCGAATCGAGAGATCTATATGCTTTCGTTGGGGGTCCACAGCCAAAACCTTGCACACCGCCTTTTGCCCCTCCCGAACGTAATCACGAATGTTTTTGATCCAGCCCGAAGCGACCTCAGATATGTGAACCATTCCCTCTTCTCCACCATACTCATCGAGCCTCATGAATGCGCCTTGATTGAAGACCTTTGTTATCGTGCACATGACGAATTCATCAACGGCCGGCCACTCCGACTTACGCTTTACCAACTAAACGCCCCCTTCACTCCACCACACCAAGAATCGTGGTCTTTATTTCCGCCTTTCCCCCACGCGGTACCGCGAGCGTCTTGCTACATACCTTGCATTTGACGATAGAGCTAACATGACTGTACACCAACTGTTCATTCTCGCAATCATTACATCTGACCCTCAAAAACCTCGAGCGCTGTTTTTCCTCCATTTGCTCACCTATTCCTCAAACTTCACACTTTTCGCCCTGAAACCGCGACGAGGGTGGGACTTCTTGCAGACGCTGCACTTGAGCATCAGGACTACCTTCTTTGTCGCCTTTGCAAATTTCTTCTGCTCGGACCTAGGTTGGCTGCCGTACCCTGCAGTGACGCGCGCGAACTGGCGCTGCCCCCAACTCAGCCGACGCGGGGAGCGCTTCTTTAGCTGGGATACCCTGTGCTCGGTATGCTTTCTACAAGACGGGCAATAGGTTTTAAGCTTTTTTGGGACTTTCATGTAATCTCTTAAATTTTAGCCTCTTCCCCAAAAAAGGTATCGCCGACTAAACCTTGACCTCAATTTTTCTCGCGAGACCATGCTTAACCATGAGCTCGGCGCTGCGTCTCGGTAGGCTGGTTATCTCGCCCTTCTTGAACGGTCCGTATTGTCGGAGGTCATCGCCGACTATGGTTGGAACCTCAGCCTGTATAATCAATAAAACATTTGTTATCTCACGAGGCGCCGCGAGTTCCGCACTCCCGGCAATCGTTGGAGGGATGAGTTCGGCGCAAAGCTTCTCCAAGCTCTGCCTTATCTCGTTAAACGCGTAGCGCTCGCGCTCCAGCAAGGGGTCCGGCAGTCTTCCATGAGCTACCTCATCGATGGCCTTGAGCGTGCGGGAAAGGTAGATCTCCTGTACCATTTGAAAAACATTTTGTAGCTCCTCCCGCAGCAACTCCTCCCGCAGCGGTTCACTGCGCTTGAGCTCAAGATTCAGCTGCGCCACGTACTTAGCTACATTTTGGTAGAATTCCTCTGGAATCTCCACAAGCTCACGTGAAGTTTTTTCCGCCAACCACACCTGCTTCACGTCATCATACGAAAATTCGACCATCAGCTCTCACGCTCACGTACAAATTTTGGGAGCGCGTCTTCCAGCTTGAAACGCTCCATATCCCGCACAAGCATGCATTTCATACTAACTCCGGAGTGTAGACTCGAGGGTAAACGCAAGATGCGCTTCGTGTCAATCGTGACCTTACCATCGGTGCACTCCGAATTCAGCCTAACCAAAAAATCCAAAAGTTGCCGAAATGTCTTTGGGCCGAACCCCCCGAGCGAGGAAAGCTCATCCAATTTTCCACTGCGTATCGCCTCTAAAGCCCGTTCCTTTTCAGCCAATAGTTTTTGACTCATGGACTTTCTTATCCCGCGAGCTTCCGAAAGCCGCTGTTCGTCCAATCCCTTAAAAGTCCGCGCGAGGCGCTCCCGAAAGACTTGAGAATATCCAAGCGCCATTGTGACATCGGTAGGGATCACGCTGCCGGTGACGTACTCGACAACTTGGGTCCGCTCGGTTTGCTCCAATGTCATTATTGTATCATCATTTACTCGAATGTGGAAGCCTCGACCCGAATATGAAAAGACGATGTTGCGCAGCCCTAAATCCGTGCGCATGGTATCGGCGAACTCTATCGCGATTCGACGGGCCTCATCGATGCATCGTTCACAAACTTTCCCGGACGTACAACCACAACTTTTCAGAGGGAGATCCTTAGCATCGATATCAAAAGCAAGCTCGGATTTCATCCACCCCTTCCGCATCGACGGCTGCTCGTAAAGTGCGACGCTAGCGAAGACGGAGTAAGGTGCCTTGTTCTGTAAATACCCCGTCAATTGCTCGACGGTCGTGAACTGATTGTATCGGTGGCTTGGCCCCGTGCCATCTAGATCGAACCCGAACTCACGGAGGGAAAGGGTGTGGAGGATAAAATCGGGCAACTCGCTTTTGTTCCATTCTTCGGAGTAAAATTGCTTTCGCTCCTCTGGGGTTGCTTCGCGCATTTTCATTTATCCACCTGCCCTCTCCTCGGATAATTTCCTGAAATAATAGGTGAGTGGATTCTTTATCTTACGATCACGACAAAATTCGTCTGGGTCGCAGAGCGGCGGGGCCGACATCTGTATTTTCGAACAATTCGGGCAACGATACCACTTCGATTTTCCGCTGCCATCCAGGCGAGGCTCGGTCGTCATGCCGAACCCGAGATGGTAGTAAACATTCGCCTTTTCTTGAGGTTGATCTTGGAAAAATGGGGGTTTGCATCGCTCGGCCGCTTCAAAAATTGGAGCTGCGATCTCATCCCGAACGACCGAAATGTCCTTGATGAAATCACCAATCCGATTGGCGACCCTGCCCGAGGGAGAAACGCGCGCGTAAGAGAGAAACGAAGTCAGTAGAACCGTGATCGCGTAGTTCCTCACCCCCGAGCCGACCCCGCCCATGGCTATTTTCACGCAAGGAGGGAATGACTCCGGGCGAAGCTTTCCTCCCGGAACGCGCGCAAACCTCTCGCGAAGCTCAAGTTCCGGAGGCAAAAGCAAGGAAATCCGTTCGCCAACTTCGGTAAGCCGCTTGGGCGGCGCCCCAACATCGGAGAAGCGCTCGTATACTGATGTCACGTATTCCTCTGTTCGCACAGCTATGAAGGCCGAAAAAAGATCCCAGAGAGCGCGAGGGGTGATCACCGCCCTGCCGTTCACCAGATAAAACTTCGTCAGCTCGGCGCGCCGATGTCTGAGTAGGGGAGCCATATCCGTCCAGCGCACTGCATATCTGGGCAAATATTGTGGGAGTAAGCGATCGTCTATGGTCTCTACGCCGTCCTCCGCGAGGCGTCGGTCACGTATCTTGTAGAGATCCTCCCGAGGAATTTCTACGCTGCCAAGCTTGACCCCATCGCCGCCCTCCAGCTCAACGAGTTTAATCGAACGCTTAACCACTTCCAAACACAAATTCCCATGCCCGCGCTTGAAGAGGTCGTACATGCGATACTTGATCGTATCCTTTGTCGCGTCACTTATCAAGCGGGCCTCGCGTGAGTAGGGGTACGAAACTGCGGCCACGCCCTGACACATGAGGTAAAAAGAGAGCACATCAGCTCGAACCGCCTCGATATCAGACTCAACCACCATATCTTTGCTTGACCATTTCACGCGCTCGATAGCTCGATCGACTACTTCCTGCGGCATCGAATCCAGCGGGGGTGACTTCTCCACCAGCTTCTTTGCCTCATCTCCGAACGGGTCTAGCGTTGCTACATACTCTGGAGCGATCAAGATCCAGCCTCACCAACTATTCGTTCTTAGAGTTTGATACCACTTTCACATCGATTTGAGATAGCTAACCTAAAAACTTTCAGTGGAAATGAAGGTTAAAATTTATAATGCGAACGGGGTTAAAGCGATACCGTGGCAGAAATGCAACGTGGAAATATAGGTTCATGGTAGTTTCAAAA